>NZ_JALRMO010000001.1:7755751-8094002 GCF_023276405.1 Paenibacillus hamazuiensis
TATGTTTATCCGAAGCAGGAAACGGTGCTGCTGCAAATACCGGCCGCGTCGGTGTGGAACGGCTCCAAAGCCGACATCACGGACCCTTCGGCGAACAAAGCGTGGGGAGAAACGTTTACGATTCCCGGCTCTGTATCGCCGATCCGCTTCACGCCGACCGAACTGTCGGAGCAAAATGACGACAAAGGAGCAAGAACCGTCGTCGTCACCATGCTCGCTGAAAATCCGGGAGCCGCAAACGAAACGATGTCCGTATTTCGCCTCGACGGAAAAACGGCGGACAAAGTATACACCGGCAGCCGCATTGAGACCGGGGATATTGTTCTTGCACCCGGCGAAAAAAAATACGTGCATTTCGCGATACCGGTCGATAACGGCGCAACGCTGCAAAATCTGCTGCTGATGACCAGCGAGATGTTTACTCCCGCAGCAACCGCGGCGGGCCAAACGAAACCCGCGACGATGATGTTCGACGTCGGACGGTTAAAGCTGGCGATGCCGGCATCCGGCGCCGGAGCCGCTGCGGGAATGACGCCGATACCTTACGCGATCGGCACACCGATTCCGTTTGACCCGCTGAACAAGCTGGTGAACGCAGACACCAAGGTTTCGCTTGTCGAGCTTCACATGCACGGCGGCGACCAGGATGGCTATAAAACCGTCGTCGCCAAGTTCAAGCTGAGCAATGAGAGCAGCTTGACCGTGCCGCTGCCGAACTTCCAAGCGGAGCTTGTCGGTTCGGACGGTTCCGTTTACGCCGGCAGCCGTCAGACGACGACGGCGACGAACTTGATGCCGAACCTGGGCTACGTCATGAATTACTCTTTCATGGTGCCGGATACGGAAAACGGCCAGCAGCTTGCCATCCGGCTGCTGGACAACGTGACGACCGCACCGTACAGCAGTGCGATCGCGGCCGTGCAGACGGCGGTTCAGCAGGATACGGACAGCGACATAATGTCGTTTTATCCGTTTACGGTGAAGCTGAACGACTGGCAGCTGAGCGCTTTTACCAACGGCGGCGTCGGGCAGGGGCTCACCTACTCTTACAAAATGAAGCTCGATCTGACCGTCAGCCAGGAGGACAATGTCGTGGTCGATCAAAACTTCTCGAAGTTCAAAATCGAGCTCGTCGATGGCCTCGGCCGCACGTTAGGCTCAGAAACGGTTCCTTTTGTCGGGGCGAACAAGCTGATCAGCGGCGAGCAGACCGTGCAGATCGGCAATTTGAAAACCGAGCAGCTTGAGTACCCGCTGACGATCAACCTTTACGAATCGATAGATACGCCAAACGGAGAAGTGAAGCGCCTTGTCAAGACGCTGAAGCAGTAACCCGCGCGAAATCTCAAAAAAGCTCCTGCCCGAGGCCAGTCCTTGAACGGACGGCATCGACGGGAGCTTCTTTTTTTAACGCCAGGAAATGAGGTGCAGCTCATTTTTGCCGGTTTGTTCACTCCTTATTCCGCCAATCCCCCGGGTGTAAGCCGGGAAACTCCTTCGGTAATAAGCGTCAGAATATGGTCCGTCATCTGATCGATCGTGCACATGCTTTTAGCCATACTCCATTCGACCGCCGCTCCGAAAATCATCCAGCTGACCATAAACGACATCGCCTTGGTCGGCACGCGCCAATCCGCTTCTTGCGAAGAAACCTCCCCCAGCCACTTCATAAGTAGTCCGGCAAGCGTCTCCTGAACCGCGCGTTCAAAAAGCGGGTCAAGCTCCTCTATCCGATAGCAGCGGCGGCACGCATCTTCGAAATGCAGCAGAATCGTCCGGATCAGCAGCCGCAAGTTGCTCCGGCTCCAACCGGAGTCCGGCGGCAAGCTGGTTTCCAGCAAATTTTGAAAATTCTCGCGAATAATGGAATCGGCCAAAGCGTATTTATCCGGAAAATGTGCATAAAAGGTCCCCCGGTTCACATCGGCGCGGTCCGTAATGTCCTGAATCGTGACCGAATGGAACCCCTTTTCCCCCATAAGCTCGATGAAAGCCTGTTTGATAAGCCGAACCGATCTTTTGGCGCGTCGGTCGATACTTTTGGTTTGCGTCTCCATGTTTAACCCCCCTTTAAGGATTATTTTTCCGACAATTATCAAAATGCGTTGAATAACGGGCAAAGGCGAGATATTGTTTATTGATTATATTTTAATCGTACGTTAGCATGATAAGCAATGATTGATGTTTAACAAATTAATGAACGTTAATCAACAAGTGTCGGCGAAATGCAGTGGCATTTTGCCTATGAAGGAGGCGCTTAGGTGGGGAAAACAGTCGGTGAAACGATGAAAGCTATACGGTACCATGTCTTTGGCGCTCCGGATGTGCTGCGTTACGAAGACGCGCCTCGTCCTGCCGCGGGACCGGGAGAAGCGCTCGTCCGCATAGCCGCCGCAGGAGTCAATCCCGGAGACTGGCAAATCCGCTCAGGACTTGCCGCCAAACGCTTCGGCTTCGCCTTCCCGCTTCCGATTATACCGGGATACGACTTTTCGGGTATCGTGGAGGCGGTTCATCCCGATGTGACCGCTTTTCGCGAAGGGGATGCCGTTTTCGGGATGACGGGCACCGGTAGAACTTACGCAGAATACGCTGCGGTTCCGGTGACGAACATGGCGCATAAACCGAAGTCGATCGATCATGACCAGGCGGCGGGAATTCCGATGTCGGCTTTTACCGCATGGATCGCGCTGTTTGAACAGGGCGGTCTGCAAAAAGGGCAAACCGTGCTGGTGAACGGAGCGGCCGGCGGGGTCGGACATTTTGCCGTTCAACTGGCCAAAATGGCGGGAGCCGAAGTGATCGGCGTCGCTTCGGGACGCAATGAGCGATTCGTACGGCAGCTCGGCGCCGACCGCTTTATCGATTATACCGTTACATCGGCAGATCAAACGACTGTGCAGGCCGATCTGGTGCTGGATACGGTTGGCGGCGAGGACGGGAGCCGCTTGTTCGCGGCACTCAAGCCGGGCGGAACGCTCGTACCGGTAGCCTGGGGTCAATATTCCGCCGAGCAAGCTGCCGAAGCTTCGGTCAACTTGAAAGCTATGGTCTTGGCTCCGTTCGATGGGGCGAAGCTGGCCGACATTGCCGGCTTGATCGACGATGGCCGTCTGAAAGCGACGATTCACACTATCCTGCCTTTGCAGGAAGCGGCTAAAGCGCACGAACTGAGCGAAAGCCGGCGCCTTACCGGAAAAATCGTACTGCGTGTGGCGGAGTAAGGGCGGGTTGAGTCAGCAGGCGGCGTGGGCCGGGAATTTTTCCTATAACAAAGCTTTCCCACCAGTACCCGCGCCGCGGCATGTTAAGATGGGAAAACTAGAGATAAGGGCCATATTCGGTTATGGGGAGGAGTAACTATGCATCATGCTACGGCCGCCCAGGCGGCGGATGCGCCTACGCTGAATTTGAAGCGGACGGTGCCCTGGATCGTTTATATCATTTTTTTCGGCGTGCTTAACGAGACGATGTTCAATGTGTCGACGCCGAGCATCGCCGCGCAGTTTCAGCTTCAGCCGTCCGGAGTCAGTTGGATCATTACGAGCTTTATCATTTTTTTCGGGATCGGTTCGGTCATTTACGGCAAGCTGTCGGACTTGTACAGTTTGAAAAAGCTGATCACGATCGGCATCATTATTTATACGATCGGTTCTGTTCTTGGCTTCGCGCTGCAGTCGTCATACCTGTTCGTCATTTTGGCGCGGGCTCTGCAAGGAGCGGGCGCTTCAGCGATTCCGGCGCTGATCATGGTCGTCGTTGCGCGTTATTTTTCACCGTCAGACCGGGGGAAAGTGTTCGGCATGCTGACCTCCACCGTTTCGTTCAGCGTCGGCGTCGGCCCGGTCATCGGAGGCTTTATATCGGGTCACTACCACTGGTCGTTCCTGTTTATCGTTCCGGTATTTACACTGATCTCACTGCCGTTTTTCCGCAGCGTTCTTCCGGATGAAGAGCCGCGGCCGGGCCGGGTCGATGTCCCCGGAGCGTTCATGCTCGGTTTCGGCCTTGCTTCGCTTGTGCTGTTCCTGACGTATCCGGAATGGTATTATTTGACGGCCAGCGCCGTCCTGCTGATCGCGTTTGTTTTTCATATCCGCCGTACGCCCGAGCCCTTCATCGAACCGAAGCTGCTGCGCAACCGGCTGTTCCGCGTCGGTCTTATCGTCGGCTTTATCGTGTTCTGCATCGTGATGGGGATCATGTTCGTGCTGCCGCTCTTGCTCAGCAAAATCTACGGTCTCGATACGACGGCGATCGGCTGGATCATGTTCCCGGGCGCGATCAGCGCGGTCGTATTCGGCACGGTGGGAGGCAATCTGGCGGATAAAAAAGGCAGCAGCTTCGTCGTTTATCTGGGTGCAGGTCTGCTGATTGCGAGCTTGCTGCTGATCTCCTGCTTCGTCGGCATGAGCGCCTGGCTGATATCCGGTTCCTTGCTGCTCACCTACATCGGCTTTTCGTTCATCCAAACCGCCTTGTCGAACAGCGTATCGCTTACGCTGAAGATGGAGGAAACCGGTGTCGGGATGGGGTTGTTCAACCTGATCGGCTTCATCTCCGGCGCCGTCGGGACCGCCGTGGTCGGCAAAATACTCGACAGCGAGCTGTTCGATTTCCGCTTCCATCCGCTGGTGGGCGACCCGGCCTCGCAGATGTACGCGAATTTGCTGCTGCTGTTTGCGGTGGTGGTCGCCATCGGCATTTCGCTCTACTACAGGGCGTACGGAAAGAAATCGCAGACTTTGTGAGATCGTAAAAATACCGTAAAAAATATGAGGAGCGCCGGCCCGTTAAAGAGCTGCGCTCCTTTTATTTTTTACGCAATTAAACATTGACCCGGTTAAACACAAACTTGTCCACCACATGCTTGATGCCGTCCTCGTTGTTGCTCAGCGTCACGTAGTCGGCGATCTCTTTGAGCGCCGGAACCGCGTTGCCCATCGCTACGCCGAGTCCGGCGGTCTGCAGCATCTCGCGGTCGTTGAAGCTGTCGCCGATCGCGATCACCTGCGACAGCTCGTAGCCGAAATGCGCGGCGAGCGCGGCCAGCGCGTGTCCCTTCGTGCCCTCGATGTGCACGAACTCGAGAAAATGCGGCTTCGACTTGGTGATGTGCACCTCGTGGCCGATGTGCTTTCTCAGATCCGCCGCGACTTCATCGAGACGCTCCGGATCGTCGATCATCAGCAGCTTCGTGTTCGGTTTGTCCGCCAGTTCGTGAAACGCCGCGTACACCTCGAACGGAATTTTTGACAGCTCCGCGTAGTCGATCGCCTTTTGGTTCGCTTCCTTCACATATAAAACGTCATTGTAATACGACTGCAGATGAAGATCGTGTTCCTCCGCGTAGCGGAACAGAAAATGCGCGGCCGGTCCGGTGACGGCGCGTTCGTATAAAACCTTGCCGTCGATGCTGTTTTTCACCAGCGAGCCCTGGTAGGTGATCAGCGGCACGTTCAGCTCGAGCTGAGCGGCAAGCTGCTTGGCCGAAGCGTACATGCGCCCGGTGGCGAGCGTCACCGTCACCCCGTGCGCGGCCGCTTCGGCAAGGGCTGCCTTGGTGCCGGTGCTCACCTCCCGTTCGTCGTTCAGCAGCGTATCGTCGATGTCGATGGCCATCATTTTGTACATAAGCAGGTCTCTCCTCCGGTTCTCTTTCTGTTCAAATGCTCTCATTATACCTCATTTGCCAAGCGGAGGATAGAGCTTGCGGCCCGGTCCGGGCGTTCCTCCCGCAGACTCGCGGCGATTCTGCCGCTCCTGACACGAAGCGGGTTCACCGCAATCATTCGCTCCCCGGGTACTCACGGTAAACGCCGATTTCTGATATAATGGATGGTATGCAAAAAAGAGACAAGCCCATTTTCAAAAACGGAAAGGTGAACGGGTTATGAGCGAGTCGGTACGCATTTTGGGGGTACCTTTTTCCAAGCTGACATTTCAGGAGACGGTGAAGCTGCTGGAGCATACGGCGCAATCGGGCGGGCGGGACAAGCCGTTCCATCTGATAACGGCCAATCCGGAAATCGTCGTCCGCTACCAGGAGGAGCCGAAGCTGCAGGAAGTGATGCACGCGGCCGACCTCATTACGCCGGACGGGATCGGCATCGTGCTCGCGTCCCGCTGGAGAGGGGAGCCGATCGCGGAAAGAGTGACCGGCTACGAGCTTCTGGTTGAGCTGCTGAGCATCGGGCAGCGCCACGGCTGGTCGTTTTATTTGCTCGGAGCGGATGAGGAAACAAACCGGATCGCCGCGGAAAAAATCGCCGAGCAGTACCCCGGGGTACGAATCGTCGGGCGTCATAACGGGTTTTACAAGCTGGAGGAGGAAGCGGGCATCGTGAAGGAAATCGCCGCGGCGGAGCCGGATTTCCTGATCGTGGCGATGGGCGCTCCCCGGGCGGAGCATTGGATTTACAAATACAAATCCGCCGTGCGGGCGAAGGTGGCCTTCGGTGTCGGCGGCAGCCTCGATGTGATCGCCGGCAAGGTGAAGAGGGCGCCGGTCATTTGGCAGAAGCTCAATCTGGAATGGTTGTACCGCCTGCTTTCCCAGCCGTCGCGCTGGCGCCGGCAGCTGGCGCTGCCGATTTTCGCCTTCAGGGCGCTGCTGGAATGCCGCAAATAGCGGGTTTGCAGCCCGCCGTTTGCAGGTGCCGTCAGGCCGCGCAGATTTACTTTTAGCCACGGGACCCCTTGGACCAATGTTATCAGGATATGGAGCGTAGTTTATAAAACATAGCGGAACTCACATTCGCTATCCTCGGATAAATGAGCACTTTGAAAAAAATAGAGGAACTGAGATGCGCTAAATCGGTGGAAAATGGTGTGTGTACCGGATGAAAAGACAAATAGATCATCTCAGTTCCGCTAATTTTCAAAACTATCCGAAATGGACCCGCTTAGCGAACCATAGTTCCGCTAAGGCTCGCTTAACCTGACAACGTTTCCCCTTAGACAGGCCGGCCCCCGTGAGTTTGTTTTGCCCGAGGTGGCTTATGAGAGCTTATTTGGACTTATTGCAGGATATTTTGGATCACGGCGTGCAGAAGGAGGACCGCACCGGGACGGGGACGCTTTCCGTGTTCGGCCGGCAAATGCGCGTCGATTTGGCGCAGGGCTTCCCGCTGCTGACGACGAAAAAGCTTCATGTGAGATCGATTTTTCACGAGCTGCTTTGGTTTTTGAGCGGTGACACGAACATCAACTACTTGAAGGAAAACGATGTGACGATCTGGGACGAGTGGGCCGACGAGGACGGCAACCTCGGAAGAGTGTACGGCGCGCAGTGGCGCACTTGGCCGACTCCGGACGGACGGACGATCGACCAGATTTCACAGGTGATCGAGCAGATCAGGAAAAATCCCGACTCGAGAAGGCATCTCGTGAGCGCATGGAATGTGGCGGAGCTGGGTCAAATGGCTTTGCCGCCGTGCCATTACGCGTTTCAGTTTTATGTGGCGAACGGCAAGCTGTCGTGCATGTTCCAGATGAGGTCGGTCGATACGTTCCTCGGACTTCCGTTCAATCTGGCGTCCTACGCGCTGCTCACCCATATGGTGGCGGAGCAGTGTGATCTGGGAGTAGGCGACCTGGTGTGGACCGGGGGCGACGTGCACCTGTATTTGAACCACCTCGAGCAGGCCAAAAGGCAGCTTGCCCGCGAGCCTTATCCGCTGCCCAGACTGGTTATCAAGAGAAAGCCGGCATCGATTTTCGATTATAAATACGACGATTTTGAAATTGTCGATTATAAGCATCATAAAGGCATCATAGCTCCGATATCCGTATAAGCGGCAGGGAAATATAAAGTATGTTTGCAAACAATGCGCTCTACAAGCGGAAAAGGAAGGTGCCGGAGTGAGCATCCATTTTTTGTTGGCCATGGACGAAAACCGGGCGATCGGCCTGAACAATCAGCTTCCGTGGCGTTTGCCGGCCGATTTGGCCTACGTGAAAAAGCTGACGATGGGGCATACGCTGCTGATGGGGCGCAAAACGTACGAGTCTATCGGCAAGCCTCTCCCCGGGCGTAAAAACGTGGTCATGACGCAGCGGACGGATTACCGTCCGGAGGGCTGCGAGGTCGTACACAGCGTGGAGGAAGCGCTGGAGCGGTACCGGAACGACGAGCTGTTTATTTTCGGGGGCGCGGAAATTTTCAAGCTGTTTCTTCCGTACGCGGAACGGATGTACATAACGGAAATCGCGCACCGGTTCGAAGCCGACACCTGGTTCCCGGAGGTCGATATGTCGGAATGGAAGGAAGTATCGCGGACCGAAGGCGTTGTTGACGAGAAAAACAAGTATCCTCATGCGTTCGTCGTCTACGAGCGGCAAAATAAGGAATAAGATTCCGGGTGTTGGCGCATCTTAATGGATGCTGGAGTTGGGCAAATGAAGGACGGCGTCGGAAGCGCCGAAGTTTCGGCGAACCGCTGCCGCCGCCTTGCCAATACGCACCGGAAGGATGAGCGAACCTATGACCCAGGAAGAACAGCACCAAATGCGGGAGCGGCATGGCGTGGACAACGCCGAGAAGGCGATCCAGATGGTCAAATACGCCGAGATGGAAGTCAAGCAGGCCCGCGAGAAGTCCGATCCGAAGAGGCTGCAATCCGCGCTCGGCAAGCTGCAGAACGCCCAGCACATGGCCGACGATGCCCAGGCCCAGCTGGAGGAATTCGATAACCTGCACCATCATCAGGAGCTGGAGCAGGTGCAGCAGCAAACCCATCAATCGCTGCAGGATGCCGGCATTGCTTTGGAAGAGGCGCTTCAGCCGAAGCAGGTACGCTGAGGCTTATGACGCAATCCGGTCAATAACAGGCCGTACCGCCGCAGAAATGACCATAAGAGACCGTTCCGATCGGCCGACAGCCGATCAGGACGGTCTCTTTTCTATTGGATACGGAACAACCGCCCAATCCAAAATGTCCTGATCTAATACACTAGTGGAGAAAAAGGCAAAGGAGCTGATCATGACATTGAGTCGATTGACGGCAGTGGCACTGCAAAAGGCAGCGAGAAAAACGATTCCCGTTTATCGCACAATTGCTAACAATCCGATATACGCAGCTAAATTCACGGCAGCCATCCGCAGCAACAATCTGAGGGCGCTAAGTCGGCTGGTCGGAAGAGTCACTTCGGGTTTCAACGATTTGGGGGCCAACACGTTCGGATTTAACATCGGATTTCCGGCCCCGCCGCCGGCGAACCAGGTGGAAAATGCGACTCACACGAGGGAAAGCGTTCTTTTGACCGTCAGAAGCTTAAGAAGCATTTCGAGGAGAATTTTGCCGCTGTACCGGAAAATCCGCGACAACAGTACATTCGCAGCCCAGCTTGTCGCCGCAGCCAGAAACAGAGACAACGCAAGGATTCGCACCTTGATCTCGCCTCTTCTGCCGGCCGGCAGCCTGCTGCGGGTGCGAAGCAACAATTCAAGCATCCTTCTGGAGATCCGATCGTCGACAGGGGTTGTCTTTATCAATCAATTTTTTGTACTGTAAAAGATTGCCGTCACCAGGACCGCCCATATATGGCGGTCTTTCCCCTTTTTCGAGGCAAACGAATTTCTGCTAGAATGATCTCGAAGGCTGGGAGGGGGATCCGAATGAAATTCCAAAAAAACATATTCACCAAAATGAACGCGGTTATACTTATTTTTCTCATACCGGTCCTGCTGCTCTACGGCTTATCGAACCAGGCCAGCGTGCAGGTTGTCGAAGCTAATCTGCAGAAGGAGAACATGAATCAGCTGGAATTTTTCCGCAAGCAAATCGATGCGATGGCTTTAAGTTTGGCCATGAATGCGAGCACGCTCACTCGCGACCCTACGGTGATAGGGTTGGAAAACATCATGCTGACCGGCGACCGGCAGAAGATGTACCAAACCGAATCGACCGTTCAGGAAAAATTGACGCTGCAAAGTTCGGCGAGCAGCTGGAATAACGAAATTACGTTGTATTTTCCGACCGAGCGAAAAACGGTTTCCACTCTTTACCGTCAAGTGCCCTACGACGAAAAACAGCTGGACCGCGATACGCGGAAATCCGGCTGGATTTACCGTTCGGACCCCGACCGTCCGGACATGTCCTCCTTTGTGTATTACGCCGGAGGGCCGATCAGCGATAACGGCAGGCTCGAGCAAAGCGTGGTCGTGGTCGAGCTTGCCTTCTACGAGCAAAATATTACGTCGCTGCTGGACCAGCTCAAAACCGGCAGCAAAGGCGATCCGTTCATGGTGGACGGGCAGGGTCATTTCTCCTACAACCGCAGTTCCGACCGGGACAAAACGAACGAGGTGGCCGCAGCGCTGTACAAGCAGCCGCATCAGGACAAAGGGAGCTTCAATGCGGAAATCGCCGGCAAAACGTTCCTGGTCAATTACGTGTATTCGCAAGCTCTCGGGTTTTATATCGTCGACTATACGCCGATGGAGCAAATATTGTCGCCCATTACGGCGATCCGGAACTGGTTTTACTGCTGCATCGCGCTGCTGCTCGTAGTCGGGCTTATGGCCTCTTACCTGCTGTACAAGCACGTCCAGCTTCCGCTGCAATCGCTGATCGGCGGGTTAAAAAGGTTCCAAAACGGAGATTTCAGCGTGCGGCTGAAATCGTGGTTTCATAACGAGTTCGATTTTGTCGTCGTCCGGTTTAACGAGATGGCCGAGCAAATTCAGCACCTGATTGAAAACGTATACGAGGAGAAGAACCGTTCCCGGCTCGCTACGCTGAAGCAGTTGCAGGCGCAAATCAACCCGCATTTCCTGTACAACTGCCTTAACTTCGTCATCAGCTCGACCAACCTGGGGCGGAGCGATTCGGTCATCGCCATGGCCTACAACCTGAGCGATTATTATCGTTATATCACGCGCCTCGACGATCCGAATACGCGTCTTAAGGACGAGCTTGGACTCGTGAAAAATTATTTGGAGATCCATTTGCTGCGGCTTCAGCGGATTCGCTACGAGATCCGGATGCCGGAAGAGATGCTGGATATTCCGCTGCCGCGGCTGCTCATCCAACCGATCGTGGAAAATGCGATCGTGCACGGCCTGGAGCCGAAAATGGGCGGAGGCGACATCGTCATAAGCGGCGAACGCAGCGGAGAATACGTGCGCATCACGATAGAGGATAGCGGCGTCGGACTTTCCGGGGAACGGTTGAAGGAGATCAGGGAGCGGCTTGAAAGGCCGATGGATGAAACGACGGGCTGCGGATTATGGAACGTGGAGCAGCGTCTGAAGTACCGGTTTGGGGAAAGCGCCGGTCTGGAGCTGTCGCCCGCGAACGATACGGGAGGACTTCGCGTGACCATTTATTGGAGAGGAGAGTACGGATATGATGCGATTGCTGCTGGTGGATGACGAACCTGTCATTTTGGAGGATTTATCATTGTTTTTGAGCGGCTTGCCGGATGTGGAGCGCGTTTATACGGCGGGCTCGGGGCAGGAAGCGGCCGAGCTGCTTGCGCAGTTCCCGGTCGACATCGTGGTGACGGATATTCGCATGCCGGGAATGTCGGGACTCGAGCTTTGCGAGCATGTCATACAAAACCATGCCGACAATGTGCTGTGCATCCTGCTGTCCGGCTACGCGGAATTCGAATATGCGCAGCAGGCGCTGAAAAATGGGGCGGCGGCATATTTGCTGAAGCCGGTGAAAAAAGACGAGCTGCTGCAAACGATCCGCCGGACGTGGGAATCGCTGCAGCAAAAACGCGAAGCTGCCGAATCCGGCCGGAAAGCTCAGGAGACGCTGCGCTCGCATTTGCTGCAGCTGAAAGCGTCGCTGCTGAGAGATTTGCTGAAAGGGAAGAAGCTGCCCCTAAAGACGCTGGAAGAGGAAACCGGGAAGCTGGGCATCCCTTTTGCGGCGGAGGAGGACGTGGCGGTGGTGATGCTGAGAATTGAGAACAGCTTTCTGGAATACGACGAACGCAGCATCTCCTTGTTCGAATACGCCATCGTCAATATTGCCGAGGAAGTGTTTCAGAAGCATTTCGAGGTGTGGGCATGCAAGGACGATAACCATTATTTGACCATGCTGCTCAAAATAAAAGCTCCTTCCGCGGAGGATTCCGCTGCAAGAAAGCTGCTGGAGCAGCTGATTCCCGAGCTGCAGCATTTTGTCACCTTCTATTTGCACGGAAAAATTTCGGTGATCACGAGCGGCTTCGAACCGTTTCCTCACGGAGTGGCCGAGCTTTACCAGCACGCGCTGGTCACGCTGAGGAGGCTGTCAGGCAGCGAGGAGGGGCATTTTATCCGTCTGTGGGACCAGCCTTCGCAAATGCCGCTGCGCCCTCTGCAGCGGCTGTACGAGCCCCCTGTGCTGCTGCAGCTTTTGGAGACGGGGCGCTGGCAGGATGCGTGCGAAAGATTGGATTATATTTTCGGAGAGTTAAACGGGAATGGAATGGATACCGCGGAATATATATCCGAGGTGTTCTACGCGCTCTCTAACGCCTATACCCGGATCGTTCATATGAACGGCCTGCAGTTGGCCGACGTCACCGAAGAGCCTGTGGTGCCGGCGAATGCCGCCGCGTTTCGCACGGTCAAGCAGCTGCGCGATTGGTCCCTGCACACGCTGCAGCGGATCAAAGACCGCGTGCTTGCGGGCAGTACGGAAAACCGGGGTTCTTTCGTTTTGCAAATCCATCAGTATATCGAACGGCATCTGGCCGAGGATGTGACGCTGCAGGCCATCAGCGAGCAGCTTCATCTGCACCCGGCGTACATTTCGGCGATGTACAAGCAGGAAACGGGCGAAAACTTAAGCGAGTACATTTACCGGTACCGGATGGAGAAAGCCGCATATTTGCTGAGAAACTCCAAGGCGAAGATCTATGAGATCGCCGCCGGGGTCGGATATCAATATACGCCGTATTTTACCAAATTGTTTAAAGGTTATTTCGGCTCGTCCCCACAAGAATACCGGGCCATGTCCGGCCGGGAGTGAGCTTGCGCATCTGCTTGAAATTGTCATCTATTTTCTTAAAAAATCATCCGTATTCGTGCGGACAGCCCTGTCCTATACTTTGGGTATCGGCAGAAACATATCGAAGAAAGAGGGGGCAATCAAGTGAACCGCATCATTTTGGATACGGATATCGGAACGGATTCCGACGACGCCGTCGCATTGTCGCTGGCGATCAGATCGCCGGAAATCAAACTTGAGGGAGTTACGACGGTTTACGGAAACGTTCACGTGCGGGCGGAAATCGCCAAAAAAATTATGGCTTTAAGCAGTGAGGAACAAGTGGAGGTTTATCCCGGAGTGGTGAGGCCCCTGCTGCATAACCGCGAAGTGTTTTGGGCGGGAATCGAAGGGGAAGGACTCGACATCGACGCCGGGAGTGCCGAAGAGACGAAACATGCCGTGGATTTTATCATCGAGACGATTATGAAAAATCCCGGCGAGATTACGCTGGTGACGATCGGGCCGCTGACCAACATCGCTGCGGCGATCATCCGCGAGCCGCGCATCGCGAAGAACGTCAAGGAAATCGTCATGATGGGCGGTGTGGTCCGGCTGTCCCACAACGCGGCGGAGCTTCCCCATATCGAGCATAACATCAAATGCGATCCGGAGGCGGCGTCCCTTGTGTTTTCCAGCGGCGCGCCGATCTTGATGGTCGGGCTTGACGTAACCCGGCAGGTGTCCATTACGCGAAAGGACAAGGATGAGCTGGCATTGTCCGGAACCCCGCTTGCCGTCACTTTGACCAAGCAAATCGAAGGGTATATGGATTACCGCAAACGGGATTTTACGTTCATGCACGATCCGCTCGCGGTAGCAACGCTGCTTGACCGCCGGCTCGTGAAAACGAGAAAAATGAACATTACGGTCGAATACGATCACAGGCACCCGACAGGGCAGACGATCGGCGAGCTGAGCGAAACCGGCAACGTGGAGGTTTGCCTGGAAGTGAACCGCGACGCCTTCCTGGACCTGCTCAAAGCAAGGGTATTTAATTAACCAATACAAAAAATACAAGAGCGTGTTCAAATAGAGAGCGAAACCGCGAACATCCTATTTGATAATGCTCTTTAGGGGGAACCTTCCGATGAAAAAAATGAAATGGATCGCCGTGTGTGCCGGCATATCCCTTCTGGCCGCAGGATGCTCCGCCAAACCGGAGGCTCAGCCGCAGCCAGCCGCCAAACCGTCCGACAATGCAGCGCCTGTCGAAATCACGTATTTGGCCAACTCCAGCTGGGAAAAGCCGATTAAAAAAGTGGTCGATGCGTTCGAAAAGGAAAATCCGAACATCAAGGTGAATCTGCAGCTCAGCCCGACGACCAAGCTGACCGAGACGATCGAAATCAAGCTGGCGTCCAAAGCCCAGGATCTGGACGTCATCTCCGTCGACGTGCCTTTGACGATGGGTTATGCGCTGAAAGGTTATCTCGAACCGCTCGACGCTTTGCTCGGAGCCGATGCGAAGTCGAAATGGATTCCTTCGGCGACGGAAGCCGGATCTTATCAGGGGCAGCTCATGGCCGCCCCGATGAACTCCTCGAGCGTCGTTTTGTTTTACAACAAGGATTTGCTGCAAAAAGCCGGCGTTGCGTTCCCGTCCGACCAGATCAATTACCGGATGACATGGGAGAACGTGGTGGAGGTAGCCAAAAAGCTGTCCGCGGATACGAACGGGGACGGCCAAAACGACGTGTTCGGCTTCAGCTTCGATCAGGTCGGAAAAGCTTACCAGCTGCTGGCACTCGCGCAGAGCAAAAACGCCAAGCCGCTGAGCGATGACGGCCTGACCGCCAAAGGATACACGAACTCGCCGGAAATGGTAAACGCCTTCCAGTTCTACTCCGACCTGTTCAACAAATGGAAGATCAGTCCGAAAATCAAACGCGAGGAAGCGCTCGATTACTTCATTTCCGGCAAAGTGGCGCTGTTCCTCGCCTCCACTCAAAACATGCCGAGAATCAAGGATGCCGGCATGAACTTCGGGATCGCCCCGCACCCTTATTTTGAAGGCGGGAAAATCGTGACCCCGACCGGAAGCTGGCACGTGGGCATTTCGAAATATTCGACGAAAAAGGAAGCGGCCGCCAAGTTCGTCCAGTTTTTGACGCTCGGCAAAGGCTCGAAAATCTGGTTCGACGAAAACGGTGCGCTCCCGGCCAGCAAGGAGCTGCTCGATCAAATCGACAAAGATTCGAAGTATCAGGAGTTTCCGAACAACATCATGAAGCTGGCGGCAAGCGAAGCGCGGGAAACGGCGGCTCCGCGCCCGAAAACGCCGGGTTACCTGGAATGGGAAAACAACGTCAACAAAGCGTTCGAGGATATCAAAAACGGCTCCGACCCGAAAAAGGCGCTCGACGATGCCGCAGCTTTGATCGACAATCAGCTGAAGAAATACCAGTCCGTCGTCAAATAAACAAGTGGATAAGGATGGGGAATCCATGTTTCCCATCCTCTCTTTTTAAGATCCCAGAATTGAAGGGGTAAGCTGTCATGAAAAAAGAAACCATTGCGCCGTATCTGTTTTTGCTTCCGGCTATTGTAGGGCTCGGCATGTTCAAATTGTATCCCGTTTTGAGCGGGCTTCGGCAAAGCTTTTACGCGCCGGCCTTCTTGCAGGCAAGCGAAACGTTTATCGGCTTGAAAAACTATATATCGCTTTTCACCGACCCGGTATTTTGGAGCTCGCTGAAAATTTCCCTGCTGTTCAATTTGTTCGTGAATCCGATTCAAATTTTTCTCGCCTTTATGCTGGCGCTTTTGCTGAATTCGAAATTGAAGCATATCGGCATTTTCCGAGGCATCCATTTCGTTCCGGTCGCCGTGTCGATTCCGACGGCATGTATATTGTGGAACATCATGCTGAGCCCGGAGCAGGGCGTGGTCAACTCGGTGCTGGTCGGACTGGGCCTGGAGCCGCAGCCTTTCCTGACCGGCAGCAAGCAGGCGCTCGCCTCCATTATCGGCATCGCCACGTGGAAAGGCGTAGGGTATTGGGCGATATTTTTGCTCGCCGGACTGCAGGAGGTGCCGGAATCGCTTTACGAAGCGTCGTCCATGGACGGCGCGTCCCGCTTCGAGCAGTTTAAGCAGGTCACCTTTCCGATGATGAAACGCTCGCTGACGTTTGTCGCGGTATCGGTAACCGTTTCCAACTTTTTGCTGTTCTCGCCGATGTACATTTTGACGCAGGGCGGACCGGAGCACAGCACGAACGTGCTGATGCTGGAAAGCTATAACAGCGCCTTCCTGTACTCGGATACGGGCAGAGCGTCGGCGATTGTGATCATTTTGCTGCTGATGACTTTATGCATCGTTGCTTTGCAGTTCAAATTCCTCAAGGCCAAACATTAGAAAAGGTGAGCTTATGAACCGTAAAAAAGGCTCTGTACCGCTGCTGTATGTCATTCATACGATCCTGGGGCTGATCGTGCTGCTGCCCCTGGCGTTTGCGCTCGTTTCGTCGCTGCGTCCGCTGGACGACATTTTCCGCTATATGTCCCCGGTTTCCTGGAAAACGTTCGTCCCCGTGCATATCACGATGGATGCGTATGTCTCGCTTTTTGTGGAAAGAGGTTTTGGCAGAATCTTCTTCAACACGTTTTACGTTTCTTTCGTTACCGTCCTGTTCGGGCTGATCATCGCTTCCATGGCTGCTTTTGCTTTTGTGTATTTCGAATTCAAGGGCCGGTCGCTGCTGTTTTTTCTCGTGCTGCTGACGTTCATGATTCCGTTCGAGGTCATCGCGATTCCTCTGTACAGCCTCGTCGATCAATTGGGCTGGATCGATACGTATTCCGGCATCATCGTTCCGGGTCTGGCCAATGGCCTCGTCATTTTCCTGTACCGGCAGTTTTTCCTCGACCTGCCGAAAGCGCTGATCGAATCGGCGCGGATCGACGGAGCGTCCTGGTCCAGAATTTATGCGGGCATCATTATGCCGCTCTGCAAACCCGTCACGGTAAGCGCCGGCCTGCTTATTTTTATCCACCAATGGGAATCGTTCATGTGGCCACTCATTGCAACCCGGTCCAAAGATTACAAGGTGATCCAGGTGGCGCTCAGCGATTTTATTACGGAATTCGCCACTTACTGGAATGAAATGTTCGCCGGAGCGATGATTGCGGTGATCATCCCGGTCATCGTGCTGCTTCCGCTGCAGCGTTATTTTGTAAACGGCATAGCGAATACAGGATCAAAGGAGTAAGGAGGTGTTTCCTATCGGTAAGATCGTTGTTGTGGGCAGCATCAATATGGATTTCGTGTATTACGTGCGAAATCATCCGCTTCCGGGAGAGACGATTTCAAGCGATAAGGCGGAGCTGAAATCCGGCGGCAAAGGAGCCAATCAGGCGGTTGCCGCAGCGCTGGCCGGAGGAAACGTCACCTTGTTCGGAGCTGTGGGGAACGATCCGTTCGGTCGCGACATCGTAGACGGACTTGGACAGTATGGCGTAAACACCGAGAAGATTGTACGGAAGGAAACGACGACGGGAACCGCGTTTATCACCGTCAACGATGCAGGGGAAAACACGATCGTTATCGGCGAAGGGGCAAATGGCCGCTTATCCGTAGAGGATCTGGCCGATCTGCCGGGACTGCTCGATCCGGCCTCCGTGCTGCTTTTGCAGAACGAAATTCCGTGGAGCTGCGCGGAGTATGCGATTGAGGCGGCCCGCAAACAGGGCGGCAAGGTTTATTTGAATCCGGCTCCGGCTGCATCGGTCCCGAAGGACATTTTTCCGCAAATCGATGTGCTGGTATTAAATGAAACCGAAGTGGAATTTTTCACGGGCATCCGGTTTGACGACGATTTTTCGCGGGTGCATCAAGCTGCCGATCATCTCCTTCAGGCGGGCGTCAAAGAGGTCGTCGTT
Source organism: Paenibacillus hamazuiensis (assembly GCF_023276405.1). NCBI lineage: Bacteria > Bacillati > Bacillota > Bacilli > Caryophanales > Paenibacillaceae > Paenibacillus > Paenibacillus hamazuiensis. The sequence continues at coordinate 7,773,627 of NZ_JALRMO010000001.1, forward strand.
ACGCTGGGGGATAAAGGTTCATTTTATATGAACAGGCAGGGCAAGGTCATTTACACTTCGGCCTGCCGGGTCAATGCCGTCGATACGACGGCCGCAGGGGATACGTTTATCGGCACCTTTATCGTAGAGCGGCAGCGTTTGTCGCCGCTTAAGGAATGCCTGCTCAGAGCAGGCGCGGCGTCGGCGATTGCTGTATCGCGGGCAGGCGCCCAGGAATCGATCCCGCGCGCGGATGAGGTTGCCTTGTTTATGAAGCAGCTGAACATCGAACGTCAGCCGGAGGACTGAAGCGGGCTTGCCCGCCCTCACCGGACCTATGGACAAAATGCGCTTGTCCCTTTACGATGGATATACTTGCCGGAACGAGAGGGGACTTGCTTTGTATGAGGTTTTGGGGGACGAAGACGATGGCTTCCGTTGCCGTGGCGCTGACGCTAACGCTCGGGGCGGGCGGTGCGGCGCACGCGGCCTCATCGGTATCTTATGAAACATCCACAGTAACTTATAACGGGAAAAAGTTTACGGTGCAGTGGGCCGCGGCCGACCTGAAGGACCCTTATCTGCGGGTCATGCCGGTGGTGGCTGAGGCCGGGATCGGCCATGTGGAAAGCTTCGCCGATATGATGGAGCGAACCGGCGCCGCTGCCGGCGTAAACGGGACGTTTTTCGACGCGTACGAGCCGGATGAAACGAAGCGGTACCCGAACGGACTTATGCTGGGCGAAGGTCATCCCGTGCGAACGGGAGACAACCAATCGCTCGCCGTAGGTGCGGACAAGGCGCCCTTCGTGCACAAGCTCAAGGTGCAGGTAAGCGTCAAGGTGAAGCATAATCAAGCGGTGTACGCGTTCGAGCCGTGGGGAGTCAATACGTATTACGGCGATGAGACGGAAGGCCAGGTCGTCGTTTACACGCGGGAGTTCGGAGATACGATCACGTTTACGAATGCGAAGAAAGCGGTGGTCGAGAACGGCCGCATTACGGCGCTCACGGAGGATGAAGCGGCGGTTCCCGAGGAAGGTTATGTGATCGTAGTCGGTCATACGCCCGGCAATGACACCTATTTGCTGCCCAACCTTCACGTCGGGGATGAGGTGACGCTGGAGACGGCGGTCCATGATACGGATCTCGGGACGACCGGCGGCATAGCAGACTACGAGGCGGCGATCGGCGTCGGGCCGAAGCTGCTTACGGAAGGCGCCGTCGACGTCGATTTTGCCCGCGACGGCTTCGACGATCCGAAAATCACGCAGACGGCGAACGTGCGAAGCTTCACCGGTGTGGACGGCGAGGGCCGGCTCGTTATGGGCACCGTCTCTTCCGCCACGGTGGAGGAGATGGCGCATGTGCTGGCGGAGCTGGGTTTCGTTCAAGCGATGAACATGGACGGCGGAGCCAGCTCCGGTTTGTATGTTGACGGGGCGATAAAACGCGCGCCGGGCCGGCTGCTGAGCAACGCGCTGATCGTCAAGCGTTACGACCGGCCGCAGGTGCAGGTCGCGGTGAACGGGCAGCTGATCGCCGGGATGCGCGGGTTTGTGACGGAAAGCGGCGTGACGATGGTGCCGTTTCGCGGCATTTTCGAGCGGATCGGCGCGGAATTCCGCTGGGACGGCGATGCCCGCGTGCTGACCGCGAAGCGCGGAGCGGTGGAGCTGACGCTGCGTCCGGATGCGGCGCAGGCGACGGTCGGCGGCCGCAGCGTTCCGCTCGACGCGGCGGCGGTGATCGTGGACGGGCACATGTACATCCCGCTCCGCTTCGTCGCAGAGACGCTGGGAGCCGCCGTCACGTGGGACCAGGCGCTGTACCGCGCTTCGCTGCAGCTGAAGTAGCGCGAGGTGCTTGACGGACGCGCAGCTGCGGCAAAACCAAAAAGCCGCTCTCTGGTGACAAGGGGGCGGCCGGATTGTTGACAAAGCCCCGGTTTTCGGGGCTTTGTTTTATAGTGCATGACTTGGCGGTGCAGGTCCTCGCCGTAAAAAACCGTGATCGGTAAGCTGCATTCGGAATATGGTAGCTGAAAAGGAGAATACACCAGTTTTGAGGGGCCCTTGATGGTATGGCGTCCGGTATACGGGCAGGCTAACGGTTGCTGATGAGCTTATTTGGCTCAAAAACGTCATTTCTAAATCGTAACGGTTGTGGCTGAGCTTATTTCACATCTTGTATCCCTCAAAACGATAAAAGTTCACAAATAACCGCTCTGGCAACCGTTACCGTTCCAAGATCGCCCATTTGGCTTCAATAAGCTCACCTGCAACCGTTACACCATCCGCATGAGCCGTAACCGACTTTCGGGTGTTATAGTTAGAAAGATTAGACTGTTAGTTCCATGCATGTCGGTCAGAATAACGTTAAAAATAAGTCGTCTTTGGGGCAGGTAATTGAACCGTGATGATGTATCCTTAGGCTGGAGGGGTCATCATGAGAAGTCCAAGAAAGCGATCGGCAATCGCGGTATGAGAGCAGTATTTACTTTATATCTGGTCGGGATAAGCGCCTTGATCAGCGGATTAGCGCAGTTTTTTTATAATCCCATCCTGCCTCAGGTGCAGGAAGAGCTGCATACTTCCATGTATTGGGTGAATATGACGGTAACGGTTTATACGGTGGCCATGGCGGCCATGCAATTGGTCTTCGGTGCCGTCGCAGATCGAAAAGGCAGAAGATCGGCACTTCTTGCAGGCATGCTGTTGTTTGTGGGCGCCTCGTTTGGGGCCGCTTACGCAACAAACGTGGCTGCACTTCTTGTTTTCCGGGCTATACAAGGTATGGGAGCGGCTGCGATTCCGGTTGTCGCCGCCGCGGTGATCTCCGATTTGTTTCAAGGCAGCGAGCGGACGAAAGCGATGGGAACGTACCAGTTCATCTTGGCATTATCGCCGGCAATCGGTCCGATGATTGGCGGCATCTTGGGAGCCCGGTTCGGACATTACGGCGTTTTTTTGTTTCTTGCCTTTGTCAGTGCTGCTGCTTGGTTCGCCAACTTGTTATGGCTTAAGGAGAGCAGGCCCGCTCATTCTATGCCGCTCAAAATGAATATGGGATCATTTCGATTATTTCTGTTAAACGGCAAATGCGCAGCGGTCATGGTAATCGACATGACGCAAGCACTTGCATCTACGGTGGTGCTTGTGTTCATCCCTACCATTTTTCACGACTATTTTTCGCTTCGGCCCGAAACGACCGGGGTATCGTTTTTGCTCATGTCACTGACTTTTATGGTATTTACCAAACTATCGGCAGCTATGGCAAACGCTTGGGGGATCGAAAAAAGCTTTATTCTGGGCTGCTGGTTTAACGTGCTTTCCCTGATCCTTTTTGCGGTATTTGTGAAGGTTTCAGTGCTTGCGGCGTTCGTATTGTTTTGTTTCTTCGGCGCCAGCTACGGTATAGCCATGCCTCCGCCGCTTTCGATATTGGCCGAGATGTTCCGTGAGGAGCGCGCTACGGCCATCGCGATGTACAATTTATGCCGATTTATAGGCATGGCTCTCGGTCCGATGATCGGATCGCTTTTGTTTTTAACTCATTCCGCCATGCTGCTCTTTGGTATGATTGCGGTGATTTATGGGGGAGGCACGGCATTATGCCAATATCTTCTTATGAATACAAGTCGATGCGCCAGGGATTATTAGAATGATAGGGGGATGGCGATGTACGGATTACTAATCGTTGATGATGAAGTTCACGCCGCTCATGGTATCGAATCCGGCATCGATTGGGCAGCGCTTGGGGTATCGGACGTCTATGTGGCTTATAACATCCGGCAGGCGAAGGAGATGTTCTCTGCCCGTTCCATAGACTTAATGATTTGCGACATCGAGATGCCGCAAGGTAACGGACTTGAATTGTTATCGTGGGTCAAGGAACATTATGAGACGACCGAGTGTCTCTTTTTAACATGTCATGCCGATTTTGAATATGCGAAACAAGCACTTCAGCTGGGAAGTTTGGATTATTTATTGAAGCCGGTAAGATATGCAGATCTTGAAGCCGTTGTCAGCAAAGCGATTCGAAAGATCGAAACCGAACGTGAAGCGAGCAAGTTTACGGAAACATTAAAGCATTATTACCAGCTTTGGTCCGAACATCAACCTCTGCTGGTAGAACGTTTCTGGCTGGATCTCATCAACCAAACGGTTTCCTCACAGCCGGAGCATATCGGCGAAATGATGAGAAAACGCAATATTCCTTATGAGGCTGGAGCCAGATTCATCCCTGTGCTCGTTTCTATCTGCGGATGGAATAAGGATTTGACGGGGCGCGATGAAAAAATAATGGAATACGCGCTGCGCAATGCGGCTGAACACAGCCTTGGGCTGGATGGAGTGAAGGGAGGGTGCGTGGTGCAAACGGCGGAAAGAACCATTTTTCTGTTCATGCCGGAGGCCCACTTATCGGCTTCACAAAATCGATTGGAGGAAACGTTAAAGGAATACGTAGATTCCTGCAACAAATATTTTTATTGCGATTTGTCATGTTATGTAGGTGTTCCGACGCCCCTCGCTGCGATTCATGAAGCTGTGGGAGCCTTGCTTCAAATGGACTTGAATAATGTGACCCATTCGAGGAAAGTGTACCGGTTGAACGAGATCTCGTCCATTCCGAAGCAACTGGCGGCGCCGGATATCGGCCATTGGTTGGAATTGCTGAAACAAGGGGAGAAAGCGCCTCTGCTTGCCGAAATGGACGGCTATTTTGAGCGGATGCGGCAGGCTCAATGCGACGCTAAACAATTGACGCAGCTGTATCACGATTTTCTGCAAATGGTGTACCATGTGCTTCAGCTGAAAGGACTGCAGGCTCATCTGATTTTCGCCGAAGATTCGTCGCCGCGGCAAGCGGCGCACGTAACGCGATCGGTGTCCCATTTTCAGGAGTGGGTGAAACGAGTCGTTGAAACGGCCATCGACAGCATTCGTTCCGTGGAGGAATCGCATACGGTGATTGACCGGGTGAAACGGTATATTGCCGAGCATATCGAGAAGGATTTGTCCCGGGACGACATCGCGGATTACGTATTTTTGAGCCCGGATTACTTATCTCGCATTTTTAAAAAAGAAACAGGGATGTCCCTGTCCGATTATTTGATCGAGGAGAAGTTTAAATTCGCCCAGCAAATACTGGTTCAATCGGATAAGCCGATCAGCGAAATAGCCGCTTCGATCGGGTATACGAATTTTTCGCATTTCTCGAAAATGTTTAAGCGTGTAACGGATATGAACCCGCTCGAGTTCCGAAAAAAGCATAGAAGGTAATGCCTGAGTTTTCCCGGAAAACCGGTCCGCTCTTCAGAGGGCGGGCCGGTTTTCGCATGTTCCGCTGGAAAAGTAGCAAAAACGGCAATTGTAGTCGGTTTAAGGGTAGCCGCAACTATATGGGAACATGTACGATCGTGGAGTAGGCAAACGGAATTTTAATCATATTCACGGAGGGTAAGAGAGATGAGTTTATCCATGGGATTGCAATTATTCTCGGTAAAAAACGCGCTCAAGCAAGATTATATCGGTACGCTGGAAAAAGTGGCGGCCATCGGCTATAAGAACCTGGAGATGGTGATTCGAAAAACCGACGAGGGATTGAGCCTTGGAGGCGAGCTGTCAACGAAGGAAGTGCGTGCACAGTTAGATCGGCTTGGGATGAAAGCGGTCGGCTGTCATACCCGTGTTAATGAAGAGACGGAATGGGAAGGGATCATCGAGGCCAATCATATTATTGGCAGCCCTGCGATCGGCTGTTCCATCGCTTTTTTCTCGAATAAGGACGATGTGCTCCGATTTTGCGAATCGTTCAACCAATATGGCGAGCTTTGTAAAACGAATGGGCTCGCTCTGTATTATCATAATCATTTTCAGGAGTTTCAGCAGTTCGAAGGCGAGACCGTGATGGACATCATGCTGAGCAACATGGAGGAAGGTTTAATACATTTCGAGTTCGACTCCTACTGGGCGGTAAGAGGAGGAGTAGACCCGATCGCATGGCTTCATAAGCTGGGGAATCGCTGCAAAAAGCTGCATCAGAAGGATTTGCCGGCTGCCGCACAGCCCGTGAATTGGTTCGATGTGTTTGGAGCAAACAGCAACATCACGATCGACGAACTGTATAAAACGCAGGATCCCGCGCATTTCTGCGAGGTCGGATCAGGAACATTAAATATACGCGCGATTATCGAAGCTGCGCGAAGCATCGGCTCCGCCGAGTATATCTTTGTCGAGCAGGATGTTACGGCGAGAGATGAAGTGGAAGGCGTCGCTATCAGCTACGGCAATTTGGAGCGATTATTGAAAGAAGCATAGTGAGAAAAGGATAAAGTGTACGCGAGTGAGAGCAGTTTCCCTGAATGCTGAAGCAGTTACAGAAAGGAAGAACACAAGATGAGCGAACTGGCTATGGAGCAGAGAAAAACCGTAACCACCGCCTCCTCCAAACGATGGCAGAGGTTTAGACGGTATCTCCCACTCATGCTGATGGTCGTCCCCGGATTTATTTATTTGCTGATCAACAACTACTTGCCGATGCTCGGAGTGATCATCGCTTTCAAAAACGTGAATTTCGCGAAGGGGATTCTCGGCAGCGATTGGATCGGGTTCAAAAACTTCGAGTTTCTTTTTAAAACCAGCGATGCATGGATCATTACAAGAAATACCATTCTATATAACGTGGTGTTCATTGTACTGAACTTTTCGGCGGCTATCGGCGCCGCTATCGTTTTGAACGAAATTAAAAACCGGTTTATGTCGCGGTTCTATCAAAGCGTGATCCTGCTTCCGCATTTGATATCGACCGTTATCATCGGCTATCTCGTTTTTTCATTGCTGAGCATGGAGACAGGCTTTATGAATAAAACGCTGCTCCCGCTGTTCGGAGCAGAGGAGGTTCCTTGGTACAGCGAGCCCGGGTATTGGCCTTATATATTAACCTTGGTCAGCGTCTGGAAAGGCGCCGGATACTTCTGCGTCATCTTCCTCGCGGCAATCGTAGGGATCGATCACGAATATTATGAGGCAGCTACGATCGATGGAGCGAGCAAATGGCAGCAAATATTCAAAATTACGCTTCCGCTGATCACGCCGGTTATCGTCATCATGAGCTTGATTGCCATCGGCCGCATCTTTTATTCGGATTTCGGACTGTTTTACCAGGTTCCGCTGAATGCCGGGGCGCTAACTACAACGACCAACGTTATCGATACTTATGTATACCGCGCTTTGCTTAATCTCGGAGATCTCGGAATGGCTTCCGCAGCAGGAGTATATCAATCTTTGGTCGGTTTCGTTCTGGTGCTCGGCTCCAACTATATTGTGCGAAAAATCAATAAAGACAATGCATTATTTTAACGGCAGAGGTGAAATAAGGATGGGGAAAACTACAAAATACGGTCAATGGGCGCTGCATGCGCTCTTCCTGCTGATATCCGCTGCAGCCCTGCTGCCATTCCTGCTGCTCGTATCGTCTTCCATCACCGATGAGCAAGAAATTATTAAAAGCGGTTATTCGTTATTTCCGTCACAGATCAGCTTTGCCGCCTACGACTACCTGATGAAGGATGCGGAAGCGATTTTGCGATCCTACGGCATTTCGGTAGCGGTTACAGTCATCGGCACGATCGCCAGTCTGCTCATGATTTCACTGTTCGCTTATCCGATTTCCCGCAAAGATATGCCTTTTCGAAACGGCTTGTCGTTTTACGTGTTCTTCACTATGCTGTTTAACGGCGGACTGGTGCCGACCTACTACGTGTATACGCAAATCCTCGATTTGAAAAACACGATTTGGGCTTTGATTATTCCTATCTTGCTGCTCAACGGCTTTTATGTACTGCTGGCGCGCACGTTTTTTGCGACCTCCATTCCGGTACCGGTTATTGAATCGGCATATATCGACGGCGCAGGGGAGTTTCGAATTTTCTTCCGAATCGTTATGCCGTTATCGCTGCCCATTCTTGCAACCATCGGTTTGTTTCAAGTGATTCATTACTGGAACGATTGGTTTAACGCATTGATCTTCGTGACCGACAGCAAGCTGTTCAGTCTGCAGTATTTGCTCAATAAAATCCTGCTGGATATCCAGTTTTTGAGCTCTTCGGAGATGGGGGGCAATCAAGCGGAAATGATCGCGGCGCTTCCGAAGGAAAGCGTGCGGATGGCAATGGCGGTCATCGGCGTGATTCCGATTTTGGTCAGCTACCCGTTCTTCCAGAAGTATTTTGTGAAAGGACTTACCGTCGGGGCCGTTAAGGGGTAAGGCTACTTCCGGTCTATGGCCGGTTAGCATAAATATTTTCGTCATATAAACAGGAGGGTTTGACGATGAAAAAAGGATTCCGCATGATGACCGCGCTTATGGCCGTATGTGTCACTTCGGCTGCGGTGCTGACCGCATGTTCAACCAAAAGCAATGAACCCGCTAAGCCTTCTGCAGGGGGAGCCGCTCAAGAAGCAAAACCGGGGTCTAATTTGCCGCCGGCCGAGCTGGCGATGGCTTTTTTTACAACGTCTTCCCAGACACAGGGCATTGCGGCCGTTCAAGAGGAGCTCAGCAAGCTGACCAAAGCGAAAATCAACGCAACGGTGAAGCTGGTGCCGGTCAGTTACGGCTCCTATCTTCAACAAATGAACCTGATGCAGGCTTCCGGCGAAAAGCTCGATTTGTTTGTGAGCGGGCTTGGCCAATATTCGACGCAGGTGGCTCAAGGCAGGCTGATGCCGCTTGACGATCTGCTCAATAAATACGGATCGAATATTAAAAAGTATGTGGATGCTCCTTTCCTCGATGCGGCGCGCATTAACGGAAAATTGTACTCCATCCCGGGCATCCGCGACCTTGCTTCGGACCGAGGGATTGCGATGCGCAAAGATCTGATCGACAAGTATAAAATCGATGTGAGCAAGATCAAAACGTTTGACGATTTGGATGCTGTTTTCAAAACGATTAAAGATAATGAACCCGGCGTAACTCCATTAGTGAGCTATCAAGCTAACTCGAATCCTGCGGACACGATGCTCGGCACCAAATTCGATAATTTGGACGATGGGCTCGGCGTCATGGCGCTCGATGACAGCAGCCTGAAAGTAATGAATCTTTACGATAACAAATTTTACACGGATACCCTGAACACGGTCAGAAGATGGTACACCGCAGGGTATATCCCCAAAGACGCGGCTGTCACGAAGGACAATGCCAACGACCTCATCAAAGCGGGGCGCGCCTTCTCCTACTTTACAACCATGAAGCCGGGTTATGCGCAGCAAGCTTCGAGAGCGGCGGGGAAAGAAATTGTGACGGTCAGTTTCTCCGATCCGAATATTGTGACCCTTAATCTTACCCGGTTTAACTGGGCGATTTCGAACAACTCGAAAGAACCGGAAAGAGCGATGATGTTCCTGGATCTGATGTATTCGGATAAAGATATCATCAATTTGCTGGCGTGGGGCATCGAAGGCAAGGATTACGTCAAGAAATCCGACAATATGATCGACTACCCGGAAGGGGTTACGGCAAGTACGGTCCAGTACGGGCTCAATCAAGGCTGGCTTTTCGGCAATCAGTTCTTATCCTATGTATTTTCCCCGGATCCGGCCGATTTATGGCAGCAAATGGACAAGTTTAATAAAGGAGCGATCAAGTCGAAAGCGCTTGGATTTACTCCGGACATGACTTCGTTAAAGACGGAAAGCGTTGCGGTCATGAATGTTGTTAACCAATACAAAAACGGCCTGCATACAGGGACGCTGGACCCGCAATCGGTACTGCCGGAATTCAACAAAAAGCTGAAAGACGCCGGGATCGATAAAATCATCGCGGAGAAGCAGAAGCAGCTGGATGAATGGGCAAAAACGAAAAAGCAATGATCGTGTCGGCCCGTGAGCCATGAGGTTCATGGGCTGCTCGTTAAAGCAGCCGATCTTCCCCGTGATATAATAACGAACAAAAGCGCTTGTTCATGCGGCGATGCCGTTTAGGCGAACGCGCAATACTCGTTTCAGCAGCCATGGAGGTCGGCATAAGATGAGATTCGTCAATAAGGAGCTGTTCAAGTCCCTGCGGTTTCGGATCGGTTTGGCATTTTTCGCGATATGTTTGCCGCTCATGATGTTGTTGATTTATTACAACAGGTATGCCGGTGAAGTCGTGCGGGATCAAGTTGCCCAATCGAATAAAAACCTGGTCAGCCTGTACATGGGACAAATCGACCGTACGCTCGAAGAAGTTGACGAATATTTGTTTAAAACAGCGGCACAGGAAACGGATCTTCTCCTTCTGGACCGACCGAATTCCTTCTACACGACCGTCTATCAATTGGCCAAGATTCGATTAGCCAACAAAATTTCCGTAGATATAAAAAATTATAAAGCTTCTGATATGTTTTTCGTCTATTCCAAGTCCAATGACGACTTTTTTATAGGCTTGAACGATCTCATCACCTTTGAACAGAAAGAACAAGCGCGGACGGCGATTATCGGCATGCTGAATCATGAGCAGGAACTGCCTCGCTGTACCCAGGAATGGTGCGTGCGCCGGATCGGGCAGGATTATTTTTTGAGCCATATCGTGAGGATGGGTAACGTCTTTATCGGTGCGTGGGTGAACGTAAGCCGGCTTATGGTTCCGATGAATTTGATCGATTTGCGGGAAACCGGCATCTCCCTTTTGGCGGCCGGCGGGAGCGAGCCGATGGATCATGCCGAAATTATTCAATCTAACGGTATTGATCTTTCACTGGGGAATGAATTGTATAAAATTACAGGCAACAATCAAGCATTTCTGGAAGTGGGAGAACGATCGAGCAAAGGCGATTTCAGTTTGATCGTATTGCTGCCTGAAAAAGGTATTATGGAGAAACTTCCCATATTTCAAAAAATCATATCCTTCGTTCCGATCGGCTTTGTCTTTATACTTCTGATGCTTTTGCTGTTTTTGCGCAAGCTGATCCTTCGTCCGATCTACCGGATGCTGGCGGCGATGAGAAAAATCAAGGAAGGGAACTGGGACGCGCAAATTCCGCCTTATCCGACATCCGGGGAATTCGAAGTGATGCATGCGACGTTTAATGAAATGGTATCGCAGATCCAGAAATTGAAAATCGACGTCTATGAAGAGCAGCTGAACCATCAAAGAGCGGAGCTTCAGCATCTGCAGCTGCAAATCAATCCTCATTTTTTCCTGAATTCGCTGAACATCGTGTATCATTTGGCGCAGTCCCGGAAGTTCGAATTGATTCAGGAGATGTCGCTCAGTCTGGTGGAATACTTCCGTTACATGTTTCGCAGCAACCTCTCCTTCGTTCGTTTGAATGACGAAATCAGGCATACTTGCAACTATTTGAATATTCAAATGATGCGGTTTCCGGACCATCTGACATACAGGGTGGAGGGGACGGAACACCATGGGGATGTGATGGTTCCGCCGCTCGTCGTACAAACTTTTGTTGAGAACACGATTAAGCACGCCGTAACGATGGACGAACCGGTTCATATCGCCATTGCTGTGGATAAAGAGAGTTCGGGGGAAGAGGAATTTCTTTGCATTTCCATCCGGGATACCGGCAAGGGATTTCCCGAAGAGGTTCTTCAGCGGCTGCGGACTGAACAAGCAGGCATCAATGAATCCGGACATCATATCGGAATATGGAATCTAAAGCGCAGGCTTGCGCTGCTCTACCGTCAAAGGGCGAATATCGAATTTTCCAACGGGCCGGAAGGCGGAGCGGAAGTATATATTGTTTTGCCGGTCATGATTTCATCATCGAAGATAGACATGCAATAGAAAGTCGCGACAAAGGAGCTTATTCATATGCAAAAAATAGTAAACATTGGAATTATCGGCTGCGGCGCGATTGCCAATCAAAAACATATGCCGTCGCTTGCCAAGCTGCCTCATTTGGGCAGAATGGTAGCCTTCTGCGATGTGGTAGAGGAACGCGCGAGCAGAGCGGCGGCGGAATTCGGCGCATCGGGCGCCAAGGTGTATACCGATTACAAGGAACTGCTGAAGGACGAATCCATCGATGTGGTCCATGTGCTCACGCCCAATCTGCAGCATTCCTTCATTACCGTAGACGCTCTGGAAGCAGGCAAGCACGTCATGTGTGAGAAGCCGATGGCGATTAACTCCGCAGAAGCGAAAAAAATGCTCGATACGGCGCAAAAAAGCGGCAAGAAGCTGACCATCGGGTACCAGAACCGCTTCAACGAAGAATCGCGAGTACTGTACCGGGCGTGCTCCCAAGGCGATCTGGGCGAAATTTACATGGCTAAAGCTCACGCGATTCGCCGAAAAGCGGTCCCTACCTGGGGCGTATTTACGGATAAGAAGCTGCAGGGTGGCGGAGCGCTCATCGATATCGGGACGCACGCGCTTGACTTAACGCTTTGGTGTATGAACAATTACAAGCCGAAATCGGTGACCGGGTCGGTCTACTATAAGCTGAAGGACAACGTGGAAGGCAATTTGTTCGGGCCGTGGGACCCGAAGACGTTTGACGTGGAGGATTCGGCGTTCGCTTTTATTAAAATGGAGGATGGCGCCACGATTTTCCTGGAATGCTCATGGGCTTTGAACACAACGGACGTGAAGGAAGCTAAGACGTCTCTGTTCGGGATAAATGGCGGCGCAGAAATGAAAGCGGGAATTGACCGCAAAACGGAGCTCGTCTTTAATCGGGCCGAATACGGCAAGCTGGTCGAGATCAAGGCGAATACGGGCTCAAGCATCGCTTATTTTAGCGGCAAAGATGAAGCCCCGGGTGTGCTGGAGGCCGAACAATGGCTGGAATGCATCATTCAGGATACGGAGCCGCTCGTTAAACCGGAGCAAGCGTATGTCGTCACGCAAATTTTGGATGCCGTATACCGCTCGGCGGAAACGGGGCAAACCGTTGAGTTTCCAAGTTGACGGACTAAGGGGGATGAAGAGATGAACAAAATGAAGGTAGGTATCGTCGGCTGCGGTGTAATTAGCGGCATTTACTTGAAAAATTGTCAATCGTTCGATTTGCTCGAGGTGGCGGCTATCGCGGATATCGATTTGGCTCGTGCCAAGGCCAGAGCGGAAGAATACGGCGTGCCTAACGCATGTACGGTGGATGAGCTGCTTGCCGATCCCGACTTGGAGATGGTGATCAATTTGACGATACCGGCTGTCCATGCTGAAGTGAGCATCGCCGCACTTGAAGCCGGCAAACATGTATATTCGGAAAAGCCGCTGGCTGTCTCGCAGGAGGACGGCAAGCGTATTCTTGAAGCAGCCCGGAAAAAAGGATTGCGGGTCGGAGTGGCTCCGGACACCGTGCTGGGCGGGGGCATTCAAACATGCCGCAAGCTGATCGACGACGGCTGGATCGGTACGCCGGTAGCTGCGACCGCGTTCATGATGTCGGCAGGGCCGGAAAGATGGCATCCGAATCCGGAGTTCTTATTTGACGTAGGCGGCGGGCCGATGTTTGATATGGGGCCGTATTACCTCAGCTCTCTTATCACGTTGTTAGGTCCGATCTCCCGCGTCACCGGTTCTGCCGCAATTTCATTCCCGGAACGGACGATTACGAGCGAGGCGAGATACGGGCAGAAAATCCCGGTACGGACGCCGACCCATGTAGCCGGCGTGCTTGACTTTGCCGGCGGAGCCGTGGCGACGATCATCACCAGCTTTGATATTAAAGGCGGTTCGGCACTGCCCCGCATCGAAATTTATGGCAGCCACGGCACCTTGTCGGTGCCGGACCCGAACACGTTCGGCGGCCCGGTGCGAATCCGGCTTGCCGGCAAAGATGCCGAGTGGATGGAGATGCCGCTCACGCATGGCTTTACGGACAATTCAAGAGGCATCGGCTTGCTCGATATGGCGTACGGCATCCGCCTGGGGTACCCGCATAGAGCAAGCGGTGATATCGGCTATCAGGTTTTGGAGGCGATGCACGGTTTCCATATCGCTTCCAGCGAAGGCAGGCATTATGTCATGCAAGGTTCGTGCGACAGACCTGCAGCCATGCCCGTAAACCTGGATGCGACGAAAGCCGATTTGTTTTACAAGGAATAGTTGTTGAAGGAGCGGTAACCATGACGAAATCGACTTCGAACGCCTTGCAGCGAATAGCCGATTTGGTGGAAAATAAAAAGAGTTTATTTATCCGGATCAGTGACCAGATTTGGGAGTATGCCGAAACCCGTTATGAGGAGCGGCGCTCATCGGCATTATTTGCCGAAGTCTTGGAGAAAGAAGGATTTGCCGTACAGCGCGGTGCCGGCGGTATTCCAACGGCTGTAGTAGGCAGCTACGGCTCCGGTAAACCCGTCATCGCCATTCTGGGAGAATACGACGCATTGTGCGGGCTGAGCCAGATGAGAGGAGAAGCCCGCAAGTCCCCGGTTGTTCAGGGGGGAAACGGTCACGGCTGCGGACATAATCTTCTGGGCAGCGGCGCAATCGCGGCGGCGATTGCCGTCCGCCAATATATGGAGGAGAATAAGCTGCCGGGGACGGTTCGTTTCTATGGGTGTCCGGCAGAGGAAGGCGGGGGCGGCAAGGCTTTTATGGTCAAAAACGGTCTGTTCGACGACGTGGATGCCGCCGTCACCTGGCATCCCGGAACGACCAATCATATCATGAGCAGCTCCAGCCTCGCGACCTGCCAAATGTACTTCCGGTTTCACGGACGCAGCGCCCACGCAGGCGGCGATGCTCACTTGGGGCGGAGCGCTCTCGATGCGGTCGAGCTGACGAATGTAGGCTGCAACTACTTGCGCGAGCACATCATTCCGGAAGCGCGGATCCATTATGCGATTACGAATACGGGAGGCCTCTCGCCGAATGTGGTGCAGGCGGAAGCGGAAGTGCTGTATAAAATACGCGTGCCCAAATCCGAGCAGCTTGCGGATTTGTATGAGCGGGTATGCAATGTCGCAAAAGGAGCGGCACTGATGACCGGGACGAAGCTGGCTATCGAATTCGATGCGGGATCGTCCGAGCTCATCGTCAATCGGACATTCGAACAAGCGATGTATGAGAAATTCGCCGAACTGGGTTGTCCGGAGTTTGACGAAGATGAAGCGCGATTCGCGGAAGAAATACGTTCCACGCTGACCGAGGCGGAGCGAAACCATGGTCTCCCGCCGGAGCTGGCGGGTAAAGCGTTCGCGGATCGGCTAGAGCCGTATGAGGTACGGCAGGAGATTGCCGTCGCCATGGGTTCGACGGATGTGGGGGATGTCAGCTGGAAGGTACCCACGGTGCAAAGCTGGATCGCCAGCATGGCACTCGGCACATCCCTGCATTCCTGGCAGGCTGTGAGCCAGGTCGGCATGTCAATTGGCCACAAAGGCATGCTGCATGCCGGCAAAGTGATCGGTGCGACGGTTCTGGAGCTGCTTCAGCAGCCCGAGCTTCTGGAGAAAGCAAAGGCGGAGCACCGGCAGCGGATAGCGGGTCGCGTATATCAGAGCCCGATTCCGGACGGTTCGGTTCCGGGCCCGGTTAGAAGGTAAGTTGTGGCTTCATGCAATAACATTCTACTTTAAGTACGCCAGAGTCGTTGGTAAGCATAAAAAAAGAAGCGAGTTACATGACCCGCTTCGAAGATCGATGTTTGCAAATACGTTTTACTTTTTTAAAACGCAGACTCCCTCCCTGGTTCTGCGTTTTTCCTTTGGTCGATGCGTCCGGCTGTTATTGCGGCACGCCGGCGCTCCGTCCCGATCCATGTCCTTAATCGCTGGGACCGCGAAGAGAAGAGAGTGCGCCACTCGGTCTGCTTTGCCCCGCAGAAAGAGTCTTGACATTTGGCGGAACTCCGGGGAGGAGAGGAGTATATCGAAAGGTGGGGGATATCGTCCATGTGCACAAGCGGCCTTCTTCTTAAAGATTAACCGACAATTATTAGAAAAGTATTAGTCGGACCGCCTCGGGCTGAAAAATTTTTCTGCAATCGAACCGCCAGTTCTCCTTGCTTGCATGTTAAAAGGGGTTGCCCATTTTCAACCAATCGATATATTCGGCAATCCCTCGTTCGACGCTGTAACGCGGGGACCATCCGAGCTCTTCTTTCAATCGTCCAATATGAAGAGGCGGATATAACGGGTGATCGCTTTGTCCGGGTTGAAGGTCGATGACCGCGTCCGGTGAGGCCAAGCGGACGGCGTCCGCAATTTCCCGGTTGGTTACTCTCCTGCCGCTGCCGATATTATAAACCGAATGCCGCAGCGATGCGGCCGTCTGCAGCCTGGCGAGCACCTCGGCCGTATCCGTCACGTATGCAAAATCGATTCCGTCCTCCGCATGAGGCGGATTCCCGCCTTTGATCAGTGTGGAAACGGGCACTCCTTTCACTGCTGCGTGCGCGGCCTGCGCCGGAAAAAAATATAAGCCGCGGGCAAGCGGCCCGTACGCGGAGATGCGTGCGCTGACCACGCTTAGCTGGGTTTGCGCAGAGTAATAGCAGCCGATGATTTCGAACATTTTCTTGTAAGCGGTCATGGGATAAGGCGAATCGATCGGCAGGGGAGCATCTTCACGCCAGACATCGGCATCGACTCCGGCGTAAATGGCGATCGAGCTGGCCAGCACGATCCTGTCCACTTCCAGTTTGCTTCCGGCTTCGAGCACCTGAAGCAATCCCTCGGCATTGCTGCGCAGCCCTTCGGCGACCGGACCGCGCAGCGGCGGCGAAGCCAGATGCATGATGCCGGTAACGGCGTATTTACGGCCGGCTCTGAGCAAATCCTCCGCGTTCCGAACATCCGCCTTTTCGACAAATAACCGCTTGTTTAAAAAAGGAAGAAGAAACGACGGCAGACGATATTCTCGGAAGCGGGTGATGACGACGTCCTCGCCCAACCCGAGAAGAGACATTGCTGCATGCAGGCCGATAAACCCCATGCCGCCTGTAATGAGAATCATATTTACATCCTCCGTTCTAAGGGGGTCACATTCCCTTGTCAATCCGAAGCCCGCTTCAGTATGATAAGTTTAACGCGCTAACCGGGCTTAAACCGGTACCGGACAAGGAAGCGTCATTTACTACTATCTCAGATTCGGACTTTCTCTGCCTGCCTGTACGAATCGTACGATAGGCAGCGGCAGGATAAAGGAGGAGAGCGGCTTGAAGCATCGGGAAGGTTTCACATTGGGGGAGTTTCTTCGCGCGCGCCGGGAACGGATGACGCCGGAAGAGGCGGGTTTACCCTCCTACGGACGGCGGCGGACGCCGGGACTGCGGCGTGAGGAGGTGGCTCAGCTCGCGCATATCGGCACCTCCTGGTACATTTCGCTGGAGCAGGGCCGGGAGACGAACCCGTCGGATCAGGTGCTCGACAGCCTGGCCCGGGTGTTCAAGCTTTCTGCGGAGGAACGTCTTCATTTATTCCGGTTGGCAAGGCCGCCCGCGCCTGTAGAGGATGACGCGGACATTTCCGTGGGGCTGCAAAGAACGGTCATGGCGCTCGATCCGAATCCTGCGCTGGTGATGCGCAAAAGCTGGGATTTATTGCTGTGGAATCGGGCGGCGGAACTTGTATTTCGCCTCCCGGCGCATTCGGCTGCGCAGGAAAAACCGAATTGGCTGAAGCGTTTCTTGATCGATCCGTCCGTTCGGGCCAATTCCGCAGATTGGGAGATGAAAGCTCAGGTGATGATTGCGCGTTTTCGGGCCGATTACGCCCGCTATCCGCAGGATCCGGCCATCCATGCGTTAATCGGAGAGCTGGCGGAAACGAGCGAGTGGTTTCGTTTGCACTGGAACCGCCACGATATAAGTCCGCCCGCCGATTGTCACAAGCTGTGGGATATTCCCGGGATCGGGCGATTGGAGTTCGAATATGTCGCCCTGAATCCGGCGATGAACAAGCATTTGCAGCTTATGGTATACACAGCGGCTCCGGGTACCGCGAAGCTTTTGCACGAACGGTTGAGCTTGTCGGGCGGGGAGTAAGTCTCTGCAGCGAGGCGGGGTGTTGCGTCTCTCCCGGGGCGAGCTCGCGGCGATGCATACCGGATGCGGGTGCAGATGCGGCGAAGGCTGCGGCATGCGGCAGCCGCTTCGGGGGCCGTCGGCTAGCCGGTCAGCGCGGGCATAAGCGCCTGCCCGATAGCTGCCGATGCGGCAAGCAGCACGATCGTCCGCTCGCGGCCGAAGCCGCTGACCGGTACGGCCGCGAGCCCGAGCCGGCCCGCATGCTCGGCCGCGAGGCGCGGCATGATCGTGATGCCGGCGCCCGCGGCGACGAAGCCGATGATCGATTCGCCGAAGCCGACTTCGGCTCCGATGAGCGGCGCGAGCCGCCGCGCCTCGTACGCTTCCGCGATGCTGCGGCGAATGTCGCAGGCCGGCGGGTGAACGATGAGGCGTTCCTCCGCCAGCTCCTCCAGCGTGACTTCCGCGCGTGCGGCCAGCGGATGCGTCTGCGGCATCACGGCGCAGTACGGCTCCGTCAGCACCTCCGCCGACCAATACGGCGGAGCGGCGTACCGGCTCTCGACGAGCGCCGCGTCGAGAGTGCCGGCCGTCAGCGCCGCCAGCTGCTCGGCGGACGTGCCGTACACCGCGAGCTGCACCGCCCCCGGCGGCTGCAAGCGGGCGAGCCGCTGCGGCAGGTAGTGCGCCGCAAGGCTCGGGATGGCGCCCAGCCGCACGGGCTGGGCCGTTTCCTTCAGCTCGCGCCGGATGGCCGCGAGCTCGCTCACGACCGGCACGAGCCGGTCGTACAGCTTTTGCCCGGCGGCGGTCGGCGCCACGCCCGCGGGCGACCGCTCGAGCAGCTTCACGCCGAGCGCCTCCTCGAGGCTGTGAAGCTGCTTGCTGGCCGCCGGCTGCGTGAGGTGCAGCCGGTCGGCGGCTTTGGACAAGCTTTTCAGCCGCACCGCCTCCAAAAACGTTTCGAACCATTCCGTATTCATCCGAATCTCTCCCCGGTAAACAAGCTATAACGTTTCGTTCTGCCCCCTATGCCAATGCGGAAATTCTGCCGGGATGCGGGCCGTGCTATGATCGGTCCATAACCTGAGGAGGCGATCAACTATGACAACAAAGACGATGAAAACGGCCGTTATCGGCACGGGACGCATGGGCGTCAAGCTGGCGGGAATGCTGGCAGGGCATCTGCCGGCAGGCAGCCTGCTCTGGGCATCCCGCGACAAAGCCAAAGCGGCGGCGCTTATAGCCGAGCGCGGCTTGTCCATCGAGCCGGCATCGCATGAGGAGGCGCTGAACGCCGCCGATATCCTTATTCCGGCGCTTTGGCACCAGGACCAGACGGCGTGGCTCCCCTCGCATCAGGCGGCCATCCATGGTAAAATCGTGATCAACATCACGAATCCGTTTAACGCCGCGTTCGACGATTTTACGACTGATTATAACACATCGTCGGCGGAGGAGCTGCAGAAGCTGGCCCCCGGCGCCAGGTTTGTCGGCGCCTTCAAAAATACGTTCTGGGAAGTGCTCTCCGAACCGGAGCGCCATGGGCTGAAAAGCGACGTTTTCGTTACCTCCGACGACGAGGAGGCCAAGCGGACTGTCATGAGCATGCTGCAAGGACTGCCGTTCCGCTTTCTGGACGGAGGCCGCCTGGCGAACAACCGGACGATCGAACGGATGACGCTGTTTTCACGGGAGCTGGCGAAGCGGTACGGCACTTATCCGCTTGTTTCGTGGCGGCTCTGGGGGCTCGGCGACGAATGAGACGTGTGTGCCGCCGCCAACGATAGTCCCAAAAACCTGGTTGATTCCGGCTCAAATCGCCCCGATTTAAGCAAATAAGCGCACTGGAGAGAGAGGAGAGAACCATCCGATGTATGTGATCCTGCTGACTTACGTAAAACCGCTGGAAGAAGTCGACCGCCTGCTCCCCGAGCATGCGGCGTATTTGCAGAAAGGGTACGATGAAGGGAAGCTGATCTGCTCCGGCCGCAAGGAGCCGAGAACCGGCGGGGTGATCTGGGCCCGGTTCGAGAGCGACGACGAGGTGCGGCAGTTTATCGAAAACGACCCGTTCTTCCGGCATGGAGCCGCAACGTACGAGCCGATCCGCTTCATTCCGACGAAGTACATCCCCTCCCTGGGAGATTTGAAGTCATAAGCCGGTTCGAAAAAGAAGCCTTCTCAGCTCATGAAACGATGAGCCCGAGGAAGGCTTCTTGTTATATCAATGCTTAGGAAAGAGTTTTCTTTACATGATTTGAATCGGAGGCGCATCCGGCACACAGCCCAAAAAGTCGGAATTCCAAAAGCAATTGGTCGATAAAATGATAGTGTCGGGCCGGGGGATGCCCTACAATGAAATCAAATAATGTGCGTGCGGGAGGAACAGATATGACTGGCGAGCGCTTGCTTATCATTAATGCGGACGATTACGGCATGTGTCACTCGACGAATCGGGCTATTGCGACATTACTTGCGGAAGGAGCCGTAACTTCGGCCAGCCTGATGATGACTTGTCCATGGCTCCTTGAAGCCGTTTCTTTCCTGAAACGGTACCCGCGGGCGGATGTCGGGGTGCATCTTACGCATACCAGCGAATGGGAGCATTACAAATGGGGGCCTTTGAACTGCCGGCTCTCCACTCTTGTCGACGAAAACGGTTATTTCCCGGCGGATACCAGGTCTGTCATCCATCATGCCGATCCGGAGGAGCTTCGCGAGGAGGCCACAGCGCAAATCGAATTCGCTTTGCGGCTTGGAATCGATATTACCAATATCGATAACCATATGGGGTCGATGTACCACGTTACGGAAATTTTACTGGAGCTTTGCGAAAAATACGCCCTTCCCCTGCGTTACCCCAAACACGAACGGAAAGGAGCCCTTCTCCAGTATCCGCAGCATGAGCGGCTCGTGCAGCGGGCAAGCCAAATAGGAGTGCTGCTTCCCGACTACATCGAGATGCTGCCTTTTTTTCCGCCGGCCGGAGCGGCACAAGCCCCATACACCTACACGAAAGAGGCGGCTGTCCGCATCATCAAGGGGCTGAAGCCCGGCCTCACGGAGCTGATCCTCCATCCGTCGCTGGATACGGAAGAGCTGAAGGCAATCACGGGCACGTGGCAGCTTCGCCGCTATGATTTCGATGTGTTTCGCGATGAAGAGATCAAGCGGCTGCTGAGGGACGAGGACATCCGCTTGATCACCTGGCGGGAGATTCGCGACATGCAGCGTTCTTGACGCGATCCGCAGGTCCCCGGCACCGGTCTGATCAAGCGGGAATGGTCCCGCTTGGAAACAAGAGGGGCTACGTCGGGACGTTTTTCGTATGGTACAATGGGTTAACAAACTAACAAACATCACGAACAGGAAGAACGGATCCGAATGACCACTTTCAGAGCACATCTCAATTCGCTGCGCTTCAAGCTGCTTGCCGTCATCGTACTCATCATCGTGCCGCTCGTTACCGTGCTGCTGGTCAACAACCATTATGCCGTTCAGGTAGTCCGAAACGGAGTCGCTCAAACGAACGCCAACCTGCTCAGCTTGTACATGGGACAAATCGATCGGAATTTGGAGCAGGTGGACGATTATTTATACGATTTGTCTCAGCTGAATACCGATCTCATCATTTTGGAAAATACCGACCCGGCGGCTGAAAACGATTACCTGAAGGCGAAAATCCGCCTGAACAATCTGATATCGAATGAAATCCGGTATTACAAATTCATCGATTTGTTTTTCATTTACTCCGAGGCCAGCCGCGATCTGATCATGAATCAAAATTTCGGAGCCAGCCTGGAGGAGCGGGAAGCCGTCAAAGCTTCCGTCGCCCGCATGCTTCAGGACGATAAATCCTCTTACAGCAACAAACGCTGGTATATATGGAAAGATAACGGGAATTTTTATTTGTTCCACATGGTCAAAGTCGGGAAAGTGTATGTCGGAGCCTGGGTCAATGCGGAAAAAATTATGGTTCCCCTGTCTTTAATCGATTTTGGCAAATCCGGAGCCGCCCTGCTTGCCACGGAGCGTCTGGAGCCGATCAACCATCTGGATCTCATCGAATCGCAATCGATCGAATTGAAGCCGGACACAGGGCCTTATTACTTATCCGGAAGCAGCGTCAAATATATGGTGATTGGGGAATCTTCGACAAGAGGGGATTTCAGGCTGATCGCTTTGATTCCGGACGACATTATTTTGGAAAAGCTCCCTTTCATGCAAAGGATCGCCTCCATCATCTCCGTGATCGCTTGTTTGTTCGTGCTGCTTTTCGTGTTTTTCATGAGACGGATTTTTCTCCTGCCGATTAACCGAATGCTCTCGGCGATGCGGAGAATCCGCGATGGGAAGTGGGAAACGCGGCTACAGGAGCAGGCAGCTTCCACAGAGTTCGAAATGATGAACGAAACGTTCAACAGCATGATTGCGGAAATTCACGATCTGAAAATCCATGTGTACGAAGAGAAGCTGAACCTGCAAAAAGCCGAGCTGAAGCATCTGCAGCTGCAAATCAACCCGCATTTCTTTCTCAATTCGTTAAACATCATTTATAATCTGGCTACGGTGAAAGATTTTGCCTTGATTCAGGAAATGACCAAATGTTTGGTCGCTTACTTCCGGTTCATGTTTCGCAGCAGCTCGCATCTTGTCTCCCTGCAGGAGGAGCTGAAGCATACGGAAAACTATTTGCGCATCCAGCAGCTTCGTTTCCCGGACTGCTTGTCTTATCGGATCGAATGTATGGAAGATTTGAAGGGAGCGATGATTCCGCCGCTTGTCGTGCAAACGGTGGTGGAGAACTGCATCAAACACGCGATGAGCACCGACTACCCGATGGAAATCCGGATACGCGCCGATGCATCCTGCATGCCGGACAAGCCGGAGGCGCCTTATATGCGGATATGGATCGTAGATAACGGACCGGGTTTTCCGGAGGCGGTTCTGCAGCAGCTGCAGACGGGTGAGGAGCCGGTCAGCGATCAGGGAGAGCATATCGGGCTGTGGAACATGAAGCGAAGATTGCGTCTGCTTTATCAGACGGATGTGGCGATCCGGTTTGCGAATGCGGCATCCGGAGGAGCCGAGGTGGAGCTGCAATTGCCGGCGGTGATGAGCTGAGAGTCCGCGGACCGGATCGGATTCGGCAAAAATGGCCGGGTGATTTGAATGGAAGGTAAGGAGCCGCAAGTTTGTCTTAAGATGACTTCCGGGAAGGTGGTTTTCCGATGTATCGCGTGTTGATTGTCGACGATGAGGCCCACGCCGTCAGGGGGCTACAGATGGGAGTCGACTGGGAGAAACTGCAGATCGCTTCCGTGGAAACCGCCTACAACATAAGGCAGGCCAGGGAAGCTTTCGAAGCGCAGCCGGCCGACGTGCTTCTGTGCGATATTGAAATGCCGCAGGGGAGCGGCCTCGAGCTGGCGGAATGGGTCAGACAATATTATCCGCAGACGGAGACGATCTTTTTAACGTGCCACGCGGACTTTTCCTATGCCAAACAGGCGATCAAGCTGGACAGCTTCGATTACATGCTCAAGCCGGTGGATTATTCCGAGCTGGAAGCGACCATTCGGAAGGCGCTGGACAAAATTCGCGCCGGCCGGGAGATGCTTGCGTTCGAATCGACCTACAAGCGGTATTACGAGCTGTGGGAATCCCATCAGCCGGTGCTGATGGAACGGTTTTGGCAGGATTTGATCCATCAGGTCGTGCCTTCTTCGCCGGAAAGCATAGGGGAGCAGCTTAAGAAGCAAAACATGCCTTTTTCGGAGGAGACGCTGTTTTTGCCCGTCTATATCCGCGTGCAAATTTGGCGCAAGGAGCTTACGGCACGGGAGCTCAAGATTATGGAATATGCGCTGCAAAATGCGGCGATGGAGCAAGTCGCGAGACATATGCCTTCGTCCATCGCCGTCCCAGTTCAGAGCGGAGCGCTGCTGGTTATTTTGCCCATGGCGGATAACCGGGCCGCAGACGTTGCGGCGGATTGCGATCAATATATTCGATCCTGCAACGAGTTCTTCTTTTGCGATTTGTGCTGCTACATTGGGAAACGGGTAACAATTCCCGGGATGGTTTCGATGGTGCATGCGCTGCAAAAGCTGGACGAAAACAATGTGACGATGATGAACCGGACGCTAACGCTCAGCGATATGGGCAAGTTCAATTCCCCTGAGCATCCTCCGCATTTTCCGGTCTGGGCCGAGTGGATGAAGCAGGGGGCGAAGGAGAAGCTGCTTGCCGACCTGACGGAGTATATGGAATCGCTCAAACGGCTGCCCGGCGGCATCCATGCCCAGTGGCTTCACGTGTTTTATCAGGACGTTCTGCAAATGGTTTTCTTCGTTCTGCACAGCAAGGGGCTGCAGGCGCACGATGTGTTTTCGACCAATCTGCTTACGGAGAAGCCGGAACGGGCCGTACGGTCGCTGTCTGCGCTTCAGGAATGGATTCCCTACGTGATCGAGGTTGCGATGAACCGCATCCAGTCCGTGCAGGAAAACATGTCGATCGTGGAGAAGGTGAAGCGCTACATCGACGAAAACCTCGGGCAGCAGGCGTTATCCCGCGAAGACATTGCAAGCGCGGTGTACCTCAATCCGGATTACTTGACCAGAGTGTTTAAAAAGGAAGTGGGCATGCCGATCTCCGATTACTTGCAGCAGCGGCGGATGCAGCTGGCCGAGGAGCTTTTAAAAAACGGCCATCAGTCCGTCAGCGACATCGCACTCACCGTGGGCTACTCGAATTTATCTTACTTTTCGACCATCTTCAAGAAAGCCGTCGGCGTAGGCCCCAACGATTACCGCAAGCAGCACCGGCAGCATATGCAGGCATAACGGCCGCCTTCGCTCCTAACGGACAGGATAACATGCTAAAAAAATTACAAAACAACCTAAAATCATTTCCGTTCAAAAAAGGAGCCGTCTCCTTTATCATGAATAAAAAGACGACAAGGAGACTGCTACGATGTGGTTTGTTTTTGCGGCAAGCGCCGCCGTCTGCTTCGGACTGAGAGGGATTTTGTACCAATGGACTTCGCAGCGTCCGATTGACAGGAACTTGCTGTTGTTCAGCGTATTTTTGACCGGAACGATCGTTTCATTGGCAATTAATTTGTTTGCGGGACAAAATTGGTCTGCAGGCACCTGGGTCGGTGCTATTATCGGTTTGTTTTCGTATATAGCGAACATGGCTATGTACCGGGGGTTCGCCGTTGGAAAAGCGGCGGTCATCGCGATGTTTACCGGGCTGCCGCCGGTCGTTGTCGCCATCATGGCTTATTTTTTATGGGGTGAAAAACTCAATATATGGCAAACGATTTCGTTTGTTATCATTGTTGCGGGACTTTTATTAATCCGCTATTCGAACGATATTACATGGAATAATTTAAAAGGGGCGCAATGGGGCATTGTCACCATGTTCGGATTCGGGATTACCGATTTGGCTTCCAAACAGGCAACCTTGCTCAAAGCGGAGACATTGCCGACGCTTTCCGTCATGTATGTAACCGGAATGCTGTTGTTCGGGCTCACATGGATGTTGAGCAAGAAACGGACAGCCGCGGCGCGCGGAGAGGTGGCAGCTTCCAGGGAAGAGGCCGGGGGGCCGGTTGAAGCTTCGCATAAAGCTGCGGCAAAGGCTCCCTGGAATTTTGCCAAAACCGTACAATGGGGCATGGTGGTCGGTTTAACGAACATCTTCGGGATGATGCTGATTATGCCGGCTTTCAGATTGGGTGTAACGAGTCTGGTGTCGGTCGTAGTTGCGATGAATGTTGTGTTTGTGCTGCTTTATGCCCGTTTCGGGCTAAAGGAACGGTTTACGAGGTTGGAGTTATGGGGACTTTTTATCGTGATTGTCGGGATTGTCATTCTTCGATTGGCTAAATAAAAAAGAATGCTTGGGGGCGCCGTGGAGCACGGTGCTCCTTATTTTTTTGTTGGAAAGTTCGAAAGTCGGAAAATCAAAAGCGCCAGGTCGTTTTATTGGTAAGAACGAAGGGACAGGTTCCGTTACAATAAGGGCATACAAAGGAAAGCGAGGAAGGCAGCTATGGAAAGCACGACGGGGATCAGCTACCAGGACTTGTCCGGGCTTAAAAAACAGACCAGGGCGAAAGCGGCGTGGAAAACGTTCAAACGATATCGGGCCTTGTTTTTGATGGTCATACCGGGACTTCTTTATTTGGCGATCAACAACTACATGCCGATGTTCGGCGTCATTATCGCATTCAAAAATATCAACTACCGCAAAGGCATTCTCGGAAGCGACTGGGTGGGGCTCAAGAACTTCGAATATTTGTTCAAAACGTCGGATGCCTGGATCATTACGCGAAACACGATTTTGTACAACGGCTTCTTCATCATCCTCAACCTGGCCCTGGCGGTGGCCGTCGCGATTTTGCTGAACGAAGTGAGGCATCGCTTCATGTCCCGTTTTTACCAAACGGTCGTATTGCTGCCTCATCTCATTTCGATGGTGATCGTCGGTTATCTGGTGCTTGCTTTTCTTAACGCGGAGAACGGTTTCGTCAATCATCACATCCTGCCGCTTCTCGGGCTGGAGCCGATTTCATGGTACTCGGATCCGAAGTACTGGCCTTATATACTGACGATCGTCAACGTTTGGAAGCATGTCGGCTACTTATGCATTATCTTCCTGGCATCGATCGTAGGGATCGATCAGGAATATTACGAGGCGGCGACGATCGACGGCGCAAGCAAATGGCAGCAAATCCGCGCGATCACCCTGCCGCTCCTGACGCCGACCATCACGATCATGGCTCTGCTGGCTATCGGCCGCATCTTTTATTCCGACTTCGGCTTGTTTTATCAGGTTCCGCTTAATTCAGGGCCGCTTCAGCCGACGACGGACGTCATCGATACGTATGTGTACCGGGGCCTTATGACGCTGGGAGATATCGGGATGTCTTCCGCGGCAGGCTTGTACCAATCGCTGGTCGGATTCATCCTGGTCTTGATTTCCAATTATGCGGTCAGCCGCAAAAATCGCGATCAAGCCCTATTTTGACAAAGGAGCTGCACTCGTATGAAATCCAACCATCTCAATCAGTGGGTCGTCCATACATTGTTCGTCATCTCGACCTGCGCCTGTTTGTTTCCGTTCCTGCTGCTGTTCATGGCGTCGTTTACCGACGAGAAGGCGCTCATCACCGGCGGATATTCGATTTGGCCCGAGAAGTTCAGCCTCGACGCTTATATCTTTCTGCTGAAGGATTCCGCCACCCTGCTCAGAGCTTACGGAATTACGATCTTCATAACGGTCGTCGGAACGGCGGTCGGGATCATCATCTCCACGCTGCTGGCGTATCCGCTGTCGCGCAGCGATATGCCCTTGCGAAAAATATTGTCGTTCATCGTATTTTTCACCTTGCTGTTTAACGGCGGACTCGTGGCGACGTATCTGGTCTATACGGAAGTGTTTCACTTGAAAAATACGATTCTCGCGCTGATCCTGCCGGGACTTTTGACCAACGGATTTTACATCCTGCTGATCCGTTCCTATTTCGCGACTTCCATTCCGGTTGCTTTGATCGAATCGGCTTATATCGACGGGGCGACGGAATTCCGGATTTTTTGCAGCATCGTCATGCCGCTGTCCTTGCCGATTCTCGCCACCATCGGTCTGATGCTCAGCATTTCGTATTGGAACGACTGGTTTAACGGGTTGATATATGTGACGAACAGCAAGCTGTTCAGCATTCAAAATATGCTCAACCGGATGCTGACCGACCTGCAGTTTCTGCAGCAAAGCGACATCGCCAGCACCGCGGGCGCGAGCATTCCGACGGATACGGTGCGGATGGCGATCGCCGTGATCGGAATTTTGCCGATCTTTTGTGCGTACCCGTTTTTCCAGAAATATTTCATCAAAGGGCTTACGGTAGGCGCGGTAAAAGGTTAAGGTTGTACCCGGACGCAATAGTCCGGTTAGTATAGAGCACAATACACAATAAACGACAAATCGTTCAAACAGGGGGAACCGCACATGTCGAAAAAAATGAAAGCCGCCGCCGGGCTGCTCGGCATCGCTTTGGCATCGTCTTCGCTGCTCGCCGCTTGTGGAAGCGGCAGCGACACCGGCAAAGGAGCCGAGCCGGCGAAAGGAGCGAAAGAGGAGAAGCCGTACGAAATATCCATGGCCTTCATGACGTTCAGCAATTTGAAGGATGTCGGTCTCGTTCAAGACGAGATCAGCAAAATCACCAAAGAAAAGATTAACGCCACCGTCAAGCTGGTGCCCATCAGCATTTCCGCCTGGAATCAGCAGGTGAACCTGATGCTCGCGGCCAACGAAAATCTCGACCTGATCGTCACGATGGCGAGCCGGAATTACGGCAGTCAGGTCGCCAAAGGACAGCTTGTTCCGCTCGATGATTTGCTGAATAAATACGGCCAAGGGATAAAAGATGCCGTAGGCCCTGAGCTTCTTGCAGCAACGAAGGTAGGAGGCAAAATATACGGCATTCCGAGCATGCGGGATTTGGCTACCGATTTTGGCATCAGCATGCGCAAAGACCTCGTCGACAAATATAAAATCGATCTGAGCAAGGTGAAAACCTGGGAAGATCTCGAGCCGATTTTCAAGACGATCAAAGACAACGAGCCGGGCATCGTTCCGCTCGTTCAGCAAAACAATTCGCAGACGCCCGCTTTGAAAATTTACAACGCCCAGTTCGACCTGCTCGGCGACAGCATGGGTGTCCTGGCCGATTCGGGCAGCGATCTCAAGGTGCAAAATTTGTTTGAAACGAAGCAGTACGCGGACTCTCTCGCCTTGGTCCGCAAATGGTACCAGGCCGGCTATATTTTGAAAGATATCGCGAACTCCCAGGAAACCGGGCAGAATCTCGTGAAAGCGGGCAAGGCGTTCTCGTACTTGACCAACCTTAAGCCGGGCTACGAGCAGCAGGATGCCGCGCAGACCGGCAAGGAAATGGCCGTCATCCGGCTTACCAAGCCGTATATGAACAGCTACAACGTAACGAGCTTCATGATGTCGATCGCGAAAAACAGCGGCAATCCGGATAAGGCGATGCAGTTCATGAACCTGCTGTATACGGATAAAAACATCGCCAACCTGATCTCTAACGGCATCGAAGGCAAACATTATGTGAAAAAATCCGACAACATCATCGCTCCAGTACCCGGAGTCACCGAAAGCGGCTACCTGTTCAACCAATGGGAGGTCGGCAACAACTATTTGACTTACATATGGGAAGGGACCGACCCGAAAATTTGGGATCAAATGAAGGCGTTTAAAGATTCCGCGGTCAAGTCCAAGGCACTCGGCTTTACGGCGGACCTGGAACCGATCAAAACGGAGGTGGCCGCCGTCACGAACGTGCTGAACCAGTATAAAGTCGGCCTGGAAACCGGCACACTCGATCCGTCGCTGCTTCCCGAATTCAACGCCAAGCTGAAGGCGGCGGGCCTGGACAAAATCATCGCCGAGAAGCAAAAGCAGCTCGACGCCTGGCTGAAGGCGGAGGGTAACAAATAGCAAGGAGCGGATATAAACATACCTTATGTTCTTGGGTATGTTTATGTTTTTCAGAGAGAGGAGATGCCTTATGGCGGATAAACCGATGAATTTCATTTTTTTCTTCCCCGACGAGATGCGGGCGGAAAGCCTGGGGTGCTACGGGCATCCGCTCGTCCAAACGCCGAATCTGGACCGGCTTGCCGCGGAGGGGGTCCGGTTCGATCAATGCCACGTGCAAAATCCGGTGTGCAGCCCGTCGCGCTGCAGCCTGATGACCGGCTTGTACCCGCACGTGTCCGGCCACCGCACGCTGTGGCATCTGCTGCGCCCGCACGAGCCGAGCTTGTTCCGTTACCTGAAGAAGGCGGGTTATCAGATCAAGTGGTACGGCAAAAACCATCTGTATTCCGAGCCTTATCTGGTCGAAATATTGGGGGACGAGGCGTACAAGGAACAAGGCGAGATGATGCGGGAGTTCCGCGGAGATTTTAAAAAGAAAAATCCGTATTCTCCCGACGATCCGAGGTTTTACAGCTTTTTGCTGGAGCCGGAGGAGGGGGACGTCCATTCGACCGAAACGGCGATGGCGATCCGCAAAGCGGTGCGGTTTCTCCAGTCGGAGGAAGCCCGCGAGAAGCCGTTTATGCTTTACCTGCCTACGCTGCTGCCTCATGCGCCGTATGTCGTGCCCGAGCCGTTCCACAGCATGTACGATCCGGCGGCGATTTCGGAGCTGCGCCCGGCGGAGCTGGGCGGCAAGCCTTCGTTTCATGAGCATATTCGCTCGTACCGGAGACTGGACAAGATGACGGACGATACTTTGGCGCGGGTCCAGGCCGTTTATTTGGGGATGATCAGCTATGTCGACTGGGCGTTCGGCATACTCATGGACGCGCTGAAGGACAGCGACCTCATGGACAATACGACGGTGATCGTTTCCTCGGATCACGGGGATTACGCAGGTGACTACGGGCTGGTCGAAAAATGGCCGAACGGCATGGAGGACGTGCTGACCCGGGTGCCCCTCATTATTCGCGCCCCCGGCAACAAGGCGGGCCATGAGGTGACCGAACAGGTGGAGCTGTTCGACATTATGGCCACGGTGCTGGAGCTGGCGGACACTGAGGCGGAGCACGATCATTTTGCGCACTCGCTTGTGCCGCAGTTGAACGGCGCAGCCGGCGATCCGGACCGCGCCGTGTTCGCGGAAGGCGGCTACAACCCGCGGGAGCCGCATTGCTTCGAGGGCGACCCGGTGCGCGACGGTTGGTTCGCGAACAACCCGGACAGCTATTATTGGCCAAAAGCGAGGCAGCAGCAGGAGCAGCCTCACAGCGTGTGCCGCACGACGATGATGCGGACGCAAGAGTATAAGCTCATTCGCCGGACGGATGAGGTGAATGAGCTTTACGATCTGAAGAAGGATCCTATGGAGCTGTGGAACGTCTATGATGATCCTGAATATGCCGGCGTCAGAGCGGCGATGGAATCGCGGCTGCTGGAGTGGTATTTGCAGACATCCGATACCGTTCCGCGCGACAACGATGGCGGAATGTTCGTGGCGAGGCCGCCGAAAAAGTAAAAAAACGACACCTGAAAGCTATAGTTTACCTACTTTTGGGTTGCCGGGTAATACCATACAATGGAAGTAAGGTGTCGGCAGCCGCTCAGGATTCTGTCCGAATCCATCCACAGCTGTAGTACTCTTTTCGCCGGACAGACTCCTGGGGCAGCGGAATATTTTCCATGGGAGGGGAAGCGCTTGCAGAAGGAAGCAAAAAACACAGTCATACGTTATGTGAGAAACGAGAGCGGCCCGACGTTAGGGTATTCGGAGGAGTCCGGAGTCCGTATTTTGCATCAGGACGGCCTCGCGTTCAAAGATTTGAACAAAGACGGCGTGCTGGACAAATACGAGGATTGGCGGCTGTCCCCCGAGGAGCGGGCGAAGGATCTCGCATCGAAAATGTCGATCGAGCAAATCGCCGGGCTCATGCTGTACAGCAGCCATCAGGCGATTCCCGGCAGCCTGGGCTGGAAGCCGGCGACGTACGGCGGCAAAACGTTTGCCGAAAGCGGCGCCGCTTCGCACGAGCTGACCGACCAGCAGCGCGCGTTCGTAGCCGGCGACCATATCCGCCACATTCTGGTGACGCGGGTGGAAAGCCCGGAGACAGCGGCCAAATGGAATAATCTCGTGCAGTCGTTTGCGGAAAGCCAGCCTCTCGGCATCCCGGCCAACAACAGCTCGGACCCGCGCCACGGGCTCGATGCCTCCGCGGAGTTCAAAGTCGGCGGCGGCAGCAAAATCTCGATCTGGCCGGAATCGATGGGCCTTGCGGCGACGTTCGACCCGGAGGTAGCGCGGAAATTCGGCGAAATCGCCGCCAAGGAATACCGGGCGCTCGGCCTCACGACGGCGCTGTCGCCGCAGGTGGACATTGCGACCGATCCGCGCTGGTTCCGCTTCGGCATGACGTTCGGCGAAGATCCGCAGCTTTCCGCCGATATGGCGCGTGCGTATATCGACGGCTTCCAGACGTCCGAGGGGGACGCGGAAATTGCGGACGGCTGGGGCTACGACAGCGTGAACGCGATGGTCAAGCATTGGCCGGGCGGCGGGTCCGGGGAGGCCGGACGCGACGCGCATTTCGGCTACGGCAAATACGCCGTCTATCCGGGGAATAATTTTGAGGAGCACATGATTCCGTTCACCGAAGGGGCGTTTAAGCTGGCAGGCCCAACGGGGAAAGCATCGGCCGTCATGCCGTATTATACGATCTCGTATGGGCAGGATAAGAAAAACGGGGAAAACGTCGGCAATTCCTACAGCTCCTACATCATAAACGACCTGCTGCGGGATAAGGCCGGCTACGACGGAGTCGTCTGCACCGACTGGGCAATCACCGGCGACGAGCCGGACGATATCACGAGATTGTTTCCCGGCGGCAAATGCTGGGGAGTCGAAGAAGGATTTACGATCGCCGAGCGCCACTACAAGCTGCTGATGGCGGGCGTCGACCAATTCGGCGGCAACGATCAGGCCGGGCCGGTCATCGAAGCGTATCACATCGGAGTGAAGGAGCAGGGCGAGGCGTTTATGCGCAAACGGTTCGAGCAATCCGCCGTACGGCTGCTGACGAACATGTTCCGGCTCGGGCTGTTTGAGAATCCGTACCTGAGGGTGGAAGAAACCGCGGCTATCGTAGGCTGTGACGAGTTTGTGCAGGCCGGGTTCGAGGCGCAGCTGAAATCGTTTGTGCTTTTGAAAAATGAAAACCGGGCGCTGCCGCTGCAGAAACATAAGAAGGTTTACATTCCGAAGCGGTCGCTTCCCGCAGGAACGAGCTGGCTGGGGCTGCCGACGCCCGCCTGGGAAGGCTATCCGGTTAATCCGGACGTTGTGCGGCAGTATTTCGAGGTAACAGACGATCCGGATGAGGCGGATTATGCGCTTGTGTTCATCGAGAGTCCCCGCAACACGATGGGC
This sequence comes from Paenibacillus hamazuiensis, assembly GCF_023276405.1. NCBI lineage: Bacteria > Bacillati > Bacillota > Bacilli > Caryophanales > Paenibacillaceae > Paenibacillus > Paenibacillus hamazuiensis. Next base: position 7,806,548 of record NZ_JALRMO010000001.1, read on the forward strand.
TACAGCAAAGCGGATGCTGAAGCGGGAGGCACGGGGTACGTGCCGATCAGCCTGCAGTACCGCCCCTACACTGCCGAGCATGCGCGGGAGGAGAGCATCGCCGGCGATCCGCGTGCCAAGGACGTGCTTAACCGCACGTACAAGGGCAAGACAGTGACGGTGGCGAACGAGGGAGACCTCGACATGGTGCTGAAGACGAAAGAGCTCATGAAAGATAAGCCGGTCATCGTTTCGATCTTCTTAGCGAATCCGGCTGTAGTCGGGGAATTCGAATCGGCGGCGAGCGCGATACTGGCGCATTTTGGGGCGGAGGATCGGGCGTTCATGGAGCTGCTGACCGGGGAAGCGGAGCCGAGCGGGCTGCTGCCGTTCCAGCTGCCCGCCGATATGAAAGCTGTTGAGGAGCAGCTCGAAGACGTCCCGCACGACATGGAGGTTTACGTCGATTCGGCCGGGAACGCATATGACTTCGCTTTCGGGCTGAACTGGAGCGGAATCATCCGCGACGCACGAACCGAGAAATACGGCAAAAAATAATCGTATACGAGGCTGAATGGCCGCCGTTCAGCGACTCAGCGCGTGCCGGAGGACGGCATGTCATGCATGCTTTCTTCCAAATTGCAGATCATAGGACCGGAAATCTTTTCATAAAAAAGATCCGGTCTTTTTTGCATAAACATATTGACTTTGACGCTACGTCAACGTGTACATTGAAGTTGTCGGGAGGTGAGCAGATGGAATACACCGTGCAAAAGCTGGGAAAGCTCGCGGGTATCAGCACGAGAACGCTGCGGTATTACGATCAGATCGGCATTCTTAAGCCGGCAAGAGTGTCGTCGTCGGGGTACCGGATTTACGGTCAGGCGGAAGTCGACCGGCTGCAGCAAATCCTTTTTTACCGGGAACTGGGGGTCAGTCTTGAGCGCATCAAGGAGATCGTGACCGACCCTTCCTTTGACGGGGCCCAGGCACTGAGGCAACATCGGGAGCAGCTTCTCGACAAAAGAAAGCAGCTCGATCAATTGATCGCGAACGTGGAAAAAACGATTGCGATGCACGAAGGGAGAATAACGATGACCGATAAAGAGAAATTCGAAGGCTTCAAACAAAAGCTGATCGACGAAAACGAGGCCAAATACGGCGAAGAAATCCGCGAAAAATACGGCGACGATGCCGTGAACAAGTCGAACGCCAAGCTGAAAAATATGACTCCGGAGCAATACGAGGAACTGAAACGTCTGGAAGCCGAAGTGAAGGACACGCTTGCCGAAGCGTTCAAAACGGGAGACCCCGCTAGCGATATCGCCCAAAAGGCGGCCGATCTGCATAAGCGCTGGCTGACCTATTACTGGAGCGAATACAGCAAGGAAGCTCATGCGAACCTTGCCCAGATGTATGTGGACGATGAGCGGTTCAAGGCGTATTACGACGAAAAGCAGCCGGGACTCGCTGAGTTTTTGCGGGATGCCGTGCACATTTATACGGGAATGAAGAAGTAATAAGCATTGCCAGTTGAAAAAGGGGGCGCCGCAGTCGTTCGAACTGCCGGTGTCCCCTTTGCCGTGCTCCGATGTGGGGTAATCCGGCTGCCGGAGGCACGCATCCAGCGGAAACGTGGCGGAGGCGTTCGCGAGATCGATCGGGGAATCGCCTGTGAAACCACAGAAGCTGGACTACAATCCGAATCCCGTATGCCGTATAAACATAGCGGAACTCACGTTCGCTATCCTCGGGTAAATGGGTATATACGAATAAATAGAGGAACTGAGATGCGTTAAATCCGTGGAAGATGGCTTGAGGAACGGGAAAACAGACAAATAGATCACCTGAGTTCCGCTAATTTCCAAAAAGATCCGAAACTGACCCATTTAGCGCACCATAGTTCCTCTAAGTCCGTTGGACCTACCAGCATTGGGCGGGCGGGCCGCCCGCGCCGTGCAGGGTAGCCGCCCACGCCCGCAGGTGCAGCCGCCCGCGCCGCGCAGGGCCAGCCGCCCGCCCCGCGCAAGGGCAACCGCCCGCGCCGTGCAGGACCAGCCGCCCGCCCCGCGCAAGGGCAGCCGCCCGCGCCGCGCAGGGCCTACCGCTTGCGCCGCGTAAGGCCCACCGCCGCGGCGGCCCGGCGCAGCACCATCGCCAGCAGCACCGAGCCGGCTGCGCACAAGGCAAAAGCGAGCAGCGTGCGCACCGTCGTGCTCACGCCTGGCAGCAGCAGGTCGGCCGCCCATGTGGCGCCGACAAGCACCAGTGCATGGGCCAGGTACGCCGTGTACGAGTACCCGCCCACTGCGGCGGCGGCCCGGCGCAGCTTCTCGCCCGCCCGGCGCGAGAACGCCAGGGCGATCAGGTGCATCGCCGGCACGGACACGATCAAAAACGCCGCCATCAGCGGCTGCACGAGCAGCGTGTCGTTGTAATGAATGACCAGCTGCGGCTCATAGCGGAAATGGGAAACGATCACATACAGCATGAGCAGGATGAAGGCGAAATATACGGACAGCAGCGGCGTTTTCCACCGCTCGAGCCAGCTTCTCCACGGACCGATCGCAAGCCCCGCCGCTGCGCCGAGCACGAAATAAAATATAAAATACAGCGCGTTCCGGTCGGCATATTCGCCGAACAGGCCGCCGATCACAGGGATGCCCAAAGCCCCGACGAAGCCGTTGACCGGCCCCGTTACTGCGGTAAGCCCAATGTACGCCGCACCGAGCACGGCCAGCAAAACCGCCGCGGCACGGGCAGAGCCTACGAACTTCGCTCCCCATAAGATGACGCGGCGGAGCGGCGGGAAGAGCATATAAAACTGAAAAATCATTACGATATACCACAGATGATACGACGACTTCCCTGTTAGCGCGAGCAAGCCGAATTCGCGGAAATCCGCCCAGGACGTATAAGTTAAGCTGTAGCTGATCGCCCCGTAAACAACCACCCATGGCAGGTACGGGAGCACGATGTCTTTCAGCCTTTTCCGCATAAAATCGAAATAACGGACACCGCCGCTATAATTGTAGAACAGGACCAGACCGGTGATGAATATAAACATCGGCACGGCAAATTTCGTCAGCATCAAAATAAACCCGAGCAGTAAGCCGTCCGCCAGCTTCGACTCGGGGGTGTACGCGTAATGCCCGATTGCGTGCTGCAGCACGACGGCGAGAAACGCAAACGCGCGCAGCGCCTCGATTTCCTCCAGCTTTTGTTTTTTCATGTAAGCAGCCTCTTTTCATGTTACAGATGCAGTTGGGATAGGTTTCCAAATAATGTTTACCTATAAGATAGTACTGAATTCCGGAACTTGCGTCAAACGGCGTCGGTCGCATCCCAAGTCAAATGAGCAGCCAAATTCCACAACCCTGTGCAAACATTCGGTATTTATTTCCCCGGCCCTATGGGCTACAATTTGTACAAAAAGACGAAGGAAGATGATACTGTGACGAAAACATTCGGTGCCGCGCTCGTTGGCTGCGGTTCAATATCCGGCGTTCATTTGAAATCGTTTGCGGGGCTTGAACTTGCCGAGCTGAAGGTCGTCGTCGATACCGACGAAGAGCTCGCAAAGCGGACTGCGCAGCAGTACGGCTGCGATTATTTGACCGACTACAGGCAGCTGTTCCACCGCGAGGACGTGCAGGTCGTTCACCTGTGCACTCCGCATCATCTGCATGCGCCTTTGGCCGTGGAGCTTTTGGCTGCGGGAAAGCACGTGCTTACGGAGAAGCCGATGGCGCAAAACAAGCAAGCGGCCGCAAGTCTGCTGCAAGCTGCCGCTCAAAATCCGAACGTCCAGCTCGGCGTCATTTTCCAAAACCGATACAACCCGGCGTCGCAGCGGATCAAGCAATTTCTCGATTCCGGCGAGCTCGGCAAGCTGATTTGCATGAAGGGGCTCGTCACCTGGTACCGGAACGAAAACTATTATATAACCCCGTGGAAGGGCAAATGGGAAACCGAAGGCGGCGGCGTACTGATTAACCAATCGATCCATACGCTCGATCTGCTGCAGTGGTTCGGCGGGGAGATCGCCAGCATTAAAGGCTCCATTTCCAACGATTCGCTCGAAGGGGTTATCGAGGTTGAAGATACCGCCCATGCGCTGATTCAGTTCAAAAGCGGCGTGAGAGCGATTTTTTATGCGACGAATGCATACTTGCAAAACTCCCCGGTCGAGGTGGAGCTTGTATTTGAGCAGGGGACGCTGTACATGCGTGGAGACTATCTGTACTTGCGCAAGGGCGATCAGGAGACGATGCTCTGCGAGCCGCGGGTGAACGATTTGGGGGAAAAATCGTACTGGGGCGTCAGCCACGCCGTGCAAATTCGCGATTTTTACGAGCATCTTGCGGCGGGTAAGCCGTTTTGGATCGATGCCCGCGAAGGCGTGAAGGCGCTGACGATGGTGCTGGACATTTATGAATCGTCGCGGGCTCAGAAAGCTGTGCCGTTTTTGGTGTAGAAACGAAATATCCCTCTGGCCATGATGCCGGAGGGATTATTTTTTGAGAAGCCGCTGAAAGATCAGCCTGTCCGGCATAAGGTTTTTGCCCGAATGTCAGGATTCATGCCTGACCACCCCGCCGGTAACGAGCACGGGCGGTTCAGGGGTCTTGGGGAGCCCAATGAGGCCAGGCTCAACCCAATGCGGAGCTCGCTCCGCTTGTCATCCAAGCCGATAGAGGAACTACAGTGCGCTAAAATAACCATTTCGACAGGTTTGCCAACAATAAAGGAACTACGGTGCTTTATTTACTTGTTTTGCGGGGCTGTACGCCGTATATGACCGATTTAGCGCATCTCAGTTCCTCTAATAAATCGGCTGTGCCCATTATCCGCAGAATAGCGAACGTCAGTTCCTCTAAACGCAGCTGGAGCCGGAAGCCAAATAGCCAAAGGCGGCCATTTTATCCCCAAAGTGCCTTGCATGCGCCACATTCTACTGAAGCTTCGCAAAGAAATCGAGCACCTTCTGTTCATACGCTTTCGGATCGGCGGCATGCGATTTCGCATGCCCTTCGTTCGTCGTCTGCCAGAGCTCGAACTTGTCGGGGTGCAGCTTGTAGATCGCTTCGCTGTTGGCGAACGGAATCGAGTGATCGTTTACGCTGTGAATGAACAGCACCGGACGCGGATACACTTTGCCGGACGCAGCGAGCGCATCCACGCCGTCCGGGTCGATGCCGGTTACCGGAGGGATCAGCCCGAGAATCAGCGGAGTGAACGGGAAATTCGGAAGGTGCGACCAGACCGGCAGGTTTTCCCGCAAATATTTGGTCAGATGAGCGAACGGGCTGTCTGCTACGATGCCGGCGACGGCAGGCTCTTCCGCTGCGGCCATGAGGGATGTGGTGGCCCCCATCGAAAAGCCGACCAGGCCGATTTTAACGCCCTGCTGATTAGCTTTGACCCAGTCGATGGCGCCGAGCAGGTCGTTTTTCTCGAAGTAGCCGACCGATGTCAGCTTGCCCTCCGATTCGCCGGAGTTGCGGAAGTCGAACATCAGCACATTGTACCCGCGTTCGACGAGCGCCCCGGCGAGGTCCATGGCCTGAGCTTCCGTTTGGAGCCGATTGTTGCGGTAGCCGTGAGCCAAAACCAAGGTCATATTCGTGCGGGGCTCCGCTCCGGGAAGAAACCATCCGTTCAGATTGACGTCTTTTGTACGGCTCATAAATTGTACGTTATCGAAAGCAAGCCCGTGTTTATCGGGCGAATCGGTGAGTGCCTCGCGGGCCGGATGGGTGAGCTGCCAACCGACGTAGACGGAGATGCCGACGCTCGCCAGAGCCAGCACCAGCAAAGCCGCCAGCAAGATCCACAGGATTCGGGTTGGCGCGCTTCTGCGGCGGGGAGCACGGGTGATCGCTGGAGTAGGTCTCATGCCACCGTTCCTTTCTGCTGAAAATGTCTTTCTCCATTATACGACATTTTGCAGCAGCGTCACTTCTTTTTTACCGGAATATTGACAAAAGGTGCGGCCCGGGCATATAATCGCGGAACCAATTACAAAGGAGAATGGCCGTGAAGATCAGCAGACTGGACCACTTTGTTCTGACCGTGAAAAATATCGAAGCGACCTGCGCGTTTTATACGAAGGTGCTCGGCATGGAGGTCGTAACGTTCGGCGCGGGACGCAAAGCGCTGCAGTTCGGGCAGCAAAAAATCAACCTGCACGAGGCAGGCCGCGAATTTGAGCCGAAAGCGAACGTCCCGACACCGGGTTCGGCGGACGTCTGCTTCATCACCGAAACCCCGATCGCCGAAGCGGCGCGGCATATCCGAGAGAACGGAGGCACGATCATCGAAGGTCCCGTGGAGCGAACCGGCGCGACCGGCAAAATCGTCTCCGTCTATTTGCGCGATCCGGATCTGAATTTGATCGAGGTGTCGAATTATTTATGATGCCTATCCATTTATGTGCATACAATGTTCGGGAGGAAACAGGCGGCGCGGTCCGGCTGTTTGGCTCGATCATGCTTGCGCTTCTGCAGCCTGTCATTGTCACGGGTTCATTGCTTACGGTCATTAATGTCTGGAACGATTTCACAGGTCCTTTTTATCGGCTCACCGACGGTTCGAAGTGGACGGTCACCGTTTCCTTCTATAAGTTTGCAACCGATTTTATGCAAAAAAGCTGCCCCCTAGGCTGCTGAGGCAGCCCGGGGACAGCTCTTTTTTTAGCGGGGCCGGCAATTATCCCGCAGCGATTTGCTGGCCCGCTTCGGCCGCTGCCGTTGCCTGGCTTTGGCCTTGCGGGTTGAACTGCTTCTCGCTTTTTGCGATGACGACCGTCGCCACGGAGTTGCCGATCAGGTTCGTGATGGCGCGCGCTTCGGACATAAAGCGGTCGACGCCGAGCAGCAGCGCCATGCCTTCGACCGGAATCGGCGTACCCGGGATGGCGGTCAGCGTCGCGGCGAGCGTAATAAAGCCGGAGCCGGTAACGCCGGCGGCGCCTTTGGACGTCAGCATCAAAATGCCAAGCACGGTCAACACCTGCACCCAGGAAAGCTCAAGTCCGTATGCCTGGGCAATGAACAGCGCGGCCATTGACAAATAGATCGAGGTGCCGTCAAGGTTAAACGAGTATCCGGTCGGAACGACCAGGCCGACAACCGACTTGGAGCAGCCGTACTGCTCGAGGCGCTGCATAAGACGCGGCAGCGCCGATTCGGAAGACGATGTGCCGAGCACGAGCAGCAGCTCTTCTTTAATAAATTTCAGCAAATTGAACACGCTAAAGCCGTAGATTTTACCAACCAGGCCGAGAACGACGACGACGAACAAAAACATGGTGATGTAGACGGAACCCATCATTTTGCCGAGGGAGAACAGGGAAGCGATGCCGAATTTCCCGATCGTGTAGGCCATGGCGCCGCCCGCGGCAAACGGGGAAAAGCGCATGATGAGACTTACCAGCTTGAAGAACACGTCGTTTAATTTTTCGAACAGCTCGACCACCGGTTTGCCTTTGGAGCCAAGGGAAGCCAGGGCCAAACCGAACAGAATGGAAAAGAACAGCACCGGCAGCATTTCGCCTTTGGTGAAGGCGCCGATCGCATTATCCGGGATGATGCTGGCAATGAAATCGACGAAGCCGTGAGGCGTTTCCGCCGCTTGTTTCGTATACTTGGCGACTTCCGCAGCGCTTTTGCCGACCTTGCTCGTATCCATGCCGCTTCCCGGATGAATGATATACATAACGGCAATACCGATCGCCATGGCGAAAGTGGTGATGATTTCAAAATACAGCAGCGCTTTGCCGCCGATGCGGCCGATTTTTTTCATATCGCCCATGCCGGCGAAGCCGATGACGATCGTGAAGAAGACGATCGGCGCAATAACCATCTTGATCATTTTGACGAAAATATCGCCGAGAACTTTAAGCTCGACACCGAACGCCGGGTTAAATTGGCCGATCAATATGCCGATAACGATTGCGATGAGCACTTGAACCGTCAAGTTTTTCAAATTAATTCTCATGGATGTCCCTCATTTCGTGAAATTTATGCGCTTTCAGGCGCAAAATCATGCCGGTGCTTGCGCCGCTGGGAATGGACATACAGCTTTCCTCTCTTCCTGATCTTTCTCTGTGGCTAATGATATCGCTTTCACCGGGCTTTGTGTTGATTTGGACATATTGATGCTTTTGGTCATTTTGGTCTTGGATAGAAGCGACGGATCAACGCAATGTTATATCGTTGACACGCTGCAAAACGGTGTTATAATAAAAATAGACACCAAAAGGTGTCGAGTTAGCGGTTAGTGTTATAAGAAGCAGTTACTCGGGAAAGATACAGTCGCGTCTTAAGAGGAGAGATGAAAATGTCCTATATTGTTGATTTCAAAAATGTATCCTCGGTTGGTTTAGAGTCTTCGCCTGTAGCAGAAGCGCTTGCAGGTTTACGTGCTAATGAAGCCCGCTACTTTATGACTAAATACAAGCATGAATTTACGGTTGTACCGGCTGAAGAAAGCCGGGAGACCCTGGATTATGTGAACCGAATTCTGAAAGAAGAACGTGATATTGAATTCTCGGCCAAACCATTGGAAACGTCACGTTTTCAAGTGGAAAATATCAAAATGGCCTACGTCTTTTATGAGGACGGCCTTGCGGTCAACGTCATGTATACGGTTGATGACCCTAAGAAGCGGGCCGTTGGTTTTAAGCTTTCCGAGGGGATGGAGATACCACAGGAGTTGGAAGGGAAGTTTAAGTTTGCGAGGCAGAAGTCCAAGCTGGCCGGAACCATTCGGGGCTCGTTTTTTGTAATTAAACGGGAGTATTAAAGTAAACAAGCGCAAATGAAGAATCGAGCATGAAAGACCGCCTCGCCGATCCATGTAACGGACCGGTGAGGCGGTCTTTCATACACTAGAGCTACCCTTGATGCATTCCCGTTGCGGTCGGCAGGTTGGACACCCGGGTGTCCTCTTTCATCACCTGCAGCGGATACAAATAAACGGAAGGATCGCGCTCGCAAAGCCGCGTCCAGGCATCGACGCAGACGGGATCGAAGTGCGTCCCTTTATGTTCGTGCAAAAACTTCATCGCCTCGCTGTGCGGCCAGGCTTGCCGGTAAGCGCGCGTCGAGGTGAGCGCGTCGTAAACGTCGGCGACCGCAACAATGCGCGCAAGCAGCGGAATTTGCTCTCCGGCCAGGCGGTCCGGATACCCGGTGCCGTCCCATTTTTCATGATGCCAGCGAATGATTTCCAGCTCCTCGTTCATAAAACCGAGACTTCGGCACATGTCATACCCTTTGACCGGATGCTGCTCGATGATCCCCCGCTCCTCGGGCGTCAGCCTGCCGGGTTTGTTTAGCACCGCATCGGGGATCTGGATTTTGCCGACATCGTGTATGACCGTCCCCTGTGCGATCGCCCTCAGCTTCTCCGGACTGAGAGCCATTTCCTCGGCGAGCTTCAAGGCGTACATCGTCACCCGGAAATTATGACCGGCTGTATATGTATCCTTCGTTTCGGTTGCGAGCACGAGCGCTTTGACGCTGGGGGACATGCAATCGGTGATTCGTTCCACCGGGTCGGTCGTGAACAGCGCCCGCATCGCGCCGGCGATCGACCGGTTTGCCGCATACTGGCGGACCAGTCCGATCAGCATGACGATCATGGAGAAGAGCAGCAGGAAATGATAAATCCACCAGCTCGCCCGCCATGTCTCCCCGAACGCCATGATCAGCTGCGAGACGATCAGCCACCCGCAGCTGTATACGATCGCCATTTGCAGCGGGAACTGCGAATACCTATAAGAGTGATAGTAACGCAGCAGCGTAATCAGGTTCAAAAATATCGTCAGCGCGGTGAATATTAATTTGAGCGGATTTACATTCAGCGGAAGAAGCTCGACGATGCCCGGGCATATCAAGCCGACGATACCGAACAATCCGGTGACCCCGATCCAGCCCGGGAGGAGAAACTTTTCGCGGCCGGCAAGCAGCTTCACGAACGGATTGTCGGAAGAAAGCGAAGACAGCCAAAGCCACAACGTCGCAAGGGCGATGCTGAGCTGGGCCGCAATGCCGGGCAGCTGGGTCACCCCGAGAATAAAATTCGGCGTGGACAAGCCGTGCACCGCGAAAATTTCGGCGAGCGAAATAAAAGCGAGCGAGAGAAATTTGACCTTGATGTTGCGCAGGCGGCTTCCAGCTACGCCGACGGCCACCGCGATGACCGTGGACAGCAGGGCAACCGAACTCACGATGTAAAAATGTCCCCGCGGCATCGCAAACTTGTGGTCCATGGTTTCATGCATCGTCAGAAATTCGAACAACAAGAAAGGTATCGCTATAGCAGCAACAGGCCCGATCAAGCTGCGAAATCTCATACAGGGACCGTCTCCTTTTCGTTAGGAACCGTTTTCTTTTCAGACGATTTCATCATACCATAAATTGGACAGCCCGAATATTATGGTTTTGTCGAATGATACGTTTTTACTTGGCTCCGCTCCATACGTATTTGTTGACCGGCCGGCCGACTCCGTACTGAAGATCCATCCGCACCTGCCCCGATTTTTCCATGAAATCGAGGTATCTCCTTGCCGTCACCCGGGCGATGCCGACCCCTTCCGCCACCTCTTCGGCGGACAGCGGCTCCGCCCGGCTCATCAGATGGAGCATAATCTGCTTGAGCGTAACGGCCTGCAGCCCTTTCGGCAGGTCCGCGGTGGCGACGTCCTTCCCCGGTCTGCCGGGTCCGCCGCGCAGCATCTCGTCCAGCTCCGCCTGGGAAACGGACCGGTTCTCTTCCAGACGGGCCCGCATAATGCGGTAATTGTCCAGCGCCTGCTTGACCCGTTCGAATTTGAACGGCTTCATGATATAGTCGACGGCGCCGTTTTGCAGCATGCGCTGAATGGTGCGCAGGTCGTTGGCGGCGCTGATGACGATGACGTCAACCGGCTGCTGCTCCCGGCGTATGCGCGTCAGCGTCTCGATGCCGTCCAGCGTCGGCATGAATATGTCCAAAATGACGAGATCCGGCCGCAGCTCCTTGATTTTAGCCAGTCCCTCGGCGCCGGTTGAGGCGACGCCGACAACCCGGAAGCCGTCGACTTTTTCGACAAATTGCCGGTTCACCTCCTGGACCATCGGATCATCCTCGATCAGCAGCACATCCACCGTCAGTTTACTCATCTGCCGCTGCCTCCTCCTCTTCAAGGTTCATTGGAAAAGAAACGAAAAAGCTCGTCCCTTCGCCGGGCGCGGAACGGACCTCGATCGTACCGCGGCCCTTCCGCACGAGACCTGCCACGAGGTAAAGGCCGATGCCCCGTTCCTTGCCGCCTTTGGTGGAAAAGCCCCGTTCGAAGATGCGCTCGCGAACGTCCTCCGGCATGCCGCATCCGTTATCTTCCACCAGTACGGATAATACATAATCATCCTGCTCGATGCTGATATCGATCCGCTTTTCCCTATTGGCGGGAACGCCCGCCAGCGCGTCAAACGCATTTTCGATCAGATTGCCGATCAGTACGACAAAATCGTGATGGTCAAGCTGCTCGGGGAACTTCTCCAGGCGGCTGCCCCGGTCAACCCATACTTTGATGCCGAGCTCCTTGCCGCGGCTGATTTTGCCGAGAAGCAGCCCGCTCAAGCTGTCGTCGCGAATGTTTTCGCTTAAAAAACGGGTCAGCTGCTCCTTCTGCTCGGTGATGTCGAACAAATAGTCGAGCGCTTTCTCTTTGCTGCCGAGCTGAATGAGGCCGCCGATCGTATGCAGCTTGTTCATGTACTCGTGGTTTTGCACGCGCAGCGCATCGACGAACGCCTTGACGCCGGTAAGCTCCTCGGCCATCCGGGTCACCTCCGTGCGGTCCTGGAAAATCGCGACGGCACCCACCGTGCGGCCGCCGACCTTGATCGGCACGCGGTTGCTCCAAATGCGGGCGGACCCGACGACGAGCTCCTGATTGTAGATCGGATGATCGAGCTCCAAAATTTCCGGCAGCCGCGTATCCGGAATAACCTCGCGGATCGCTTTGCCGATGACGTCGCCTTCCACTTTCAGCATCTGCTTGGCTTTGTCGTTAAAAATCGTGATGCGCTCATGGTTATCTATGGCAATGACGCCCTCGTGCATCGCGTGGAACGTGGCGGTCCGCTCGTCGAGCAGCCGGGCGATTTCGTGCGGCTCGAGCTCGAACATTTGCCGCTTGATATGCTGCGCGAGCTTCCACGAGCCCCAGCTGCCGAACAGCAGCGAGAGCAGCAAAATCGCATAGGCCTGGCCGCTGAGGTCCAGGATCACCTGGGCGAGGTCCGGCAAAATGCGGCCGACGAGCACGACGCCGACCTGCTGGTGCTCCTCGTTAATGATCGGGACGAACGCCCGCAGCGCCGTTCCGATCTCGCCTTTCGCCTTGGATAAATAAGTATGCTCGGCGAAAGCGGACGCTTCATCCGCGCCGTGGGAGACCGTGCCGAGGCTGGCGGCGAGCGGGTGGGACAGACGGACCCGGTTCATGTCCATCACCACCACGTAGGTTACGTCGTTGATGATGCGGATGCGCTCGGCCGCGGTTTGAATGTCCGCCGCCTTGGAACGATCCTCGAGACCGTCCAGGACGAGCGGCAGCTGGGACACCGTGCGGGCGGTTATGAGCAGCCGCTGGCCGAGCTCCTCCTCCCTCAGGCTGACGATATTGCCGACCAGTACGATGCCGCCGATCAGCAGGGAAAACAGCACGATGCCAAACGACAATATGGTGATTTTCCAGTTTATTTTCAGTTTTTGCAGCATGGCGGTATCCTCTTTTGAAAAAAATGAATCTGCTGACCACATCATACAACAGGATTGCGCAATAATGAAACAAGGCGGGCCAGGTCATCCGTCCAGGCAAAAAAGCGGGCTCGCGCGTAAGCTGGTAGGAGCTTATTGCAAACTATGGAGAGGGGGGCCGACATTGCACCGTCATTCTTACCATGACGTGCTGGCTCTGCTCGGCGAAAGCAGCGCCCATCCCGGGGGCTTCGCCGCTACGGTGAAGCTGCTTTCCCGCGCCGGACTCCGGCCCGGGATGAAGGTGCTCGATGCGGGCTGCGGCACGGGCAGAACCGCCTGCTATGTGGCCGAACAATACGGCTGCGAAGTTACGGGAATCGATCGGCATCCGCTCATGATCGAGAAGGCGCGGCGCCGCGCGGAGCTTGCCGGCATAAAGGTCGAATGGGTATGCGGGGACGTTCGCCGGCTTCCGTTTCCGGATGCGTCGTTCGATGCGGTGCTGATCGAATCGGTGACCGTATTCGTCCCCGGCGACGAAGCGATCCGCGAGTATGCCCGCGTCACGAAGCCGGGAGGCCAGACGATCGATCTGGAGCTGTGTGCGCGGGGCGCCGTCCCGCAGCAGCAAATTGCCGAGCTGTACGGCGCGGCGCAGCTTCCTTCCGCAGCGGAATGGACCCGTCTTTACGAAAACGGCGGCTTTGCCAAAGTCCGCCTGCTGCGAAACAGCCGGCTCAGCATGCAGCAATCGGTGCAGAGCGAAATCGACTATCCCGACCGGTTTCGCCTTCCCTCGGACGATGCCTTGCGGCAATCGTTCATAACGGAAGCGCTTGTAAGAAACAGTTTGTTTCTGGCCGAGTACGGGAATCGGATCGGCTTCGTCGCCATTCGCGCCGTGCGCTGACGAAGTTGAAATGCCCGGAAAATAGCGATACACTATAGCCGACAAATCTAACATTCGCGCCGGGAGGAAGCATGAAATCTTTTATAGGAACGGGGCTGTTTGTCGTCATCGGCCTGGCTGCCGCGCTGATGATCGGGTTTTATCCGGCCTTTACGCGCACGCCCGCAGTTTTCGACGATGAACAGAGCGGCATGAGCCGGGAAATCGTGATCAAATTCAGCCACGTCGTCGCGGAAAATACCCCTAAGGGATTGGCTGCTTCCGAATTTGCCCGGCTTGTACAGGAGAAGACGAACGGGCGCGTGAAGGTGGAGGTTTACCCGAACGGCGTTTTGTATACGGAGCCTAACGAGCAGGAGGCGCTGCTGCGCGGCAGCGTGCAGATGATTGCGCCGTCTTTTTCCAACATATCGGGAATGTCTCCTCCCTGGATCGTGATGGACCTGCCTTACGCGTTTCTGAGTAACGAGGCGGTGAAAGAGGCTTTCGCAGGGGATATCGGCGCGGCGCTTTTTGATAAGCTGAAAAGCCGCGGCATCATCGGCATGGCGTTCTGGGGCAACGGGTTCAAGCAAATGACCAGCAACGTCGGACCGATGGTGCATCCCGCCGATTTCAAAGGGCAGCGCTTCCGCATTTTGCCGAGCCGGGCGATCGAGGAATATTTCCGGTTGATGGACGCCAGAACGTTTCCGATCCCGTTTAACGATACGTACCGCAATTTGGAGCAGGGCACCGTGGACGGCGAAGAGAACTCGATTTCGAATATTTATTCGAAAAAATTTTATCAGGTGCAGAAGTATATGACGCTCAGCAACCACGGCTACCTCGGTTATGCGGTGCTGATGAACAAGACGTTTTGGGACAAGCTGCCGGAGGAGCTTCATGCGCCGATCCTCGAGGCGATGAAGGAAGCGACGGTATTCGCCAACGAGACGGCCATCGCGATTAACGAGAAGCAGCTTGCCGAAATCCGCTCGATGTCGGGCATCCGGATTCACGAGCAGACCCCGGAGGAGCGGCGGGAATGGATGGAGGCGATGGATCCGGCGTACAATCGTCTGGAGCCGATCGTCGGCGCCGAGCTGATCGGCAAAATCCGCGAGCTGCAGCGGAAGTACGGGAAGTGACAATCCCGAGTAGCCGACGAAGGGGGCGACCTGGAGTCGTCCGCGCGTTGGAACGAAGTGACGAGCACGGTGTTGCGAGACCTAGGGCTGTTCATGGAGCATGGGGCTGACCAACCGCCGTGCAACGCCGCAAAGCGCGCCGAATTCGGCTTAAGTCACGGCCATGGCCCAAACGCTGTTCGCATAAGCTGTAACGGTTGTCATAGAGCTTATTTAGCTCAAAATGCTCATTTTCAAATTCTATCGGTTGCCAGCGAGCTTATTTGAAGGATTATCCGATAAGAGATCGGCATATTGCCAAAATAAGCTCAACCACAACCGCTACAATTTTAACATCGGCAATTTTCCTGCAATAACCTCTGTGGCAACCGTTAGAAATTTTATCGCATCCCATTCACTTTATTTCCGGTAGTCGGTAAGTGCGATATCGCCTTTTTCCGCTAGCTACCTCCAACAGTTTTTTCTCTATCAGCACTCGAAGAATGACTCTAATGCGATGTTCAGAAAGCTGCAAATGACTTGAAAGCTCTACAGGGGTAAACGGACGCAGCAGTCTGTGAGCATACCTCAAGGTTTCCGCCTCCGCCCAACTGAGTCCGGAAGGGACGGCGCTGCCGAGAAACTTTCCAACGAAGGAAAGGACGAGCTGCTTGCAGACCCCGGGATCGTCCCGAATGGACAGGTAAGCTATGGTAAGGATGAGCCAATCATCAAGAACAAGCAGGGACTGTTTCATGCATAAATCTTTGAACCGGCTGATTTCAATATCTCTGGCATGGCTTCGGTAATCCTGAATCTCAATGCATGCTTTGACATGGCCGGGCATGTACGCAAGGTCCAGATAGCGATAACCGTTGTTAAAGTCCCTTACCTCGAATTCGGGATATAAGTGATCCAGATTGCCTACGGCAGGAAACCAGATCAAACGCAAAAAATCAATCGTTCCGCGGCTTAATCCTTTTTGCAGTATTTCCCGTCTTCTTGGACTTTTCTCCTCGACAATCCGCTGATCCATCCAGATTTGATAAACTTCGTCAAACTTGCTCATTTATGATCACATCCAATCGTTAAAAATAAAAAATACCGCCTCAACACGTCAATGTTCATACGAACAAGACGTATCAAATGCGGTATGTGCTTCACACCATATATTTGCTTTCAATGTACCATTGCAAGGGAAAATATTCAAGTGAAACTACGCTGATAATGAAAACGACTAACGAGGTTGGGGCTCCCCAAAAAAACAAAAATGCCAAACTATTTAAAATTTTTCATAAATTTGGTACATTGATAGAGTTGTAGAATCTTTAAAAATATAAAAGGGAGATGACGTGTTGAAACGGAAAATGATTTATTTTTTGCTTGCGGCCTTGTTTGCCCTGCAATGGACTTCCGTCGCCGCCGCGGCGCCAAAGGTCGATTTATTGCAGAACGGCAGCTTGACCATTCAGTACAAGACGGAATTGGGGGACGAGAAAAAATGGGAGAGGTCCGTCACCATCGTTGTCAAGGACGGTCAGCCG
Source organism: Paenibacillus hamazuiensis (assembly GCF_023276405.1). Classification (NCBI taxonomy): domain Bacteria; kingdom Bacillati; phylum Bacillota; class Bacilli; order Caryophanales; family Paenibacillaceae; genus Paenibacillus; species Paenibacillus hamazuiensis. Next base: position 7,822,849 of record NZ_JALRMO010000001.1, read on the forward strand.
ATGGTTCCGGTTACCGCCATCCAAGCTTTTTATAATACGGATTATGAGGTAGTGCTCATCACGACATACGACAAGGAAAAAGTTTCCGTTTTGGAAACCAGAACCGGCACTTATTATGAGATGAAAGCGGATTCCAAAAAGGTTAGCGTTCTGAACAAGGACAAACAAAAGCTGCGGGAAGCCACCTTAAGCACGGACGTTTCGTACCATTTGGAAGGGAATTTGTACCCCTATTTGCCGCTCGATTTTTTCAACGTAATGGGTTATAACGCTACGTTCGATGCCGCCGGCAAGGGGAAAATTGCGATCGATTTCATACATAAAACAACACCCGGTTCCGGAAGCGGCACACCGGATGCAACTCCGGCTCCCGATGCCAATCCAGCTCCGGCACCTTCCGCAGATACCCCCTCTGCTGAAACGGCCGTTAAAGAGAAAGCCACCTTGTTCCCTGTAAAAATGGACAGCAAGTACGGTTATATTGACGCGACCGGCAAGATTGCCATCGAGCCGCAGTTCGACGGGGCCAACGATTTTTCCGAAGGCTTGGCCGCCGTGGCCGTTGAAGACAGCTGGGGATATATCGATACGTCGGGAAAAATGGCCATTCAGCCGCAATATACCACGGCTTCGGAGTTTTCCGAAGGGCGTGCGAAGGTGAGCCAGGTTGACCGCAACGGTAATACGATCGTCGGTTTTATCAATAAAGACGGCTCGACGGCCGTTAAATTGCAATACGATTTCGCTTTAAAATACCAGGAGGACTTTGCTCCCGTCTTCACCGGGAAAACGTTTGGTTTCGTTGACCGAAACGGATACATCAGCATTTTAGGGAAATACGAAGATGGCGGGGTATTTTCCCAAGGTTTGGCCAGAGTCAAGAGCAAGGACAAATTCGGCTACATTAATAAGAAAAACGAGCTTGTCATTCCGTATCAATTCGATAACGCGCTCGATTTTTCGGAAGATTTGGCTGCCGTGAGCGTTAACGGCAAGTGGGGATTTATCAATAAAAAAGAGGAACAGGCCATCCCGCTTCAGTACGACGCTGCAGGCTCTTTCTCGGAAGGGCTGGCAGCCGTCAAGATCAATGGCAAATACGGGTATATCAACAAATCCGCACAAACGGCGATCTCGCCACAGTTTGATTTTGCCGGGGATTTTCAAAGAGGCTTTGCTCGTGTTAGTGTCGGCGAGAAATGGGGATTCATCGACAATAAAGGTAAAATCGTTGTTGAGCCCGCCTACGAATTCGCATACGACGTCACAGGTGATGTATTTCCGGTCCGCTTGAACGGCAAAAAAGCCTACGTGGACCGCAGCGGTCATAAAATCAAGGTCGTGGATGCGAACGGAAAAGAATATAACAAAGTGCTCGTTGCCGGTAAAGTTATCGAGGTTAATGGAACGGTACTCGATTTGGACGTACCTCCTGTCCTTGTCAACGGCAGTACGCTGGTACCGCTGCGCGCAATCCTGGAGAGTCTCGGATTGGATCTGTCATGGGACGATGCAACGAAAACGATCACCGCTTCCAAGGAGGAAACCCGACTGACACTTCAGGTCGATAACCGTCAGGCATCCGTCAACGGTGCTTCGGTAAATCTGGAAGTGCCGCCGCAAATAATCGATGGAGCGACTATGGTTCCGGTGCGTTTTATATCGGAAAGTATAGGGGCCCGGGTGCAGTATCTACCTTATACGGTTATCGAAGGCAGCGACCATTTGGATAGTCCGGAGCTTCAAGGCAGCTACAAAGATATGCTCGACGCATATAAAAAAGCGGCGGATCAGCTCAATGCAGCAAGGCACGAGAACCCACCGTTCGTACTCAACGGATTGATTAACGACAACGTAAAGGATGCTTTTGTGATCTTCGGTTCTTCCGACAGCTCTTACGCTTCGGGCGGCCATCCCGGACAACATAGCGATTACAGCAATATTGCGATAGAAAACCCGGAGGAGGACGGAAAGAACGGCGGCAAATATTTGGGCATTCATTACTACAAGGGACAAGCTACGGGAAAAGGACTGCTCGGACAAGATGTTCCTATCTATTTATTCGGAGGACCGCCAAAAGAAATTATTGCTGCGGAAAGCAAGTTCAGCGCAACGGCGGATTCGTTCAAAACGGCAAAAGCGGAGCTCATCAACGATATCAAGCAAAAGTACGAATCTCAGCTAAGCGCATCTCCGGACGCTGCCGTTTACTTGGAATATGCCGTTGTAATGGCAGATTTGGCGCAATTTTTGAACGATGATGACATTCGCAGACAATCCGAAAAACTCGGTGCAGAGGCGGGCAAGCTGAACAAAAACGCGGAACTATTCTACAAATTGTATATGGCGGACAAATCCGGAAGCACGAGGCTCATCTCTGAAGCATATGCGGAAGCGGTCAAGGCAGATCCCTACATCGTGCTGAATCACGCTGCCATGGGCGGCAGCTATCTGGCGGCGGGACGCGCGTTGTCAGAGATGTCGTACACTCGCAACCTGGCTATTTTCGCTTTGAACAAGGCGACGGTAACCGGGACGGAAGAGTCTCAAACGAAAGCAAAAAATTTATTGAATAGCAAATATCATATCACCCCATAAAGAACACCAGGGGAGCTCGGTAGCGGAAATTTGCCGCACAAAATTTCCCAAATAACAACAAAAGGAGCGGGTCGGCCTGACGGGCCGCCGCTCCTTTTTCCATGCAGCGCTATTCCTGGTTATCCTCGTCGAAATTCTCGTCCGTTAGATGCACTTCCCCTTCCGCGCGCTGAACTACGCCGTCGCTTGTTCCTGCAAAATACGCGTCGCTCATCTGCTCGTGGGTCTCCGCATGACCTCGGGACGTTTCGTCCGTGCTTTCGTAGTCGGAAATGTCATAACGGTTGTCCGTCACTTTGCGATAATTGTTTTGCAGCGCTTCGGCCGCCGGATCGGATGCCATTGTTCGTATCTCTCCTTCATGCGATATGGATGAAAATGCCTAGAAGGTAATGTATCCAAGCTGCCGCTTTTTATTCTTCCGGAAGGTATTTTCGTACAACGGAGAATACACTCTCATGGAACGACGGCCGAAAAGACGATCCGACCATTTTTACAATTAATACGAAGATGGGACGTGATCCTGCATGATGGATTCGGAGCAAACTTTTAATCCGTGGAAAACGATATGGACCCGCCCCAGGCAAACGATTCGTACGATCGTCGATAACAACCCGACCCGGCACGTGATCGTGCTTTCCATGGCGGGAGGGTTCATTCAAACGTTAGATCGAGCCGCTTCCAAAAATATGGGGGAAACGATGGGTTTGCCCGGCATCCTGCTGCTTGCGCTTGTGGGCGGCGCCGTGTTCGGCCCGATTGGCTTGTACATAGCTGCGGCGGTTTTGCGATGGTGCGGTAAGCTGCTTGGCGGAACAGCCGCTTCCGAGGAAGTGCGGGCCGCGCTGGCCTGGTCCAATGTGCCGATTCTGTGCGCGGGCATTCTGTGGATTCCTCAGCTGCTGGTGCTCGGCAAGGAAGCGTTTATGAAAGGTTCCCCGACGCTGGAAGCAAGCCCTCTCTTGTTTGGATTGTTTATGCTCATCAGCGTGGTTCAGGCGGTGATCTCCATTTGGGCGATCGTCATTTTTCTGAAATGCCTTGGAGAAGTGCACGGCTTTTCCGCATGGAGAGCTCTCGGCAGCGCGGCGATTCCGTTTGCGGCCATCATCGCTGTAGTTCTCATCATTACCGCTGCGGTGCGGTTGGTTTAGCGGCAAAAAAAACGTACAAGGCCGCTATGATCGAACGGACGGCCTTTTTCAAGCTATCAAGCAGAATAGTTTTTCCGGTTTATGATTCAGCCGAGAATACTTGTGACTTTAGTCATGAGATGAATCGGCTTCGGATGTGATGTACCCCAATTTTGGTGCGTTTTACATCCAACACATGTTACGATGTAATATAAGAAAAAGACAAATAAGTATTAGGATATCTTCACAAAATCTATTGACATATGTTATCCTCGGGTTAAGAGGTGGACAATGATGTCAGAAGTTAAACATGGACGAGGGTACGTCTACTCTATTCAATACCACATCGTATGGTGTGTGAAGTACAGGCATAAGGTATTGTCTGACCATGTAGATAAACGGCTCAAGGAAATATTACATAAAATTGCTTCGGACAATGGGATTACCATCGAGATCGAAAGCGATCTTGACCATATTCATCTTTTGGTGGACTGTACTCCACAACATTCTATTCCGAGCGTAATCAAGGCTCTTAAAGGTGTTTCAGCAAATCTTCTATTCAAAGAGTTTCCACAATTAAAGAAGAAGCTCTGGGGAGGGAACATGTGGAATCCCTCTTATTTTGTAGCAACCGTAAGCGAACATACCGAAGCGCAAATTCGACAGTATATTCAAAATCAGAAAGGTGGCGAAAACCATACAAATTCATAAAGCTTACAAATTTCGTATCTTTCCGAGCCAAGAACAAATCACGCTAATCGCTAAAACGCTTGGATGCAGTCGATTCGTTTTCAATCATTTCTTAGCGAAGTGGAATGAAGTATACAAGGAAACGGGCAACGGATTAACATACAGTGCCTGTTCCGCTGAATTACCAACATTAAAATCCGAATTTACATGGCTAAAAGAAGTGGACAGCATAGCGATTCAATCGTCCGTAAAGAACCTTGCCGATGCGTACACCCGATTTTTTAAGAAGCAAAACGATGCTCCACGATTCAAAAGCAAGAAAAACAAAGTGCAATCCTATACAACCAAATATACAAATGGAAATATTGCTGTCGCAGGAAATAAGATCAAGTTACCTAAATTGGGATTTGTTCGTTTTGCGAAATCAAGAGAAGTGGAAGGACGAGTTGTGAACGCAACCATTAGACGGAATCCTTCTGGAAAATATTTCGTTTCCTTGTTGGTAGAGACGGAGATACAAGCATGGTCAAAAACAAACAAGGAAGTGGGAATCGATGTTGGATTAAAAGACTTTGCGACCCTTTCTACTGGTGAAGTGTTTGCGAATCCGAAATTCCTTCGCAAGATGGAGCATAAATTAGCCCGTGAACAACGCAAGCTTTCCAGATGTAAAAAAGGTTCATCCAATTGGAACAAACAACGGGTCAAGGTTGCTTGTATCCATGAAGGGATTGCGGCTGCTCGTACCGATTACTTACACAAAATTTCAACGCAGATTGTCAAAAACCACGACATGATTGCGATGGAAGACTTGCAAGTTTCGAATATGATGCAGCACCATAAGTTAGCAAAAGCGATTAGCGAAGTGTCTTGGTATCAATTCAGAACGATGTTAGAGTACAAGGCGAAATGGTATGGAAAAAAATTAGTAGTCGTTGGAAAAACATTCGCATCTTCTCAGTTGTGCTCTAGTTGCGGATACCAAAACAAAGAGGTTAAAAACCTAAATCTTCGTGACTGGACGTGCCCTTCGTGCCATGAACATCATCAAAGGGATATAAACGCAAGTCGAAACATTCTTGCCGAAGGCAAAAGACTATTTTCAGCGTAGATCGTTACGCCAACCGTAGGGACTACGGGGGTAGCCTGCTTACCTTCGCTCGTTGGAGCGTTTAGCGCAGGAATCTCGCGACTTTAGTCGTGAGAGGTTCAATAGGGGATTTGTCATCGGATGGTTGCAGACGAAGGATATCGTGCTGGACGAATGGCTTGCATTCACAGGAACTCGGCTGTTGATTGGGTAAGGAAGATCTGCTGTTTAACAAGCGGGTCTTCCTTTTTTTTTAGTGCCCAAGTTTACGATCTCTTCAAATGAAGACAACACCCCGTTAATAAAACCGGTTTAAAATGTCCCTTGTCTAGTAAATCAGCAGCGAATTTTGTCGCCGTTGACGTAAAATTGCCCGAAAATTATGTGGAAATACTGCAATTATCACCAAATTATTCCAAATTCAGGAGGTGAAAATCACTGTTCGGGGTTAATCCGCTGCATTTTTGGAACGTTCCAAAAATGGGTCCGGAAAATCGTCCATAGGAGGGTATCCATTCTGAATCAAAACGCTTCCCAAGTCGATGCGGTCAAGCTGCGAAAATGGAATCGGTTTTTGAAACGCTGCATCAAATACAAAGGGCTTTTGCTTTTGCTGCTGCCTTCGTTTGTTTGGTTTTTTATTTTTAAGTATGTTCCCATGTACGGGGTCATTGTTGCTTTTAAAGACTATAAACCGATGTTGGGAATTATGGAGAGCGACTGGGCCGGGTTTAAGTATTTCGAGAGACTTTTTACGAACAGCCAGTTTTTCACGCTGCTCAAGAATACGCTGATCATCAGTACATATAAGCTGATCTTTGTGTTTCCCGCACCCATCCTATTAGCGCTCTTATTGAATGAGGTTCGCCATGAAAGGTTCAAAAAGGCGATTCAAACGGTTACGTACCTGCCTCACTTTATCTCCTGGGTGGTGATTGGCGGATTGATCCAAACGGTGCTTTCCCCGACAAATGGCGTGGTCAACTACGTCTTGGGGCTTATGGGAGTCGAACCGATCAAGTTCATGATGATCCCGGAACTGTTCAGGGGAATCGTTATTGCGGCGGATATTTGGAAGGAAGCCGGATGGGGCAGCATCGTTTATTTGGCGGCTATATCCGGAATCGATCAGGATATGTACGAGGCGGCGGAAATCGACGGAGCGGGAAGGCTGCGTCAGGCGGTCAGCATCACTCTTCCCGCGCTTGCGCCCGTCATCGTCATGATGTTCATCCTGCGGATCGGAAATATGATGGATGCGGGCTTCGACGGCATCGTCAATCTTTATAATCCGACCGTTTACGGCGTCGCCGATATTTTCGATACTTATGCATACCGGGTAGGTCTGATCGATTTTAATTTCAGCTATTCCACCGCAATCAGTTTATTCAAAAATGTCGTCGGCCTTCTCCTTCTGATCTTCGCCAGCAAAATTACGAAACGTATCAGTGGATACGGCATTTGGTGAGACTGCCGATATTTGATCGACAATCTCCTGATAACACGGATTGGAGGAAATTATGCTGTACAGAAAAACGTCGACAGGCGAAGCCGGCTTTCAGGTTTTCAATTACAGTTTTTTGGCGTTCATTGCTTTTTTAATGATCTACCCGTTTTGGGAGCTGCTCATTGTTTCCGTCAGTCCTGCCGTAGAGGCGTCAAAAATCGGTCTAAAGCTGATTCCGCGAGGGTTTACTCTCGAAGCTTATCGGATGGTGTTCGAATCGAAGCTGATAGTCTATGGATACTTCAATTCGATCTTTCGTACCGTCGTCGGAACTTCGATCACCGTATTTTTATGTTTTCTTACGGCTTATCCGTTGGCCAAAAAGATGCTGCCCGCCCGCAACGCATTTACGGTTTATTACTTGATTCCGATGTTTTTCAGCGGCGGTCTTGTGCCGAATTTCCTGCTCATCAAAAGCCTTGGTCTGCTCGATACGATCTGGGCGCTGATCATCCCGACGCTGCTCAGCACGTTTCAAATTTTGATCATGCGAAATTTTATCATGTCGCTTCCCGAGTCGCTGGAGGAATCGGCGCTTGTAGACGGGGCAGGTTTCTTTACCATCCTTTTGAGGATCGTTATTCCGCTATCTATGCCGATTTTCGCGACAGTCGCTTTGTGGGAGGCCGTGGCACACTGGAATTCCTGGTTTGATGCGATGATTTACACGCGGTCGAATCGGAACGTGGTGCTTCAGCTGCTTTTGCGGAGAGTGCTCATCGAGCATAACAATGAGGGGATTACGGACAGCCTGCAAGGCGACGAAGGGGTCGTTACGAAAACGGTAGAGGCTGCGACGGTTCTTGTAACGATCGGGCCGGTCATTCTGATGTACCCGTTTTTGCAAAAATATTTTATCAAAGGTGTCCTTATTGGTTCCTTGAAAGGATAATATGACTTTTACTTGTCCAGGAGGAGATTCGAGATGATGATGGAAACAAAAAAGGCAATACCGGCTTTATCGATCCTGCTGTCCGCGGCGATTGCCGTGACCGGATGCGGAGGCAGCCAGTCCGCAGCGAAAAATTCCGACAAGTCGGCAGCTGAAGGCGACAAACCATTGGAAATCAAATGGCTGGGCAACGGAACGGCGGGAATGTATCCCGGGGAAGACGCTTATATTGTTCAAGAATTGAATAAACGCTTCAATGTGAAACTTTTGCCTGTAAAAGCCGACTCGGCTAAAGACCAGGAGCTGAGCATGCTGCTCGCCTCGGGCGAGGTGCCCGATCATATGCTCGTCGGGGCGAACAGCATCGGGAAAATTCTCGATCAAGGGGCGGGGAGAACGATTCCGGTCGATATGATCAAACAAGCAGCTCCTAACCTATGGAAATCGACGCTTGAAAATTATCCGCAGCTTGAGCAAATGTCCGTTTACAAAAACGGTCAACTGCTCGCTCTGCCGGAAGGGACGCGAGAACTGTTCCCTTTTACGGCGGTAAGAACGGACTGGCTCAAGAAGGTAGGGGCTAATATGCCTACGAATCTGGAGGAGTTCAAGGAAGTAGCCAAGCTGTTCACGACGAAGGATCCGGACGGCGACGGAAAAAATGACACTTACGCATTTTCTTTGTCCACAGGTTACTCCAATATTTATACACTGGCAGCGGCATTTGGCATTTCACTGCCGGGCGGAACGGTCAAAGACGATTCTTGGGTCAAAGACAAGAACGGCAGCCTGATTCGGGCGCAGGTGAGCCAAAACTACAAAAGCCTGATTGCCTACTTGGCCGACTTATACAAGAGCGGATACATTTATCCGGATGTTACCGTAAAGGACCAGGATGCTTTGTTTTCGGACGGGTTCGTGGGCATGAGAACGGCCGGCTGGACCGCTATGATGCCCAAGTACAGGCCGAGCGACTGGTTTGCGCTTACCTTCAAGAAAAATCCGCAAGCGACGACGGATTACTTGCCGCCTTTGAAAGGACCGGACGGCAAAGACGCGGTGTTCGAGAAGCAGTCCAGCGTATGGCGGTATATGGTTGTCGGTAAAGACACCTCGGATGCGAAGCTGAAAAAGATTTTGCAAATTCTCGATGCCCAGCTTGTCGATAAGGACGTTCATAACCTGGTATGGAGAGGCAAGGAAGGCGTTCATTTTACCGTGAACGGCGAAGGTATGGCGGAGCTGACCAAAGAGTATGCTTCGAACGAAAAACAAGCGGAAACAGGCATCAAATTTTTTATCGTCAACAATCGGAATGAGGAGCAGTTCAAGCTGAGCTTCGGCAATGAAGCCGCAGTTCAGGCGAATATCCAAAAGAGCTATAAAACGACCGACCAACTGATCCCGGCCGGCACGATCATTCAAAGCTACAGTGAATTCGGCGCCGATGTCAAAAAGATAGAGGACGAGTTTTTTATTAAAGCGATAACCGGAAGCTGGGACGTCCAAACCGAATGGGACAATTATGTAAAGCGCTGGAATGCCGCCGGAGGAGATAAAATCACGAAGGAAGTCAACGAAGCATACCAGAAGCTGAAAAAATAGAAGCCCGGTTAATAGAGAGGTGATCTTATGGCGGTAACCATAATGGACGTGGCCAAGGAAGCGAATGTATCCAAAAGCACGGTATCGCTGGTCATGAACAACAGTGACTCGGTGAAGCTTGAAACGAGAATCCGCGTGCTGGAGGCGATCCGTAAACTCGGCTATGTTCCTAATATGGCGGCTCGCGAGTTGACCACGAAGATTAAGCATATTCTGGGCCTCGTATTTTTGACGGATAATACAACGAACAAGTCCTATCGATTCGATGCCGTTACGGAAACGCTGCTGTACGACACGTTTAACGGCATCTCATCCGGCATGAAGCAAACCGATTTCGGCCTGCTCAGCGAAAGATTTTCCGCTCTCGATGCGAACGCGGAACTGCCTTCTCTTCTGAAAAACAACCGTGTCGACGGTGTGTTTATTGTGGGAGGACTGTTTGGTGATGAGTTTATAAAACGCGTTCAAGAGCGAAATATCCCGGCTGTTATCGTAGGGAGAAACTATCCGGGCATCGATTCCGTCGCTCCCGACGTGCTGGACGCCATGTATAAAGGGACAAGGCATTTGCTGGAGACCGGGCATCGGCATATCGTGTTTATACTCGGACCCGAAACGAGCCCGGTGGCTCAGAAGAAGCTGGAAGGCATTCGCAAGGCGTTGGATGAAGCCGGTTTGCCGCTTCGGGCGGATACGGTCAAATACTGTGACTATACGGGAGCGTCCGGATACAAGGCGATGCAGGTGTTGTGGGAATCCGGCGCCCGCATGGATGCCGTCTTCGCGGCAAACGACGGGATCGCGGTCGGAGCCATGCGTTATTTATACGAACGCAAGGTGCGCATCCCCGAAGATATTTCGATCATCGGATACGAGCAATCGGTGCTTACCGAGCATTCCGTTCCTGCGCTCACGACGATCGATATCAATAAGGAGCGAATGGGAGAGGAAGCGCTCCGCATATTATTAAATCGGATATCCCGGCGGAAGGCGAAGACGGTAAGGCTTACGCTTGCACCTTCTCTTGTCGTCCGGGACACGGTAAAAAAGCGTTAACGCCAAAATAAAGGAGAAGGTAAAACGTGAGATTATCGACGATGACGAGTTTTTTCGGCAGGAGATTGGATGGAGGGTATACTCCTATTAGCGAATCCATGCGGCGCTGCAGAACTGCAGGCTTTCAAGTGCTCGACGTAAGTTTTTGCCATGCGATTTTTGGAAAGACGGAGCTTGTGAAGGATGATTGGGAGAAGCAAATGTATGAAATTCGTAACGAGGCCGAATCGCTTGGTATCGAATTTTCGCAATCGCACCCTGTGTTTTTGCCCGGACATCCCGAGGATCATCCGGCTGACAAACGGCAACTGTACCGTGAAATGATGGAACGATCCATTATTGCAAGCTCCATTCTCGGCGTCAAGTGGGCCGCTTTGCATCCGATCGAAGCGAAAAAGACCGAAGCGGCATTCGACCTCGAAGCGAATATAAAGGCAAACTTCGAGCATTTCGCTCCCGTGGTGGAGCTCGCGATTAAACATAATGTCGGAGTTGCTTTCGAAAATATGATCGAACGCGCTTCTTCGAAACGGCGGTTTTGCAGTCATGCCGGCGAGCTGGCCGCGCTGGTTGACGCCTATAATGACCGCGCCGTCGGCGCATGCTGGGATTTCGGGCACGGCAATTTCTTGTACAAGGATCAACGTTTTGCGCTTCGCACGCTCGGCGGGCGGCTGAAATCGACTCACGTAAACGACAATTACGGACAGGAAGACGAGCATATGTTTCCGTTTCACGGCAATGTCGATTGGGCTGCTATTATGCCGGTGCTGACCGAAATCGGGTATGAAGGGGACTTCTCGTTCGAGACTCACAATGAGTTCGACCGGTTGCCGGAATCCATCAAGGATACGCTGGCAAAGACCGGTTATGAAATCGGGATGTACTGCCTGTCGTTGGCTTGAGCATTCGCAGGCGTGAGCGGAAGGGGGCTTATGGGTATGGATCACATCACCTTTGTCAGACATGGGAATACGAATCACAATGTGGAGAACCGGGCGCAGGGCCACCTTCATAATCCGCTTAACGAAACGGGCTTGCGGGAGGCGGCGGCCGTTGCAAAACGGCTGTCGGAGGAGGCATGGGACGTTCTCGTCTCCAGTGATTTGCTGCGGGCGCGTCAAACGGCGGAAATTATTTCCGAAGCGATCCGACTGCCGATCGAACGGTTCGATATTCGGCTTCGCGAAAAGGACCGCGGCCAGATCGTAGACACCATAGAAGAAGAACGCGTTGCGAAGTGGGGACCGAACTGGAGAGAGCTCGATCTTGGCGAGGAGACCGATCAATCGCTTCGGGTGCGCGGCATGAGCGTTGTGAGCGATATGATCAACCAGTATCCGGGCAAAAAAATACTCGTGGTTACCCACGGGTATTTTCTCGGCCAGACGCTCAAAGAATTGATACGGGACGAATCGACCGGCGATCATCTGCGAAATACTTCGGTTACGACCGTTGTGCGAAACGGCAAAAAGTGGGAATATTTGTTATACGATTGCGTGCGGCATCTGGAGAGTGAAAAAAATACCCCTTAGATCATCCGGGATCGCGTGCGGATAGTGGGTCGCACATGGCGCAGCAGCAGCTGCTCCTAACATACTGAATATTTCCTGAAAAATTCTCACAACGGCAGCCGGCCATACTTGAACCGGTTGCCGTTTTTATATCGAAATCGGATTGTATGGATTTTTTGGATTCCATGTGAGAGATTCGCCGATGATTTTCGTCTATACTGTATAGAATTCAAGGAGGCCCGGCAGGTGGAGGAATTTATCGAGCGAAATGAGCGCGATGACGAGAGAGAATGGATACGCCGAGTGCTGGAAGGGCATAAGGAAGATTACGCTTTTCTGGTGAACCGGTACAAAAATAAAATTTACGGGCTTTTGCGGGGGATGGGGGCGGACGATCAGGATGCCCAAGATTTGACTCAAGAAACCTTTATTAGAGCGTATCGCAAGCTGGCTTCGCACGATCCGGGGAAGCGGTTTGCCGCTTGGATTTACGCGATTGCCGCCAACATGCTGAAGGATCTTCAGCGAAAAAAACGCCGCAGCGACGGGCCGGCGGGCTCATTTCCCGAGCTTTCGCCCCGCGACGGTCCCGAGGATGCTCTGCTGCGGGAGGAGCATCGGAGGGAGCTCCACGTTCTGCTGCAAAACCTGCCGCCTAATTACCGGATTGTTCTGCTGCTCCGTTACACGAACGATTTGAGTTATGAAGAGATGAGCGAAGTGCTTAATGTTCCTTTGATCAAAGTTCAAAACGATCTTTACCGCGCCAAAAAAAGATTGAAGCAGCTTATGACAACCGGGGAGGCGATAACCAATGCGATGCCTTAGCGCGGATGAAATGGAAGATTATATACTGGAAACCCCCTCGCCTCAAAAGCAGCAAAAGGCACTGCATATCGACTTCTGTCCCCGCTGCCTGACCCTTTACAGGAAGCGGCTCGAGGAGCAGGAAATCTTGTCGCGGCAGCTGTTTGAGGAAACTCTGCCTGATTCGTTTACCGCCAAGGTGATGGCGATGCTGGCGTTGGAAGATCGGGAGGCCGGGAAGGAGGCAGGGGCGACGCCGGAAACATCGCAGGTGCAGGTTGGGGGTTCCGCAGCAATTCTCACGGAACAGGAACCAAACTGCGACGAGTCCGATAGCTTGGGAGAAAATCGGCGCGCCGCCGAAGGAACGGCCGGGCCTCTTTCTAAAGGCGCGAGCTTTTGGAAGCTCGCACTTGGAGCCGTTTCGCTGCTCCTGATTGCAGGGGCGGCGATATTGTACGCCGTGCCGACGCTGGCCGATACGATCCGGTCGCTTTTTACGCGGGAAAACGCAGACGTCGGGTTGCTGAGGATGCAGGAGTTCGGCTTGGTCGAGCATCCGAATATTATGGTCAAGGACAAAGGTTATACGGTGAAAATCGATGAAGCGGCGGCGGATCCGACACGTGTCATCGTCGCGCTGCAGTTGTTCGGACCGGGCGGAAAGCATGACAGAGACCGGCTTGTTTTAACCGATGGGAACGGCATTTTCATCAAGGATGACCGCGGGGAAGTTGTCGGCAGGATGTACGATATGGGAAGGACCAACGATTTTTATTATCTCGTGGCGTTTTTCCCCGAACCTCTGCAAGCCGACCGGATTACGATCGAAGGGCATCTTGTGCGGCTTGGTGATAAAATGCGCAATATACCCTCTATACAAGGCGATTGGAGCTTTTCGTTCGCCGTCGATATGAAAGAAGCCAAGAAACAAACGGTCGTTACTTCGCTGGCGGGCAGCTATACTACCCCGGACGGCATGACGGTTCGATTGAAGCGGCTGACCCGGATGGTGCAGGGCGTTCGCCTGGAGATGGATACGGAGCTAAGCGAGGAGGCGCTGGCCCGCTCCCCCGGAGAGTTGTGGAAGCAGCAGGGGTTAAGCTTTCACTTTGAGGATATGCAGGGAGAGGAAATTCATAGTGTCAATACAAGAAAATCGCCGTCTAAAGACAGCCTGATGACGCAATCCGGTATCCCCGGCGACAAAACAGGGCTAATGCATTGGAGTTATACGTTCAAATATTTGCCGCAGGACAGTCCCTACAAATTCATATTTGACGGCTATTTCGTTTCGGAGCGCGACGATGCGTCGGTTCAATTCGAGCCATTGCATCTGAAGGAGCGGCCCGTGCCTTTCCGCTTCGACGGCGATGAACTGATGTTACGGGACTTTACTGTGAAGTCACCGCCCGATACGAACAGCAAAGAGACCGAAGGCGCCTTGCATTTTGACGGGAGGCTGCGGAATGAAGATCGTTTCAGCGAATGGATATTAAAAACCCCGGATGGCCGTACCTACACGGTCAGCAAGCGAGGTGCTTCGACAACGGAGGCTTCGAGCTGGAAGGAAGGGCACATCCTCATGGGTGGACCGATGCAGGGAGGTTTATACCAATTTCGTGCCGCTGGTCTTACCCAAATACCGGACCGGCTGCAATTGATCCGCACGGTAGTGGACCGGCGATACACCAATGTGGACTGGGTCATCCCGATAAAAGAAGAAAGCAAAGGCCCCGGGAAATCAGATAAATAAATCAAAGAAGCTTTAAGCGGATGCTGTAAAGAGGAAGTCCTTGCATACCAAGGACTTTTTTGTTGTGCGAAATGCCGTCCAATATTAAGAATTTTCATGTGGCGGCTTAACTTTATTGATTTCCAACATATTCCTCTTGTTTTATAGTTGGTACTGTAAACGCTTCAACTAAGCGAAATTGAATCTGAAGAGGTTTTCGATACCAAGGAGGGATTGTTTTGGTTAAAAAGCTAAGCCTCATCGCGTCGGCTCTTGCCCTGCTGACGACGTCCGCCTGCGCGCCCGAATCGTCTGCGCCGCCCGGGGATAAGGCGCAGCCCTCAGGCAAATCCGCGGCCGAGCAGATCACGGTCACCTGGTGGGATTACATGAATTCCGATGCGATGGTCGGCGCCTTGAACAAAGTGATCGACGATTACCAGAAGTCGCACCCGAACGTAAAGATCGAAAGAACGTACGTACCGTTCGGAGATTTGAAAAACAAGCTGCTGCTCGGCTCCGCCGCGGGTCAGCTGCCCGATATCGTATGGCTGGACAACCCGGATCATCAGGCGTTTGCCGCCGCCGGCGTGCTCGCCGATATTACGCAGGAGGTCAAGGAGTGGGGGCAAGCGGACCAATATTACAAAGGTCCCTGGTCGTCCACGGTGTATAAGGACAAAAATTACGGCATCCCGAACAGCAGCAATAATCTGGCCTTGTTTTACAACGAGGATATGCTGAATGCGGCAGGCGTCAAGCCGCCAACCAACTGGAACGAGCTGAAGGATGCCGCAAAGAAGCTGACCAAGCCGGGCGTGTACGGATTCGCCGCTTCCGCCATTCGAAACGAGCAGGGGACCTTTCAGTTCCTCCCCTTTGTCTGGCAGGCCGGGGCCGATTTGACAAACTTCAACAGTCCGGGCACGGTCGAAGCGGTCAAGCTGTGGAAAGAGATGATTGACAACGGATCGATGTCCAAAGAGGTGATAGGGCAGGATCAACAGGCGACGATGCTTCAGTTCGTTGCCGGCAACGTGGCGATGATGGTCAACGGAACGTGGCAAATTCCGCCGCTGCAGAAGGACGCCAAATTCAAATGGGGCATTGTGCCGCTTCCGGTGAACAAGCAGGGAGGCACGATTTTGGGCGGGGAAAATTGGGCGATCACTTCGACGACAAAACACAAGGACGTAGCTTGGGATATCGTCAAATTCGCCCAGCAGCCGGAATATTTGAAGGCGTTTCTGAAGGCGGCGGGACGGCTGCCGAGCCGGAAAGATCTGATCAAGGACCCGATCTGGCAGGAAGACAAATTAATGAAAATATTCGCCGATACGATGGACGTAGCCAAGGCGAGGGCATACGGCCCCAATTATCCGAAAATTTCCGATGCCGTGCAGGAGATGCTTCAGCAGGTGCTGTCCGGGTACAAATCGCCGGAAGATGCCGTCAAAGAAACCGATGCGAAAATAAAACCGCTCTTGCAATAAAGCGCCGGCGGGAGGAGATCTCGATGTCTTCTCCCGATTTTGCCGAAATGGGGGAGGTCTATGGTAACCAATTCCGCGGCTCATGCGGCCGAAGCGGCGAAAGACAGGCCGGTCAAACGATTCCGGCCGGGCCACTTGAGCAATTATATGTTTGTGCTGCCGGGTGTGCTGTTTATGGTTTGTTTTCTGGTGTTTCCGATCGTGTACAACCTGCTGCTCAGCTTTCAGAACGTTACCCTCCAGAACCTGAAGGGCGCGCATGAGTTTGTCGGTTGGAGCAACTATAGCGCAGTATTTAAGGACGAATTATTCGGAATTTCCTTCAAAAACTCGGCGGTGTTTACCGGAGGCAGCATCGCCGCGCAATTTTTGCTCGGATTTGTGCTGGCTTTGTTTTTCAACCGGAAATTTCCCGGAAGGGACATCCTGCGTTCGGTCATGCTGCTGTCCTGGATGATGCCCATCGTCATTACGGCGACCTTGTTCAAATGGATGCTGTCCGGCGATCACGGCGTTTTCAACCATATTTTGCAGTCCGCAGGCATTCTCGATAAACCGGTGTTTTGGCTCACGGAAGAAAAAACGGCGCTTTGGGGAACCGTCGCTGCGAATATATGGGTGGGCATCCCGTTTAATATGGTCATCCTGCTGTCCGGGCTGCAGGCGATGCCGGACCATCTGTACGAAGCGGCCAAAATCGACGGGGCGGGAAGGCTGCGCCAGTTCGCGAGCATCACCTTGCCGCTGCTTAGGCCGACGATTTTGGTGCTCCTCATGTTGGGGATCATTTATACGTTTAAGGTGTTCGACCTGATTTTCATTATGACCGGGGGAGGGCCCGTTAACGCTTCGACAGTGTTCCCGATGTATGCGTACCGGCTGGCTTTCGTCAACTTTGAATTCAGCCTCGGCGCGGCGGTGTCCAGCGTCATGTTCGGGGTGCTGATCGCATTTGCGGCGGTCTACCTGTGGCTCACGCGGAAGGAGGAGCGGCTATGAAGGAAAAACAAACGTACGACCGCAAAGATTACATCACGGCATGCATCGCCGTTATCCTGACGCTTCTGTTTTTGTTTCCCGTCTATTGGATGATCGTCACGTCGCTTAAGCCGATGGGGGAGCTGTTTGCCAACCCTCCCCACTATATCCCGCAGCAGTTGACCTTCCGCTCCTACATCGACAATTTTATCAAAAACCGCTCGATGCTCGGGTATATGGCCAACAGCTTTATTATCGCAGCCGGAACGATGGCCTTGACGCTGCTGCTCGCCGCGCCGGCGGCTTACGGACTCGCCCGGCTGCCGATAAGGGGAAAGGCGGCCATCCTGATTTTGCTGCTCGCCACCCAGATGCTGCCGAGTATCATGCTGGCGATGCCACTGTTTATCGTTTTTTCCAAAATGCAGCTGATCAACAGCTTTACGGCGCTGATCACAGCCAATACGACGCATTCGCTGCCGTTTGCCATATTGGTGTTGAGGCCTTACTTTCTTTCGGTGCCGGGGGGGCTGGAGGAAGCTGCACTGATCGACGGAAGCAATAAATTCAGCGCGTTCTGGCGGATCGTGCTGCCTCTGGTCAGGCCGGGACTTATGACGGTGGGCGCTTTCAGCTTCCTTTGGGGTTGGGGGGACTTCCTGTTCGCCCTGACGCTGACCTCCAAAGAATCGATCCGGCCGCTGACGATGGGACTTTATAAATTTATCGGACAATACGGCACGGAATGGAACAACCTGATGGCTGTCGCCACGATGGCGGCCGTTCCGATCATTGTGATTTTCATCGTCTTGCAAAAATATATCGTCGGAGGTTTGACCGGCGGTGCGATGAAAGATTAACGGCTGGAACCGGCGTTCCGGCCTGTTTTGTCTGCAAGCACCGCTTGCAGTGCGTTTTCAGTTGGCATTGCAGCCATAATTTTGTAGCATTCAAGGTAGACCGGGCGGCGGACATTTGCGCCCGGAAAACCGCAGGGGAAGGAAGAGGATCGGATGAATATCATGATTGTCGATGACGAATCGATTATCCGCAACGGGCTGGCGAGAGCGATCGGAGAGTTTGCCGGGTTTCGCGTCGTCGGTACGGCCGATGACGGCGAAAGCGCTCTGGAATGGCTGAAGACGGCAAGCATCCTCCCTGATTTGATCATTACGGATATTTTTATGCAGTACATTGACGGTCTCGATTTCATTGAACAGGTTAGCGTTATGTATCCGGATATCAAATTCGTCATTTTATCCGGCCACGGAGAATTTCATTTGGCGCAGAAGGCGATTCATTTGAAGGTTTGCCGTTACATCACCAAGCCGGCGGAAACGGGCGAGCTTTATTCCGTTTTAAGCGGCATGAAGGAGGAACTGGACAAAAACCGCTCCAAACAGCTCGATTTGCTGCGGAGGGAACAGCTTGCGGCGAACGCCGCGCTGTATATCCGAGACAAGCTGCTTTCGGACCTGCTTGAAGGCAGGCTTATTTCCCGGGAGGAGCTGAGCGATTTTGCCGGATGCTTTCCTTTTTCCTTAAACGATCCGATCCTCGGCGGGGTTATCCGCTTGCTTAAGATAGGGCAGGATTTGACGCAGCGGGATGTTTTGCTCTACGGCGTTGCGGTGAAGCAGCTGTTTTCCGAAGCGGTTTTATCGCAAATGAAAGGTTTCGCGATGATGAAGGAGATCGACACGCTCATCTTCGGCATTTTGCCGGAGAATTTTGAAAACGCTTTAGGTGTGGTCATGAGGTTTCCCGATCTATCCGAAAACGTGCTGGGAGTGCCGGTCGCCCTGGAGCTCGGGGAGGAAGCCGGCGGCCTCCTCCACTTAAAATCTTCGGTAGCCGCAGCTCTACGGCGAATGGAAGAGCGCATCTCCCGCCGAATAAGAAGCGAACCCGAGGAACGGGCACAGGAGATCGCTTCTTACAGCGGCAAACCGCACTCCGCGCTGGTTGATAAAGTGATTAAGCATATGAACGACCACTACGGGAACCGCTCGCTCTCCCTGCAGCAGCTTGCCGCCCAGGCGGAAGTCCACCCCAATTATTTGACCCAGGCGTTCCGCCGGCATACGGGACTGTCGTGCATGCAGTTTTTGGCGCGCCTGCGAATGGAGCGGGCCAAGGAGCTTTTGCACGGCACCGATTTGAAAATATGCGAAATCGCCGAGCGGGTCGGGTACGACAATCCGCTTTATTTCAGCACCTATTTTAAAAAATGGGTCGGTAAAAATCCTTCCGCCTACAAGGAGGACGGCCTTAGCCATGACGCTTAACTACATGCTCGGGCGTTTGACTTCCTGGTACCGTACGCTAAGCCGGAGAATCTTCGTTAAACTCATCCTTCTCATCGTCATTCCCAATTTGCTTCTCCTCGCCATCATCAATCAGCTCATGAACAAGCAGATCAAACAAAAAACGGAGGAAATGGACAATACGCTCTATGTGCTGGAGCATGCGGCAAGCCGGGAGATCCGGGCGATTTTCAGCGATGTGACGACGCTCACGAATCAGATTCTGATCGAACCCGACGTTCAGCACATTTTGAAAACCGGTGCGGATGGGGGGAGCGGCCCGGCCAGCGGTTCCCCGACGGACGAGCGGCTGGCGCTCAGGGACAAATATATCCGCCAGGACACGATGCGTTCGATTTTGTCCAGGTACAGGCTTGTTTGGAACAATATTTTTTCCATTGCCGTAATCGATCGGCGCGGCGAAATTTATTTGAACACCTCGGAAAACTACCAATTCGATCATAACGATATGGGCCGTTCTCTGCTGCTGGCGGAAGTGGCGTCACCGGACCAATCGGGGCTGGCCTGGAGCACCAACGACGCGCTCACGAAAAATGCGGACATGATCACGATCGCCCGGAAAATATACGGCGTGGACCAGCCCCGGCAGGTGATCGGCTACGTGGTTGTCAATTTGTCGCTGGAGGCGGTGAGAAGCTCGTTTGAAACCTATAACTATTACGATCAGATGATATTCGGCTTGGTGAATCAGGCGGAAAATACGTGGATGATCTACGACAAGAAAAAAATGACCGGAGGTCACGGCCGATTGTTTTCGGACCGTATGGCAGCGCTGAACGGACATTTGACGCAGCCTGAATTCAGAGGACGGTCCTGGCGGACCGTCGTGATGCAGATGGAAAAACGGGACTATCTGTTTGTCGGGCTGGATGCCGAATATATAAGCGAGACGTCGTCCAGGTTTCGCCGCGAGCTGTATTACGGGTACGTGTTTTTCCTGTTTTTGTCCGTGTTTATTTCCATCCTGGGAACGAAGGTGCTGTCCGCACGCCTCGGAAAATTAAACCAGGCTATGCGCAAATTCGGCCAAGAGCGCTGGGGAACCCGGATCGAGCTGAAAGGAAACGACGAAATCCGCATTATCGGGGATACGTTTAATTCGATGGCTTCCCATATCGAGGGGCTTCTCGTAAGCCTGAAGGAGGAGCAGCGGCTAAAGCGCATTTTTGAACTGCGCGTGTTGGAATATCAAATCAACCCGCATTTTTTGTACAACACGCTCGATTCGATTTATTGGCTGGCGCAGGAAAACAGGCAAAGCAAAATCAGCGAGATGGTCAGCGGTTTGTCCAAGCTGTTCCGGATCATATTAAGCAAGGGAAAGGAAGTCATCTCTTTGCATGAGGAGTTCGAGATGATCCGGATTTATCTGAGCATCCAAAAAATTCGCTTCGAGGAACGGTTCGAGTTTACGCTGAATCTCGAACCGGATATTGCGGAATACCCGATCGGCAAGCTGGTGCTGCAGCCTCTGGTGGAAAATGCGATCGTCCACGGTATAAGGCGGCTAAGGGCCAAGGGACAGATCAGCGTAACCGGCGGCAAAATGCATGATGAAATCGTGCTGGAAATCCGGGATAACGGCATCGGCATGAAGCCGGAGCAGCTCGCTAAGCAGCTCCGGCTGCTGGACGCGGATGTGCTGGAGAATGCCTCCGTTTCCTCCTCCGGCTACGGTATGAAAAACGTCGATTCCCGCTTGAAGATGCTTTTCGGCGGCGAGTATAAAATGACACTGCATTCGAGTGCATCCGGCCGGACGGGAACGACAATCCGGATACATATCAAAGAAACGGCTATGCTGAAAATGAAGTTCGCGTTATAAAAGATAACATGAAAAACTGGAGCGGAAATGGACTGTTGTCCGATTTTTACGAACGATCAATGTTTTTTTATCGATTTCATTCGTATTTATCCGTGTATAAAATGATCTTATGCAAACAATAAGCAATATTTTTCTTGAAATTCGTTAACTTTTCGGCTAATATACAAATAAAGAATATGATGTTAGGAAAGGTGACGTATATGAAAAATATTGCTTACTCCATTTGTTATGTGCCATACTTCTTGGTAGCGTTGGTTTTTTATATTTATCTTTCTTTGAAATCGGAACGTACGGAGTTCGTATCGACTAACTGGTAATTTGGCATCTTTGGGGAAGGGGTATGTCCGGTGCGCAGACTGGAAGGAAAGCGGGTTGCTTTAACGGGGCCGCGAAAGGCGGCGGAGCTGAGCGTGATCGTGGAAAAAATGGGCGGAATTCCGCTCGTCCGTCCCGCGCAGGGGACGGTGGCGATCGAACAGGAGAAGGTGGAGGCGCAAATTCGCCGGCTGCTTGAGGAAGGGGCGGACTGGGTCATCCTGACGACCGGCGTCGGAGCGGAGATGCTTTACGGCGCTGCGGAGAAGATGGGAGCGGCCGAAGCTTTCATCGAGAAGCTGAAGACGATCCGCATCGCCGCCCGGGGCTACAAGACGGTCAAATATTTGCGCAGCCTCGGCCTTGAGCCGGCGGTGCGCGACGATGACGGGACGACCACCGGCATATTGCGGGCTCTGCAGCCTTACGACGTCAAAGGCAAGCGCATCGCGCTCCAGCTGTACGGCGATCATGCGCCGCGGCTTGTGAACTGGCTGAAGGAGCAGGGGGCCGTATTCTACGAAATTTTGCCGTACCTGCACGTGCCGCCGGAGCTGGACATACTTGACAGGCTCATCGCGGAAATCGCGGGCGGCGAGGTGGATGCGGTCACATTCACGAGCACGCCGCAGGTGCGGTATATTATGAGATACGCCCGCGAGCAGGGAACGGCGGATCGGCTTCTCCAAGCGTTCGCCACGGGAACGGTCGCCGTTGCGGTCGGCAAAGTGACCGCCGAGGCGCTTCGCGAGGAGGGCATCGAGCGCATCGTCGCTCCGGAGGAAGAACGGATGGGCAGCATGATGGTGGCGCTCGCTCAATATTACGAGCGGATGGCTTAGATTTATTAGGCAGCGCAGCTTGAATATGCAGGCATAATCGTGCATGATGTGGAGAGTGGTATGACCGCATCATGCGCGATTTTTTTTGCGGAAATAAAATAACAAGGTGGAGACTCGCTTATGAATTCAGCTCCGGTCGTGCGGCTGCACGGCGTAACAAAGCGGATCGGTTCGCGGACGATCGTGGACGGATTGTCCTTCGAAGTTATGCCCGGCGAAGTATTCGGCTTTCTCGGGCCGAACGGCGCCGGCAAAACGACGACCATCCGCATGATGGTCGGACTGATCTCGATCACCTCGGGCGAGGTGTTGATCAAAGATCTCAGCGTGCAAAAGCAGTTCGAACAGGCGATGCTCCACGTCGGAGCGATCGTGGAAAACCCCGAGCTGTACAAGTTTATGACCGGGTACCAAAATCTCATTCATTTTGCCCGGATGATCCCCGGCGGAATAGATAAGGAGAGGATCGATGAAGTCGTCCGGCTCGTCGGACTGGAGCAGCGCATCCACGACAAAGTGAAGACGTACTCGCTCGGCATGAGGCAGCGGCTGGGCGTCGCCCAGGCGGTGCTGCATCGCCCGTCCGTGCTTATTTTGGACGAGCCGACCAACGGGCTCGATCCCGCCGGCATCCGCGAGCTGCGCGACTATTTGCGCGGGCTGGCCCGGGAAGAGGGACTCGCCGTGATCGTGTCGAGCCATCTGCTTTCCGAAATGGAGCTGATGTGCGACCGCATCGCGATCATTCAAAACGGCAAGCTGCTCGATGTGCGTTCCTTCAAGGAAACGCGGCAGGATGAAGAGGCGCTTGACGTGCGCTTCGAAGTGGACAGGCTTGATCAGGCTTGCACGATAGCGGAGGCCGCAACGGGAGGCAAGGTGAACGGCGGCGAAGGCGCGTTTACGGTGCGGCTGACCCGCCGGCAAATCGCGCGGCTGAACGCCGATCTGGTGGGAGCGGGCATCGGGGTGTTCGCCATCCATACGATGACCAAAACGCTGGAGGATCAGTTCCTCGAGGTGACGAGGGGGAATCGCATTGTTTAATATGGCGGAGCTTGTTCGCAACGAAAATATGAAAATTTATTTGCGGACCCGAACGTGGATTATGATCGCTATGCTTCCGGTCATCCTGCTCGGATTCGCCGTGATGATGAAATTTATCGTCAAAATGACCCCCGGCGGCGCGTTTGATTTCATGGCGATGGGCAGTCATTTGTCCACGCTGGCGTTTATTTTTTCGGTGATCGTGGCCGGAGACATCGTCGCCTCCGAATTTACGTGGGGAACGGTCAAGCTGCTGCTCATCCGCCCGGCCAGCCGCAGCAAAATTTTGCTGGCCAAATATATCGCCGTGATCTTGTTTATGGTTACCCTGCTTGCCGTGCTGTTCGTCAGCTCGTATTTTATCGGGCTGCTGTTTTTCGGAATCGGCGTTTCCGGCCCGGATGACGGACTCGGACGTATCGCGGCCGGGTACGGCTTTAAGCTTGTCGATACGCTGATGTCGGTGACGCTGGCGTTTATGATTTCCTCCGCGTTCCGCAGCAGCTCGCTGGCCATCGGCTTGTCGATGTTCCTGATGTTTACTGCGGAGCCGGCGGTTGGCGTGCTTTCGATGCTGCAGTACAGCTGGGTAAAATACGTACTGTTCGCCAACACGAACCTGGAGCCGTATTTTTACGGCGGAAAGCCGCTGCTGCCGGGGATGTCGCTCGGGTTTTCCGTGGCGATGCTCGTTATATATTGGGTTGTTTTTTATGCGGTCGCCTGGGCGCTGTTTACGAAGCGAGATGTCGCCGGGTAGAGAAAAACGACAAAACGCCAAGCCATGACATATGGGCTTGGCGTTTCTGCTTCGGACAAGGTTTGCGGTTTCGTTTACCAGGCGTAAGCTTTGGGGGCTTCTCCTCCGGGCCCCGGGAAAATCTCGTCCAGCCGCTTCAGCACGTCCTCGTCCAGCTTCAGCTCCACGACGCGCAGCGTGTTTTGGAACTGCTCCAGCGTGCGGGGGCCGATGATCGGCGCGGTCATGGCCGGATGCACGAGCGTCCAGGCGAGCGCCACGTTGGCTTCGCTCTCGCCGAGCTCCCGGCAAAGCTTGCCGAACGCCTCCAATTGGCCGCGATGCCGCTCCACCCGCTCCACGCTGCGCGCGCTTCTTGAACCCTGCGCCGGGTTCAAGGCGTTGCCGCCAAGAAGGCCCCCGTCGAGCGGGCTCCAGGCGATGACGCCGATGCCGTGCTCTTCGGCGGCGGGGAGCACTTCGAGCTCCGGCAGGCGGCAGAGCAGGCTGTATTTATGCTGCTCGGATACGAGGCCGAGGAAATGGCGGGCTTTGGCTTCGTATTGCGCTTTGACCAGGTCGCGTCCGGCGAAATTGCTGGCCCCGACGTAGCTGATTTTACCTTGTGCTATATGGGTTTGAAAAGCGTTCCACAATTCGTCCCACGAGACGTTGCGGTCGACATGGTGCATTTGGTACAGCTCGATATGGTCGGTTTGCAGCCGGCGCAGCGACGCCTCCAGGTGGCGGCGGATTTTGTAAGCGGATAACCCGCGCGGCGCGTTGGGGCCGTCGTTCGGATCTTCCATATCGCCGTACACCTTGGTGGCAAGCACGACCTTCTCCCGGCGTCCGCCGCCCTGGGCGAACCAGCGACCGATGATTTCCTCCGTTTTGCCGCGGGCTCCCGGGCCGCCGTATACGTTGGCCGTATCGAAGAAGTTGACTCCGGCGTCGAGCGCGGCGTCCATAATCCGGTACGCTTCCTTCTCGTCGGTATCGACGCCGAAGTTCATCGTGCCGAGGCACAGCCTGCTCACCTTAAGTCCCGATTTTCCGAGATAAGCATATTCCATAACCAAACCTCCTCAGGAAATATCTTCAATTCCATCATACGCGGACCGGCCTGTTTCTTAAAGTACGCAAATGCAGTAAAGATAGTGTCGCCGGGGATATTTAGTCACTTGAAGGTGAGTGCCGATCCATGCCCGAGGCGTTGCGTTAACCGACTTGCGTGGCGGTGACTGAACGGCGGGGGCAGCCCGCTTGTGTAAGATGTTATCAGCTTAAGCGGGAATATAGAGGAACTGAGGTTCGCTAAGTGGGCCGATTTCGATCATTTTTGGAAATTAGCGGAACTCAGATGTGTTATTTGCCTGTTTGCTCTATACAATTGCCATTTTCCACCGATTTAGCGCATCTCAGTTCCTCTATTTTTTCAGATATATCATTTTCCGGCAAATAGCGAACGTGAGTTCCTTTATTTTGTGAGCGCTGAGCCGCCCGCGATTTCGTGCGAACGCCTTACTCTGGCTGCAGTGTCCTGTCGAAGGAAGCTCGCTTCTATCGCTAGGTGGGGAGGTTTTAGCAAAATACGGTGGACGCTTTTCCGAAGTTCGTGGTATATTTTAAGCACAAAATCGAATATATTTTTTTGGGAATGGGTGTCGAGTTTATCGGACTCGACTTAATAGGGAAACCGGTGAAAATCCGGTACGGTCGCGCCACTGTAAGCGAGGAGCCGCTCCGAACGCCACTGTTTCGATCTGCGAAATGGGAAGGCAAGGGGCAATGGCCATGATCCGCAAGTCAGGAGACCTGCCTGTTCCGACAGCACCATTGGAACCTACGCGTAATTAGGGAGGTGTAAGGCGGCAGTGC
Organism: Paenibacillus hamazuiensis; assembly: GCF_023276405.1. Lineage (NCBI taxonomy): Bacteria > Bacillati > Bacillota > Bacilli > Caryophanales > Paenibacillaceae > Paenibacillus > Paenibacillus hamazuiensis. Next base: position 7,848,923 of record NZ_JALRMO010000001.1, read on the forward strand.
AGCTCTGTCCGGCTTGTCGAGCAGACAAGTTTTTGCGGCGGGAGCACGACTTTGCTAACTTATACGTATTTCTTGAGCGCTGGGCATCTCCAATGGAGGTGCCTTTTTTCATGGGCAAAAGGGGCTTCCTCCGTGCGGTTCGACGAGAAAGGCGGAGAGGCGTTTGGCTTAAAAGTGTGGGCTGCTGCATGCTGTACCCAGTAAACAGGAAGGAAGATCGTCTTGGAGACATTGACGAAGGTACTGGACCGGATCGGACGGTTGGATTCGGTGGCGATGCGCCGCATGCGCATGCGTATGAACGATTTGACGAAGCCGCCGGGCAGCTTGGGTGCGCTGGAGGACATCGCGGTGGCGCTTGCCGGCATTCAGGCGACCGACAAGCCGCAAATCGGACGAAAAGCGATTGTTGTCATGTGCGGCGATCACGGGGTGACGGAAGAGGGCGTCAGCGCCTATCCTGCCTCGGTGACAGGGCTTATGATCGGCAATTTTGCCCGGGGGGCGGCAGCGGTCAATGTGCTTGCGCGGCTGACCGGGGCGCAGGTGCGGGTGGTCGATGTCGGCAGCCGTCTGGAGGAGGCGCCGGAAGGAATCGAATCGCGCCGGGTGCGCGGAGGAACCGCCAATATGGCCCTTGGTCCGGCGATGTCCCGGCGCGAGGCAGCGGAGGCGATCCGCATCGGTATTGAAACGGCCGAGGCGCTGGCGGACGGAGGCGCTGCGATGATCGGCCTCGGCGAAATGGGCATCGGCAACACGACCCCGAGCACGGCGATGGCGGCGGTGTTCACCGGGAGGCCGGTGCGCGAGCTGACAGGACGCGGGACGGGGCTGGACGATGCGGCGCTGGAGGCGAAGGCGCAAGTGATCGAGCGGGCGATCCGCGTGAATGCGCCGGATGCGTGCGACGTGATCGACGTCATCGCGAAGGTCGGCGGGCTCGAAATCGCCGGGCTGGCCGGCGTCATTCTCGGTGCGGCGTCGCGCCGCCTCGCGGTCGTCGTCGACGGCGTCATTACCGGTGCCGCCGCCTTGGCTGCGTACAGGCTGGAGCCGCGCTGCCGCGATTTCATGTTCGCCTCGCATGTATCGGCGGAGCCTGCGCACCGCGTTATGCTCGAGGAGCTGGGCCTTGCTCCTGCGCTTCACCTGGGCATGAGGCTCGGCGAGGGGACGGGAGCGGCGCTTGCTTTTCCGCTGTTCGATGCGGCTGTGCGCCTCGCGGAAGAGATGGCGACGTTCGCCGATCTCGGACTTCCGAGCCCCGCTCCGGAGCCGGAGGAGTACGCGCTCTATCCGGCGCCGCACGTACGGGAGGTGTATCGGGGCAGCAAGATACTTGCCGCCGGGTCCGGGGAGCGCGGGATGGCTTCGGGGCCGGACGGCGGTTCGCCGTTGGCCGAAGCGGAGCGGAAGGCAGCCGCGGCGATGGAGGGCGATCCGTTCGGCGGACAGGCGGCGGATCGGCCGGTTGCGGAAGCAAGGCGTGATCAGTCTGATGGGCACGGAATGGGAGCGGCAGCCGCCGGGATGTTCGGGGGTGCTTCGGCTGACGCCTCGTTTGGCGTTGGCGAAGCGGGACAGCCGATCGCCGGCGCGCAGGCGAAAGAGGCCGATCCGGCCGGAAGCGCCGCGCCAATAATCGCACCGGCGCCGGGAGGCGCTGCTGCGGCCCATCCCTTTACCGCCGCCGAGAAAGCGGCGGTGTACAAAGCGATCGAGCAGCGGAGGGACATCCGCTCGTTCCGCCCGGATCCGCTGCCGGAGGAGCTGCTGCTCCGGCTTCTGCAGGCGGCGCATCATGCGCCGTCGGTCGGATTTATGCAGCCGTGGAATTTTATCGTCGTGAAGTCGCAGGAGACGAAGGAGCGGCTGCGCCAGGCCGCGGACAAAGAGCGGCGGGCGCTGCTGCTCCATTACGAAGGCGAGCAGGCGCAAAAGTTTGCCCGGCTGAAGATCGAAGCGCTCACGGAAGCGCCGATCACGCTGTGCGTGACGCTGGACCCGACGCGGGGCGGCCTGCACGTACTCGGGCGCAATTCGATTCCGGAAACGGATCTCGCCTCCGTTTCCTGCGCGATTCAAAATTTATGGCTGGCTGCTCGAGCCGAGGGGCTTGCGGTCGGGTGGGTCAGCTTTTATAAAAAGCAGGATATTCGCCACATTCTCGATATACCGCCGCACATCGATCCGGTGGCGCTTCTCTCGGTCGGTTATACGGACGAATTTCCGGAGAAGCCGCTGCTCGAGACGGCCAATTGGCGCAAGCGGCTTGATCTGAAGGAGCTTATTTACGCCGAGCGTTGGGGAGAAAAGTGATTTTGCGAACGGGGAATTTGATAGAAGGAGGGATTTGCGATGGCTGAAAAAAGAGGCAAGCTGCTCATCATCGGGTTCGGGCCGGGATCGTTCGAGCATATTACCGAGCGGGCGCGGAAAGCGATTGAGGAGAGCGAGGTCATAATCGGGTACAACACGTACGTTGACCTGATCCGCGGGCTGCTGACCGATCAGGAAATCGTCCGTACAGGTATGACGGAGGAGGTGAGCCGTGCCCAGGAAGCGGTCCGGCAGGCGGAAATGGGCAAAAAGGTAGCCGTCATTTCGAGCGGCGACGCCGGAGTGTACGGCATGGCCGGCCTCGTCTACGAGGTGCTGATCGGGAAGCGGTGGAACCCTGCGAACGGGGTGGAAGTCGAGGTCATTCCCGGCATTTCGGCGATCAATTCGTGTGCGTCCTTGCTTGGGGCGCCGGTTATGCACGACGCGTGCACGATCAGCCTGAGCGACCATTTGACGCCGTGGGAGCTTATCGCGAAGCGGGTTGAAGCCGCGGCGGCCGCCGACTTTATCATCGCGCTGTACAATCCGCGCAGCGGCCGGCGCACCCGGCAGATCGTGGAGACGCAGCGGATATTGCTGAGGCACCGCTCGCCGGATACGCCGGTCGGCCTGGTCAAAAGCGCATACCGCGACCGTCAGCAAGTCGTTATGACGACGCTTGGGGCGATGCTGGATCACGATATCGGGATGCTGACGACTGTCATTATCGGCAACTCGACGACGTTCATGTACGAGGGTTTGATGATTACGCCGCGCGGCTACCAGAGAAAGTATACGCTCGACTCGGCCGAGCAACCTTTAAGACCGCATGAGAGGCTGCGCACGGAAGCGGAGCCGTGGTCGCTGAACGCGCAGGAGGAAGGCTGGGAGCGCGAAGAGGACGAAGAGGCGGCTATCGGCGCGGACTGGAGTACAGATGGATCGTCCGGTTCGCCGGTAGGCGCCGGCGCGGAACAATGGCACGGCGCTGCAGGCGAATGGTCGGGAACGGCGGTGTCTGCCGGCGTGCGGGGGCGCGCGCGGGAAGCGGCTCTGCTGCGGATGCCGTCTGCTGCGGCGGTTTTGCCGCAGCCATCGGAAAATGCGGCCGCAGAGGGGAATGCCGCCGGAGCCGGGCTTTTCGGCGCCGCCCCGGCCGCATACGCTTTATCCCCGGCCCCGGATGCGCCGGGAGTGGACAGGCCGGATCGGATTTCGCCGGCGGCTTCGGCTCCATCGGTCGGCGCGGACTTCAGGAGCGATGCGGGACGACCGATCGGCAGCTCTGCCGCGGTCGCTTCCGCGGACGGTACTGCGATGGCGGGCCCGGACCTCCGGGGAGAGGCAGGGAGGTCGTCCGGCAGCGGTGAGGCGATCGCTTCCGCGGCCGGTACTGCACAGCAGGCGCCGATGAAGCCTGCGGCTTTGGCGATGGAAGCGCTCGGGCTGCTTGCGGCGAAAGGGATTGTCTCCGGCGGTTATGCCGCCGCAGCGGTTTCGCCGCCCGGTGCGGCCCGCAAGCCGCAGGCGATCTTTGAGCTTGGCGTCGCCCCCGGCATCGCCAGCAAAAAATACAGCGCCCGTCAAATGGCGCTGCTCGCAGAGCTGGTCGGCGAGGAAGGTGAAATGGAGTACACGCCGCATCACCAGATTATCCTGCGTATCGCGACCGAACAACCTTCGGCCATTGTGGCGCGCCTCAAAGCGATAAAGCTGCTTGTTTTCCCGATCGGCGATGTGGCGCAGATCAAGGCGTGCGATTTTTGCAATCTGGAGAAAGACGATGCGATTCCGGTGGCGGAGGAGCTGAACCGGGCCATCGGCGGCTTAAAGGCGCCGAAGGAATTTAAGGTCGGGGTGAACGGCTGCGGCATGGCCTGCTACGGCGCGGTGCTCGAAGACGTCGGCATCGTGTACCGCCGGGGAGCTTACGATTTGTTCCTCGGGGGCAAATCGATCGGGCGTAACGCCCACGCGGCGCAGCCGGTGGCGGAAGGCATCTCCGCTGAGGAAATCGTGCCGACAATCGAGCGGATTTTTCAGGAATATACGGAAAAAGGGCATCCGAACGAACGGTTTCACAAATTTTTCAAACGGGTCGGTAAGGTCGCAGGCTTTGAGCATCGGGACCACGTTTCGCCGGTCCAGGTGGACGCCGTTTGCGGCGATTGATGAGGGGGAATAACGGGATGGAAGCTATTTTGCTCGTCGGACACGGCAGCCGCGATCCGGAAGGAAACGAGGAATTGCTGCGTTTTGCCGATATGGTTCGCGCGAAGGCGCCGCAGGTTGTCATTGAAACGTGTTTTTTGGAGTTTGCAAACCCGACGATCGATAAGGGTATCACCCGGTGCGTGGAGCAGGGGGCGACGCGGGTCGTGCTGGTGCCGATCATTTTGTTTGCGGCGGGGCACGCGAAGATTCATATTCCGGATGCAATCGATCATGCAAAATTGAAATATCCGGAGGTTCAGTTTGCATACGGTCGCCCGATCGGCGTTCACCAGAAGGTGATCAATATTTTGAAATCGCGTCTTGCGGAATCTGGATATTTGGCCGGGCCTCAGGACGGAGAGCGCGATCCGCATACGGCGGTGCTTATTTTGGGACGGGGCAGCAGCGATGGGGATGCGAACAGCGATTTTTACAAAATGGCGCGTCTGTTCTGGGAACAGGTGCCGGTCAAATGGACGGAAAGCTGTTTTATCGGAGTGACGGAGCCTTCGTTTGAGGAGGGGCTGGAGCGCTGTCTGCAGCTTGGTGCCAAAACCATTTACGTGCTGCCGTATTTCCTGTTCACGGGAGTGCTGATCAAGCGCATCGAGCAGATGACCGCCGATTTCGCGGCGCGTCATGCCGACCGTAAAGTCGTGCTGGCCGACTATTTCGGGTTTCACCCCCAGCTTGCCGAAGTGCTGCTGGACCGCGTTTCCGAGGCGTTCGAAGGCCGAGCGTTCATGAACTGCGACATGTGTAAATACCGCCTGGAGGCGGCCGCGCATATGGAACATCACCATCATCATCATGACGGGCACGACCATGCCCATGGCCATGACCACTCGCATGGACATAATCATGAACACGGTCACGGCCACTTGCATGAACACGATCACTCGCATGACCACGAGCATGGACATAAACATGAGCATGATCATGACCACGGGCACGATCACGAGCACGACCATGCCCATGGGCATGATCATGGTTCCGAGCACGCTCACGGACATGACCACTCGCATGAACACGCCGATAAGCAAGAAAATCAAGTGTATGCGCGTAAGCGATAACTCCGACAAAGAACTTAAACGAAACGGTATGGCCGGAAGACAGCCTAGTAAAATGATCTAAAAATATTACAACCATAATGATTCGGTTATGGTGTATCTTATTGACTCGGTCCATTCGTTAATTTGTGTGATTTTTCGAATACAATAGTTGCGACTGACGCAAAAAGAAAATTTATATCTAATTTTTCATATATATTGCTCGATCTTACCGTCCTATGGCATGAATGTATATGATTTTTCATGTATGTTGTTTTGTTTAACGATCCTTGTGTAACTTTTATACGATTTTTCATACATAATCCACACGTAGAATCGTCGATAAAAACCAAATCCGGTACCGGAATTTCCGTTTGCTGCATTCGCGGTCCATGCATGTGACGGCAATAGCGGCACGGATGTCCGTTTTGTGAGTCACTAGATAGTAACATTAATTCAGGATCGATCTACTAGATTAGCTCCGTCGCATACCAGTGGGAAAAACTGCAGTTAATTTATATATCCTAACACACTTCAATCGATCAAATGGAATTTCTCCAGTTGATTTTGAGGTTTCCCCGCGAAATTTTCCGGAACTCGCCGATTAACTGGAGGTTTTACATCTAAGCATGCGTTTGAGCGGGGTTTGGCCAAATTAGACGGATGTGTCCGGTAAGCGGCTGCAATCCGGCGGTAAAGCGGGGGGTGGACAGCAGCAACGTTCGAAACGGATCGTACTGCACCCCCGTGCGGCGGAACATCCGCAGCAGAAATAACGTCACCTGAGTCCGTTACGTTCGAAGAATCGCCAAAATTATGCAAATAGAGTTCCATTGTGTCAATACAACGTACGTTACCGTGCGCAAGGAGACCTCGGTATTACCTACGTAAGGAGGAAACATGATGATCTTTATGCTTTGCGGCACGAGCGACGCGAGGGAGCTCGCCGTGCGCATCCGGCAGAGCGGCGCGGCGCTGCTGACGTCGGTGGTGACGGACAGCGCCGCCAAAAGCCTGCAGGAGGAAGGGCTGCAGGTGCGGACCGGCCGCCTGACCGAAGACGAGATGGTGCGACTGCTCGCCGAAGGAGGCTACCGCGCTGTGGTCGACGCGAGCCATCCGTTTGCCGAGGAGGCGCACCGCAATGCGATGCAGGCGGCCAGACGCGCCGGCATCCCGTACATCCGCTACGAGCGGGCCTCGCTCGTATACGACAACCATCCCCGGCTCACCGTGGTGCCGGGGTATGAGGAGGCGGCGCTTGAAGCGAAGCGCCGCAAAGGCTCCGTCATGCTGACCACGGGGAGCAAGACGCTGCATATTTTCGCCCGGCACCTGCTGGGCGATCCCGACATCCGCCTCGTCGCACGCATGCTGCCGAGGCGCGATAACATGGAGAAATGCGAGGAGCTCGGCATCGAGCATAAAAACATCGTCGCGATGCAGGGACCGTATTCCCGCGAGCTGAATAGCGCGCTTTACCGGCAGTTCGGCACGACGCTTATGATTACGAAGGAAAGCGGCAAAGTCGGCGCCGTCGACGATAAGGTGGAAGCAGCGCTTGAAATGGGCATCGACGTGATTATCATTTCGCGGCCGGAGATCGAATTCGGCACAGTATTTACAGAGTACGAAGGCGTGCTGGAGCAGCTTAAGACGATTATCGCGTAAAAGGCGGCGAAAGCGGCGATACCGGCGAAGTGAACGTCAGCCCCGACGAAAAAGCGAACGCGTTCGCTTTTGTTACCGGATGCCTGCCGCCGCATGAATAGGTATTTTGATCATAGGGCCCTTTTTGTAAAAATGAAAGAGAGGACAAGCCAAATGGATTTCAAAACGGAATTCAAGCCGCTGACGATTCAGCCGCAGGAAATCGAAGATAAAAGCTTCCAGATCATTACCGAGGAGCTCGGGGAGCATCCTTTTACGGAGGAGCAGTACCCGGTGGTGCAGCGCGTCATTCACGCTTCGGCGGATTTTGAGCTCGGGCGCAGCCTCGTATTCCACCCGCGAGCGATAGAGGCGGGCATCGCCGCGATCCGGGGAGGCGAAACGGTCGTGGCCGACGTGCAAATGGTGCAGGTCGGGGTCAGCAAAGACCGCATCCGCAAATACGGCGGAGACGTGAAAGTGTACATCTCCGATCCCGACGTGATGGAGGAGGCGAAGCGGCTTAACACGACGCGCGCAATCATTTCGATGCGCAAAGCTTCGCGCGAAGCGGAAGGCGGCATTTACGCGATAGGCAACGCACCGACGGCGCTGCTCGAGCTGATCCGGCTCGTCAAAGACGGGCTCGCGAAACCAAGTCTCGTCATCGGCATGCCGGTCGGCTTCGTGTCGGCGGCGGAATCGAAGGACGAGCTGCGCAAGCTCGATATTCCGTTCATTACGAATATCGGTCGCAAAGGCGGAAGCACCATCGTCGTGGCGGCGCTGAACGCGCTGTCGATTATGGCGGACAAACGGGGTTAACGGGATTAACGAAGCGAATCGATGCCGGGGCACGAGCCGGGACGAGGAGTCAGCATAACATTACGATAAGCCGGGAGGTGATCCGGGTGAGCGAGCGGCGGCAGGACGGGCTCGGCGGGCAGGATAACGGGGACAAGCAGAATAAACAGAACGAGCAGGACGAAAAGCAGCCGATGAGGCACGGCTATACGACCGGGGCATGCGCCACCGCAGCGGCCAAAGGCGCGCTCACGATGTTGATCACCCAGCAGCCGGTCAGCGAAGCGGAAATATGGCTGCCGGCCGGCTTTGCCCATACGTTCGAGCTGATCGAGGGCGAATTTACGCGCGATATGGCGCAAGTCGCAACGATCAAGGACGCCGGCGACGACCCGGACGCGACGCACAAGGCGAAAATCGTCGCCACTGTCACCTGGAAGGACGGCGGCGGCATCGAGCTGGACGGCGGCGTCGGCGTCGGGCGCGTCACGAAGCCGGGACTGCCGGTGCCCGTCGGCGAGGCGGCGATCAATCCGGTGCCGAGGCGCATGCTGACGCAGATGGCCGAGGAGTTGCTGGGCGAATACGGAATCGCCCCTTCGCGCGGCGTCCGCATCGTCATTTCCGTGCCGGACGGCGAGGAAATCGCCAAGAAGACGCTGAATGCGCGGCTCGGCATCATCGGCGGGATCTCGATTCTCGGCACGCGCGGGATCGTGGTGCCGTTTTCGACGGCCGCCTACAAGGCGAGCGTCATCCAGGCGCTGCAGGTCGCGAAAGCGACCGGCGTAAGGCACGTCGTGCTGACGACCGGAGGCAGCAGCGAGAAATACGCGATGAAAATGAATCCGCAGCTGAGCGAAGAGGCGTTTATCCAGATGGGCGATTTCGTTGGATTTTCGCTGCAGCATGCCAAACGGCTCGGAATGGAGAAAATCAGTCTTGTCGGCATGATGGGCAAGTTTTCCAAGGTCGCGCAGGGCGTCATGATGGTGCATTCGAAAAGCGCTCCCGTCGATTTCGGTTTTTTGGCGCAGGTGGCGGCGGAAGCGGGAGCGGAGCTTCAGCTGCAGCAGGCGATCGCGGAGGCGAATACGGCGGCTCAGGCCGGAGACCTCGCCGCGGAGGCGGGGCTGAGTACATTTTTCGACAAATTGAGTGAATACGCCTGCCGGCATGCGCTGGAGCATATCGGCGGCGGCGTAACGGTAGAAACGGCGCTCGTAACGATGAAAGGCGACGTTTTGGGGAGGGCGGAAATCGTTGGGTAAAGAGTATGTGGAGCAGATGGACGTTATGAAAAACGTTGGCGATTGGAAAGGAAAAAGTGGGCATGCGGAGCGCCCGAACGACAACCATCGGATACAAATTATCGGCATCGGCGACGATGGCCCGCGCGGGTTAAACGCAGCGAGCCTGGCGCTCATCGAACAAGCGGACGTGCTGGTCGGCGGGGAGCGGCATCTGGCGATGTTTCCCGGCATCGGCAGCGAGCGCATCGTGATCAAAAGCGGCCTCACGCAAACGGTGGACCGGCTGAATGCGCTGCGGGAAATCCGCAAGGTCGTGGTGCTGGCGTCAGGAGACCCACTGTTTTTCGGCATCGCCGGTTATATCGCGAAAAAAGCGGGACCGCATGCGGTTTGCATCCATCCGCACTTAAGCTCGGTGCAGCTCGCATTTGCCCGGATGGGAGAAGCTTGGCAGGATGCGGCGCTGGAAAGCGTGCACGGCAGACCGATCAAGGGGCTGGCTCAGCGCATCGACGGCAAGGCGAAGGTCGCGCTGCTGACCGACGAAGAGAACAGTCCCGCCGCCATTGCGCGGTATTTGCTCGAGTTCGGAATGGACGAATACGATGCGTTTGTGGCGGAAAATCTCGGCGGCGACGATGAGAAATGCGGCTGGTGGACGCTCGCGGATATGGCAAGCGCACAGTTCGCGCCGCTGAACGTCGTCGTGCTGCGCCGCAAAGCGGATGCGCCCCCGTCCCGGCACGGCTTCGGCTTCGAAGACCATGAGTTCGATCAGCGCAAGCCGGACAAAGGGCTCATCACGAAAAAAGAGGTCCGCGTGCTGAGCATCGCCGAGCTGAAGTTGAAGGCGGACAGCATCGTGTGGGACATCGGCGCCGGCTCCGGTTCGGTCGCCGTCGAATGCGCGAGGCTGACGCCGTACGGGCAAGTATACGCGCTGGAGAAAAACGAAGGCGATCTCGCTAACATCGAGAACAACCGCCGCAAGTTCCGCGCCGATTTTACGGCGATTCACGCGAAGGCGCCGGACGGCCTGGAACGTCTGCCCGATCCGGATGCCGTGTTTATCGGCGGCAGCGGCGGCGAGCTGCGCGAGCTGATCCGCGTTTGCTGCACGCGCCTGAAGGAAGGCGGGCGCATCGTCGTGAATGCGACGACGATCGAGACTTTGGCGCTGGCCCATTCGGCGATACGGGAGGAAGGCTTCGCGGCAAACATCACGCTGGTGCAGGTGTCGCGGAGCAAGCCGATTTTGGACATGACGAGATTCGAAGGTCTTAATCCGATTTATGTCATCACCGGTTACCGGGAAGCCGGGGACGGAAATGCGCTGGAGCAAGGAGGAAGCGGAGAATGACGCAGACGGCGGTAAAAACGGGAACGCTGTACGGCATCGGCGTCGGCCCGGGCGATCCCGAGCTGATTACGGTCAAGGCGTTCCGCATGCTGAAGGAATGTCCGGTCATCGCCTATCCGAAAAAACGGATGGGCGCCAAATCGTATGCGCTCGAAATCGTCGAGCTGTACGTGAACACGGCGGAGAAGGAGATGCTCGGCCTCGTTTTTCCGATGACGAAGGACCAGGCGACGCTGGACCGCGAATGGAACAAAACCGTCGATTTATGCTGGCAGCATTTGCAGGCGGGACGGGATGTCGCTTTTGTGACCGAGGGCGATCCGAACCTGTACAGCACGTTCATCCATATGGCGCGGCTGATGCAGGAGCTTCATCCGGAGGTGCCGATCCGCTCGGTGCCCGGCATTTCGTCGGTGCTCGGAGCGGCTGCAAGGCTTGGCGTGCCATTGGCCGACGGGGACGACCAGGTGGCGATCGTGCCGGCGACCGGCGACCGCGACGAGATGAAACGGGCGATCGAGGAACACGAGACCGTCGTTTTTATCAAAGTGGCCAAGGTGCTTGATATGATGATCGAAATATTGGAAGAGCTGCGCCTCTCGGAAAAAGCATCCGTCGTCACGAAGGTGACGTCGCCGCAGGAGCTCGTTTGGCGGGATGTGCGCGAGCTGAAGGGACAGGAGCTGGAATATTTGACGCTGATGGTGGTGAGAAAATGACGCTGGAACCGAAGGTGTATATCGTCGGCGCCGGTCCCGGCGATCCGGATTTGATCACGGTGAAAGGGCTGCGCATCTTGCAGCAGGCCGACGTCGTGCTGTATACGGACTCGCTCGTCAGCGAGGAGCTCGTTGCCCGTGCCGGCGAGCATGCAAAGGTGCTGCAAAGCTCCGGCATGGATCTCGAGCAGATGGTGCGGGTTATGGTGGAGGCGGTGCGCGAAGGCAAGGCGGTGGCACGCATCCACACCGGCGATCCGTCGGTGTACGGGGCGATTTTGGAGCAGATGGTGCTGCTGAAGCAGGAAGAGGTCGCTTACGAAATCGTGCCGGGCGTCAGCTCCGTGTTTGCGGCGGCGGCGGTGCTTGGGGCCGAGCTGACCGTGCCGGATTTGACGCAGACGGTCATTCTGACGCGCGCCGAGGGCCGCACGCCTGTGCCGGACCGCGAGAAGCTGCGCGATTTGGCGGCGCATCACTGCACGGTGGCGCTTTTTTTAAGCGCGACGCTGGCGAAAAAGGTCGTGAAGGAGTTTCTCGAGGCGGGCTGGGACGAGGATACGCCGGTGGCCGTCGTGCAGCGCGCGACGTGGCCGGACCAGCAGATCGTGCGCACGACGCTGCGGCATCTCGACGACGATTTGCGCAAGGCGGGCATCCGCATGCACGCGATGATTTTGGCCGGCAAGGCGCTTGATCCGACGCTGGTCGACCGGGACGAGCACCGCTCCAAGCTGTACGACAAAACGTTTACGCACGGTTACCGAAAAGGGGTGGCCGCCAGTGAGTAATCCTTTTGCCGCCGTTGCGATTACGAAGCATGGAGTGGAGATGGCGCGCGAGCTCGCCGCCCGATTTCCCGGAACCGACTTGTATTATATGAGCAAGTTCGCCCGCGGGGACGAAGAGGAGAGGGGCTTCCGGCTTTTTGAAGGCTCGGTGAAGCTGATTTTGCCGGATCTTTTCAAACGGTATAACGGACTGATTCTAATTATTTCGCTCGGGGCGGTCGTCCGGATGATCGCTCCGATTCTCGAGGATAAAAAGAAAGACCCGGCCGTCGTCGTCATCGACGACCGCGGAGAGCATGCGATCAGCGTGCTGTCCGGCCATCTGGGCGGGGCGAACGAGCTGACCCGCGAGGTGGCGAAGGTCATCGGCGCGCGCCCGGTCATTACGACCGCTTCGGACGTGCAGCAGACGATTCCCGTGGACCTGTTCGGCCGCAGCTTCGGCTGGGTCATCGAAAGCTTTGACAAAGCGACCCCGGTCAGCGCTTCGGTCGTCAACGAGGAACGCATCGCCGTCGTGCAGGAAACGGGGGAAACGAACTGGTGGCCTTACGACAAGCCGCTGCCGGATCATATTCGGGTGTACTCCGGCGCGCGGGAGGCGATGCAGGCGGCACACGATGCCGCGCTTGTTGTCACCGACCGGCTGCTGACTGCGGAGGAAGAGGAGGCGCTGCTGCGGAACGGCGTGCTGTACCGGCCGAAGTCGCTCGTGCTCGGCATGGGCTGCAACCGCGGAACGGCGGCGGACGAGATCGAAAGCGTCATTCTCGGAACGCTGGCAGAGCTTGGGCTGTCGGTTAAAAGCGTGCGCAATATCGCGACCATCGATTTGAAAAAAGACGAGCAGGGCCTTCTCGACGTTTGCGCCAAATACGGCTGGCCACTCGTTACATACACGCCGCAGCAGCTTAATGAAGTGCCGCTCGCCAATCCGTCGGAAACGGTGTATAAGTACACCGGCGCTTACGGCGTCAGCGAACCGGCGGCGCGGCTGTCGAGCGGGGCGGCGGAGTGGCTGCTCGAGAAGAGCAAGAGCGGCAACGTGACGATTTCGATCTCCCGCGTGCCGTTTAATGGAGCACCCGGAGCGCCGGGGCGGCGCGAGTCTTCGGAAGATGCGGGAAAAACGGCAATTGCGGGACATTCGGAAACGGCGGCGACGGCTGAAGAACCGGCGGCTTCCGAACGGCCATCAGCTTTGCCGCTTAATGAAGCCGTCCCGGCGTCCCGCGATGGGGCGCACAATTCGGCGGCGGACGGCCGGGAAAGCGACGCGAATGCCGGTTCGGCGGATACGCTGACAGGCATTTCCCGTACGGAGGGCCAAAGATGAGCGAGACGAGACCCCGCTTCGTCGTGGCCGGTACCGGCAGCGGCTCCGGCAAAACGACGGTGACGATCGGCCTGATGGCCGCTCTGCAGCGCCGAGGCCTGCAGGTGCAGGGCTTCAAGTGCGGCCCCGACTACATCGACCCGACGTACCATACTGCCGTCACCGGCAGGCAGTCGCGCAATCTCGATACGTGGATGCTGACGCACGATACGATGAAGGAAATCTTTTTGCGCGGCTCGGCCGGTGCGGACGTATCGGTCATCGAAGGCGTTATGGGCATGTTCGACGGCAAAGATCCGCTGTCGGACGCCGGTTCGACCGCCGAAATCGCCGCGCTGCTGGACTGCCCCGTGCTGCTCGTCGTGAACGCGCAAAGCATGGCGCGCAGCGCTGCGGCGATTGTGCTCGGCTTCATGCAAATGGCGGGCCCCGGGCGCATCGCCGGGGTCATCGCGAACAAATGCGGAAGCGCCGGCCATTTCAAGCTCGTCAAAGCGGCGATCGAGCAGGAATGCGGCATTCCGGTGCTCGGCTGGCTCGGCCGCGACGACGAGCTGCAAGTGCCGGAGCGGCACCTCGGCCTCGTGCCCGCGGTCGAGCGCGGCGAGCTCGCGCCGCTATTCCGGCGTGCCGCCGAGCTGACCCGGCAAGGCGTCGATCTGGACGCCTTGCTGGCGTTGGCCGGCGGCGCCCCCGCGCTCGATTGGCCGGAGCGGCAGCTGTTTGCGGCGGAAACCCGCGGAAGCGCCGGCTCAAGGACCGGAGGTCTAAGCGGTCCGGCCAGTTTCGCCGGTCCGCGCAGCACCATTGGTCTCGACGATCAGCGCAGTGTATCCAATATCGACGGCCTTGCCGATCGGCGCAGTCCCGGCGGTGCCGAGAGTCTCGGCGATCCGCACAGCACCATTGGTCCCGAGGGTCTCGGCGATCCGCACAGTCCCGCAGGTCTCGCCGGTCCGCGCAGTCCCGCCGGTCTCGCCGGTCCGCGCAGTCCCGCCGGTACCGAAGATTCCGGCGAAGGCGATCCCGGTCCAATCCCGGTCATCGCCGTCGCCAAAGACGCGGCGTTCAACTTTTATTACCCGGAAAATCTGGAGCTGCTCGAACAGCTCGGCGCGTGTCTTCGCCTGTTCAGCCCTCTCGCGGGGGAGGCTGTGCCGGACGACGCGGACGGTGTCTACATCGGCGGCGGCTTTCCCGAGGAATTCGCCTCCCGGCTTGCCGAAAATCGCCATGTCCGCGAGGATTTGAAGAAGCGCGCGGAGGCCGGACTGCCGTTGTTTGCCGAGTGCGGCGGCTACATGTATTTGACCCGCTCCATCACCGACCGCGCAGGGGTGAAGCACGAAATGGCCGGGCTCATTCCGGCGGAGGTGCGCATGCAGCCGAAGCTTGCGGCGCTCGGCTACCGCGAGGTCAAAGGGTTGCGCGACAGTCTGCTGCTCGCTGAAGGCGAAACGATTCGCGGACACGAGTTTCATTATTCGACGCTCACGGTGGATATCTCGGCCGAAAACGATTTTCCTTACGCCTACGAGACGAAAGGGTTGCGCGGTGCCGGCAAAGACGGTTACGGTTTGCCGACGCTTACGGCGGGGTATACGCATGTCCATTTTGCATCTAATGTGGAGGCGGCACGCCGATTTGTCAGGCAGTGCGCCCTCTACGGTGAAAAAAGGAGGAGAACCGATGGGCTCGTCCGATCGGAGGTCTAACCGCAAGGGCTACACGCTTGTCTATACCGGAAATGGCAAAGGCAAAACGACCGCATCCCTCGGGCTAGCGGTGCGCGCCGCCGGGCGAGGCTACAAGGTGCTGGTGCTGCAGTTCATCAAGTCACCGCAGCGCACGTACGGGGAGCAGATCGCCCTAAGCCGGATCGGCATCGACATGCGCCAGCTCGGCGTCGGTTTTACGTGGACCAAGACGCCGGAGGAGCATCGCGAGGCGCTGCGAAAGGCTTGGGCGATTGCGAAGGAGGAGACGATGAACGGGGACTGGGACGTCGTTATTCTCGATGAAATCAACAACGCGCTCGGCATCGAGCGATTTCCCGTCGCCGACGTGCTTCCGCTTGCGGAAGTGCTCGAGCTGATTGAGCAAAGGCCGCCATATATGCATCTCGTGCTGACCGGACGGGGGGCGAAGCCGGAAATCATCGAAAAGGCCGATCTCGTCTCGGAAATTCAGCCGGTCAAGCACTATTACGACGAGGGAGTCCCCGCCGTTTTGGGGCTTGAATATTAGGAGGTCACAGCCAAGTTGTTTTCTCCGCAAAAGGAGTCCGGGCCGTAGCCGGCGTTTCCGCAGCGGGGTAGCCGACAAACACGGTGCCGATGATTTTGCGGTTTTCCGGGGAACCGATAAACCGCTGCAGCCGCTCGTCCCGCACGAGCCCGACGCCGCGCGTTCTCCAGACGAGTCCGAGTCCGAGCTCCTGAGCAGCCAGCCACATCGAATGGATCGCGCAGGCCGCGGCATACTCGTTGTCCTCGGAGGAAGCCTCGTCGCCGGGGATCATATCCGCCGTGACGACGATCATCAGCGGCGTCGTTTCGAGCACGGCGAGCGATTCCTTTACGAGGTGCGGCTTGGTTGGAAAACGCTCCTGCAAATATTCCGACGCCATCTGCTCGTAGCGCCGCTTCGCTTCGCCGCGCACGACATAGAAATGCCACGGCTCGCGCAGCCGGTCGTTCGGCGCCAAAGTAGCCGCCTCGAGCAGGCGGGCGATCAAGCCGTCCTCGATTTCGCGGGGCTCGTAGCTGCGGACGGCCCGGCGTCTTTTTAACACGTCAAACACAGACATGGATTAAATGCTCCTTTCAAAAGTCACAATGAGATCTACTTTCCATCATACACGATTACCAAAGTGGCGGAAATACAAAAGGATGGGCGCCCGCGGGGCCAGTCAAAGCCCCGGGCTCGTAGCTGCGGAGCGGCCGGTCATTCGGCTTGAGCAAGGAGCTACTAACACACGGTTCTCCCGGCATGCGTTCCGGCGCTGCACGGCGGAAGGTCAGGCAGCTCGCAGCGCGCGGTGTGGCGTCGCATGACGGTGGTCAAACACATGCCGGCCATCCCGCCCGGTTCGGGTTAAGCTTTTGCTGCGAATAACGGAACTGCAGTTCGCTATAACAGCTTTTCCGAGGTTTTTTCAAGGTTTAGCGGAACTGAGGTTTCCTATTTCCCGGTTTTTTACGGCCCGCCTGCGTTTTTCGGCGACATAGAGGAACCAGTTCCCCTATCCTGCCGAACTGCCGTTTTAAAGATAATTGCGGAATGTATGTTCGTTTTTTTGTCGAATCAAGGATAAACCCATGCCAAAAGGAGGCGCCTATGCTGCGCGAGACTTCATCAGACCCGGCCGGCCGCGGCGGAATGGCGCTCGTTACCGGCGGGGCCCGCAGCGGAAAAAGCGGCTTTGCCGAACGTTACGCTGCAATGCTGGCCGCACGTAGCGGCGGTCCCGTGATCTATATCGCCACGTCCCAGCTGTGGGACGAGGAAATGGAGCGGCGCGCGGCACTTCACCGGGAGCGGCGGCCCAAGGAATGGCGTACGATAGAGGCGCCTTATGACCTGGAAAATGCGATCGCGCAGCTGCAGGAAACGGCGCCGACGGGTACGGTGCTGATCGACTGCGTCACGATGTGGATCAGCAATTTGCTGCTGGAGCCGGGACCGGACGGAGAAGAACGGTGGGCGGAGCCGGAGGCGGAGGAGCGCATCCTGCAGCGGGTGAAGAAGCTTGCCGATCGCCTAAGGCAGGCTCCGTTCTCCTCCGTGCTCGTGACGAACGAGGTCGGGCACGCCCTCGTGCCCGAGTATCCGCTCGGGCGGGTATTCCGCGACATCGCGGGTCAAGCGAACCAGACGCTCGCGCAGGAAGCGGACGACGTGTTTTACGTCGTTTGCGGCATGCCGCTGAATTTGCGGCAAATGGCGTGGCGGCCGGAAGGGGCGGATCCGCCATGGACTCGATAGCGCTTGCGGCCGCAGCGCTTGCCGTCGATTTGCTCGTCGGCGATCCGCGGGCGCTGCCTCATCCGGTCGTCGGCTTCGGCAAGCTGATCGGCTGGTTCGACCGGCATTTTCGCCGGCCCGCTCATCCGCCGTGGCGGCAAACGTGCAGCGGCATTGCGCTTGTTGTATTTGTGCTCTCCGTTACGTTCGCCTTATCCGCCGGCCTGATCGCGCTCGCTTCACGCATCCATCCGTACGCCGCCGCAGCGTTGACCGTCTGGCTGACGTCCACGACGATAGCCGCGAAAGGGCTGCGGGACGCCGCGATGCTTGTGTACGAACCGCTTGCGGCGGGCCGTTTGGACGAGGCGCGCAAATACGTCGGCTATATCGTCGGCCGCGATACGGATTTGCTGTCCGAACGCGAGGTATCGCGGGCGGCTGTCGAAACGGTCGCCGAAAACATCGTCGATGCGATCGTATCGCCGCTCTTTTACGCGCTGATCGGCGGCGTATACGGCGCTTTGCTTTACCGTGCGGTCAATACGCTGGACTCGATGGTCGGCTACAAAAACGACAAATACCGCTATTTCGGCTGGGCGTCGGCCCGGCTCGACGACGTGCTGAATTACATACCCGCGCGAATCACCGGGCTTTTGCTTTGGCTTGTCACGCTGCTTATCCGCCCGCTTTGCGCAAAAGGCGCGTGGCTCGCAATGCGCCGCGACGCGGCGAAGCATCCGAGCCCGAACAGCGGCATCCCGGAGGCCGCCGTGGCGGGCGCGCTCGGCATCCAGCTCGGCGGCGAAAACCGCTACGGCGGCGACATCTCGGTGCGCGCCCGCATGGGCGATGCGCTCCGCGACATCGTGCCGGAGGACATTCCGCGCACGATCCGCATCATGTATGCGGCGGTTTCGCTGCTCATGACGGCGCTTTGCGCATCGCTGGGCGTCGCCTGGTGGCGCTGATGAGCGGAAGGAGGCAACCCTCGATGAAACGGCAAATCGTATCCGCTTTTCAGGCGCTTACCGTAGCGTTGCAGTTTCTGACCCGGATTCCGCTGCCGGTTTCCGTGCCATACGACGGGCGGACCGTCAGCCGCAGCGTCGCGTTTTACCCGCTGGTCGGCATCGTGATCGGCGCACTGCTCGTTCTCACAGCGCGGCTTCTTCCGGCAGCGCCGGCGCTGCTGAATGCGGCATTGCTGCTGGTGCTGTGGATCGCGCTGACCGGCGGGCTTCATCTGGACGGCTGGATGGATGCGGCCGACGGGCTGCTCAGCCACAGAAGCCGCGAGCGGATGCTGGAGATCATGAAGGACAGCCGCGTAGGGGCGATGGGCGTTATCGCCGCCGTGCTGCTGCTACTGATCAAATGGATCTGCCTGTACGAGCTGCTTGCATATGCCGCGTCCCATCCCGGTTTTGCCGCCCGAACGCTGCCGGCCGTGCTGCTTGCCGTCCCGGCCATAAGCCGCTGGTGTATGGCGGCGGCGATCGTGCGCCGGCCCTATATCGGCGGACCGAACGGGCTCGGGGCGCTTCTGGCCGATGCCCGGGGGCGCACGATGCTCCTGGCTGTCGGCGCCGTTTGGTGCGCAGCGGCAGCCTTCCTTGCGCCGTGGCCGTTATGGGGAGCCGTCGCGGCCGGGCAGCTGGCCGCCGGCTTCGCCTTTGCCCGTTACGTTATGCGCAGGCTGGGCGGCTGGACCGGCGATACGTACGGGGCGCTGAATGAAGCCGTGGAAGCGGCGGGGCTGGTCGCCGCCGTTTACGCGGCAGCAGAATGGGGGGGATAAATCATGCTGGAAAAAAACGGCCATGGCGGAGACTGGGCCACGGCGGCCGAGCTGTACGGGCACATGCCCGGGCAAGGGCTCGATTACAGCGCCAATATCAATCCGCTGGGGCCGCCCCCGGCGCTGCAGAGGCTGCTTGTGGAAGAGTGGGAGGCGATCGTGCGGTATCCGGACCCCGAGGTGCGCGAGCTGCGCTCCGCCCTTGCGGCGGTCCATCGGATAGCGGCCGAGGCGATCCTGGTTGGAAACGGGGCGGCGGAATTGATCGATCTTATTGTGCGATCGGTGACGCCCGGCACTGTGGCACTCGTCGAGCCGGCGTTTATCGAATACCGGGAAGCGGCGGAAAAATGCGGAGCGGAAGTGGTTCCCGTCTACACCCAAGCCGACAACAACTTTGTGCCCGATATTTCGGCGCTGCTGGATGCGGCTGCGCGGGCGGATCTGCTGTTCCTCGGCCAGCCGAACAATCCGACGGGGACGCGCTGGGAGCGCAGCGGCCTTCATGATCTGCTGGAGCATGCCGAACGGCACGGAACCGCTGTTGTGATGGACGAGGCGTTTATCGATTTTTTCCCCGACGAAGAGGATGTGACGCTAATCCGCGAGGCGGCGCAGCGAGCGAATGTGTTCGTCATTCGCTCGATGACGAAGTTTTATGCGATTCCCGGCCTGAGGCTCGGCTATGCGGCGGCGCATCCGGCCCGCATTCAGGAGTTGAGACGGCTGCAGGTTCCGTGGAGCGTCAATCATTTCGCGCAAAAAGCCGGCGTTCTCGCCTTGCGCGACACGGACTACGCGGAGCGCACGAGGCGGCTCATAGCGACCGAGCGCGCTCGGCTGCTCGCCGAGCTGGCGAAGCTCGGCTGCCGGCCTTTCCATGGCGCGGCCAATTTCCTGCTCGTCCGGCTTGGCCAAGGGCATCCGGACGCGTCCGAGCTGCAGCGTCGGCTCGCCCGCCGAGGCATCTTGATCCGGCGCTGCGCCACGTTCCGCGGGCTGGACGACACGTATTTCCGCATCGCCGTGCGGACGCGCGATGAGAACGAGCGGCTTATTGCCGCGCTTTCCGGCGCGCTGGAGGAAAGACGGTGAGCCGGCGGATACCCGGAGCGGGCGGACATCCCGACGCAGCGAAGGAACCGGCCCCGGCTTGCCGCGTCATGCTCGTACGCCACGGCGTCACGGACTGGAACGCCGAGCGGCGTTACCTCGGCCGCACCGACGAGCCGCTGAACGGACAGGGGCGACTCGAAGCGTCGGAGCTCGGCCGCAAGCTGGCGCTTCTTCGCTTTCAGGCGATCTACTCCAGCCCGCTTCAGCGGACAGCCGAGACGGCGGAGCTGATCCTGCAGGAGATGCAGGCGGCCGCCAAGGGGCTCTCACCACTCCACGCTATCGCATACGACGCCCGGCTGCGGGAAACGGACTTCGGCCGCATCGAGGGGCTCACTTACGAAGAAGCTTTGCGGGTTTGCCCGGAAGAGCTGATCGCCTGGTACGACCGTTTCGAAACGATACCTCCTCCGGGCGGAACAGAGTCCCTGAAGCAAATCTCAGAGCGCATGAATCTGTTTATGGCCGACATCGGCAAGCGGCATAACGGGCCGGTTCTTATCGTCTCACACGGCGGACCGATTCGCGCGTGGCTGGCACGCGCGCTGCACAAGCCTTTCTGGGACATCGCCGTCGGCCACGGCCAGACCTATGAGCTTGAGCTTGCAAAACAATTGTTTTCATAGAAGGAGGGATGAGCTTGAAGCGGGCCAAGACGATTATGATTCAAGGCACCGCCTCCGACGTGGGCAAAAGCGTGCTGACGACCGCGCTGTGCCGCATTTTTGTCCGGGACGGCCTGAAGGTGGCGCCCTACAAATCGCAAAACATGGCGCTCAACTCGTATGTCACCCTCGACGGCAAAGAAATCGGCCGTGCGCAGGGAGTTCAGGCGGAGGCATGCGGCATCGCGGCCACGACCGATATGAACCCGATTTTGATCAAGCCGACCCGGGAGATGACGGCGCAAATCGTCGTGCACGGCAAGCCGCACGAAGAGATGAGCGCGAGGCGGTACCGCGAGGAGTATTTGCCGCTCGCCGCAGGCATTGTCAAGGAAGCGCTCGAACGGCTTCGCTCGCAGTACGACGTCGTTGTGATCGAAGGGGCGGGAAGTCCCGCCGAAATCAATCTGAAAAGCCGCGACATCGTCAACATGCGCATGGCGGAATGGGCGGACGCCCCCGTCGTGCTTGTCTCCGACATCGACCGCGGCGGCGTGTTCGCAAGCATCGTCGGCACGCTGGAGCTGCTTGAACCGCACGAGCGAAGCCGGGTGAAAGGGTTTATCATCAACAAATTCCGAGGGGACATCAGCTTGCTTCAGCCCGGGCTCGATTGGCTGGAACAGCGCACCGGCATCCCGGTGCTCGGCGTGATCCCGCATCTGCCCAGCCTCGACATCGAAGCGGAGGATTCGGTTGTGCTGGAGCGGCCGCAGAGCGCTGCGGAAACCGCCGGCAAAGACGTGGACATCGCCGTCATCCGTCTCCCTCGTATTTCCAACTTCACCGACTTCGATCCGCTTGCGGCCGAGCCTGATGTATCCGTCCGTTACGTGCAAAGCGCAGATCAGCTTCATGAGCCCGATATCGTCATTTTGCCCGGTTCGAAAAATACGCTGGACGATCTCGCCTTCCTGCGGCAATCCGGACTTGCCGGAGCCATCGACCGGCTTGCGGCAAGCGGCTGCCGTCTCGTCGGCATCTGCGGAGGTTATCAAATGCTCGGCCGCAAGCTGAGCGATCCGTTTCAAGTCGAATCGGAGCAAGGGGAAGCGGAGGGACTCGGCTATTTGCCTCTGGAGACGCTATTTTATAAGGAAAAACGGACCGAAAGAGTCAGCGGCATCGTTGCCTGCAGACATCCCGAGTGGTCCGGCCGGCAAGGAATCCCCGTCGAAGGCTACGAAATCCACATGGGCCAAACGACGCGGCTGGAAGCGGTTCATTCGCTGTTTTCTCTGCAGGACCGCGAGGACGGAGCGATTTCGGAGGACGGGCGCATATGGGGGACGTACGTGCACGGCATTTTTCATAACGATGCGTTCCGCAGACACTGGCTCGACGGAGTTCGCAAAGCCAAAGGCCTGGAGGCGCTCGAAACGGTGCTTTCTTTCCGCAGCCGCCAATCCCTCGCCTTCGACCGGCTCGCAGAGCACGTCCGCGCGCATCTCGATATGAACAAGCTTTACGGCATCGCAGGCTTGGCTCCGTACGAAGCGGCATCGCAGAAAGAGGCTGCGGATTTACGGAAAAAACTTTAGAAGGTTAAAAGTTTGGAACATGAGTTATTCGCCATATTGATATGTAAGACGCTTTTCAAAATGAAACGAGTGCGACAACGCGATCCGCCGGCTGCTGCGGACCTGCGGCTTTGTCGGCACTCGTCTTTTGTTTGTAAATGGCAAAAAACGGATGCCGGTGGATGAAATGGGGCAAACTACCCAGGAAATTTAAGGTTTTATTGATTTATCCCGCTCTAAAAGGAAAATGACGAGCAATGTCGAATATATTTCCGTTAACTATATACCATTGGGATGAAAGTGGGTAGCCTATGATCGAGTTTAAAAATGTTTCCAAGGTTTATCCTAACGGAACAGTCGGCTTGAACAACATTAACTTGACTATTCATAAAGGAGAATTTGTCGTCATCGTCGGTTTGTCCGGCGCGGGCAAATCGACCATGCTGCGTTCGATCAACCGCCTTCATGAAATTACCGACGGTCAAATTCTCATCGACGGCAAATCGATCACCGCGGCCAGCGGAGCGGAGCTTCGTCGCATGCGCCGGGATATCGGGATGATTTTCCAAAGCTTTAACCTTGTGAAACGTTCCTCCGTGCTCCGCAACGTGCTGTCGGGACGGGTAGGCTACCATTCCACGCTGCGCACCGTACTCGGATTGTTCCCGAAACACGATGTGGACCTTGCCCTCAAAGCGCTCGAGAGAGTCAATATCAAGGAAAAGGCGTATTCCCGCGCCGATGAATTGTCCGGCGGTCAGCAGCAGCGTGTCTCCATCGCCAGAGCGCTTGCGCAGGAGGCGAAAATCATTTTAGCCGACGAGCCTGTCGCCTCCCTTGACCCTTTGACGACGCGCCAGGTTATGGACGACCTGAAACGAATCAACGAGGAGCTCGGCATTACAACGATCGTCAACCTTCACTTTATCGATTTGGCACGGGAATATGCGACGCGGATCATCGGTTTGCGCGCCGGCCAAGTCGTATTCGACGGACCGGTTTCCGAGGCGACGGACGAAAAGTTTTCGGAAATTTACGGACGGGCGATCAAGAAGGACGAGCTGTTGGGGGTGGCGGACTGATGGCCGATACCGGCAAAAAGCAAACCGGCGGGGCTGCGGCAGCCGTCCTGAAAAAGCCGGACCGCACCAAAACGTACCTCACTTTGATTTTGATCGTCGTGCTGCTTTGGGGCAGCGCTTATAAGACGGACGCGAGCCTCACTTCGCTCTTTACCGGGACTCCGGAAATGGGTAAGCTGCTTGTGGAAATGGTACCGCCTGACTGGAGTTATCTGGATGTCATCTGGGGACCCATATTGGAAACAATTCAGATGGCGGTGGTCGGTACCACAATCGGCGCGCTGCTCGCCATCCCGATCGCTTTGTTTTCAGCAGGCAATGTGACGAAATCCCCATTGCTTATCTATGTATCCCGGATCATATTGAACCTGGTTCGTTCAATTCCCGACTTGTTGTTTGCCGCCGTATTCGTAGCTATATTCGGAATTGGTCCAGTGGCAGGGGTACTTGCGCTTGTGTTTTTTTCCTTCGGTCTTGTAGCCAAGCTCTTATACGAGTCGATTGAAGCTATTGACCCGGGTCCTCTGGAAGCAATGACCGCGGTAGGTGCAAACAAGCTGCAGTGGATTCATTTCGGTGTCGTTCCGCAGGTGCTGGCACAGTTTACCGCCTACGTGCTCTATACGTTCGAAGTCAATATTAGAGCGGCCGCCGTGCTCGGTTTGGTCGGCGCCGGCGGGATCGGGCTTTTTCTGGACCGGACTCTCAACCAACTGCGGTATGATCGCACCTCCACGATCATCCTGGTGACGCTGGCTATCGTGCTTATCATCGATTACACGAGTACTAAACTTCGGGAGAAGCTGTTATGAGGAACGATACTTTGAAAACTTCGCCGCGCTATCGCATTCGATTTTGGCTAGTCGCCCTGTTTATTTTGTTAGTTTATATATGGTCATTTAGCGGAATAAAATTTTCCGGCATTAAGGAAACCGCCGGCCAGGTTTCTTATGCTATCCTGAAAGGATTGTTCAACCCTGACTGGAAATATGTCTACATACCTGAAGGGATGGGTTTTCTCCAGTGGCTTTCTGAAGGAGAAGACCTGATTACCAAGCTAATCGAAACGTTGGCGATCTCGATTCTGGGGACGTTCATTTCGGCAATATTGTGCGTGCCATTTGCTTTCTGGGCAGCCAATAATATGAGCAGATTCAAAGCGGTGACAGCGTCCGGTAAATTTATGTTGAGTTTGATCCGGACGTTTCCGGAACTGGTAATGGCGATATTGTTTATTAAAGCTGTAGGCCCTACTCCATTTGCAGGTGTGCTTGCTTTGGGGCTTCATTCCATCGGAATGCTTGGCAAACTGTACTCTGAGGCGCTGGAAAATATGGATTTAGGCCCGACGGAGGCGCTTACGGCTTGTGGTGCGAACCGTTTGCAAGTGCTATGGTTCGCCGTCATTCCGCAAGTGCTGCCGGAATTCCTTTCATTCACGTTATACCGCTTTGAAATTAACGTACGCTCCGCATCCATTCTCGGGATGATCGGCGCCGGCGGTATCGGCACGCCGCTCGTTTTCGCCCTCGAAGCGAGGGGCTGGAGCCGCGTCGGCATCATCTTGCTCGGCATTATTGTACTTGTGACGATTATCGACTTGATCTCCGGTTATATCCGCAAGCGCTTGGTATAATCCGGGCCGCTGACAATGAATATGTACCGATTGAGCGTTCCTCGTGGAGCGCTCTTTTTGTTTGAAAAAAGAAAAAGCCCGACTTCCGTCGGGCGGTCAATTATAATCTGCTTTTTTACTGTTCAATGTCGGCTTTCATTTTCAATTGCTCGCGGGTGGAGTATATCAATGCTATATTCGTGAATGTTTGATCTGTAGGTGAATGTCTTCTCCTGTTGTTCCATCTTCGAGGCGAGCGCGGCGATGTCCTGCTTCAGTTCTTTTTTTGGTTTCTTCCAATTTGACGTTGGTTTGCTCCAGTATATGCGTCTATCATACTATTAAACTAATTTGCGAGCAATCATTCTCCTCATTCCGGCAGTAACCGACAACGCGATGATCGCTCCGTACAGCGCCAGCTCCATGTCGTGCTGCGTATCCCATTCGTCGCCTTGCGTGCCGATGAACAGCGTGCCGATCTCCGGAGCGACCAAATGAGCGACCCACATTTCAATCAGCTCGTAAAATGCGCCGGAAGCGAGGATGACAGTCGCTGAAAAAATATAAGCGGTCCCCCGCCCAAGCTTCGCATAACGCAGCAGAAACTCGAAAATCGGATGCGCCAGCAGCAGGCCGTAGCAGAAATGAACGATCCGGTCGTAATTGTCCCTTGTCGACCCGGTGATGCTCTGCAGCCAAGCTTCGATCGGCATGGAGCCGTAGGAGTAATGCGCCCCCCACGTATGCAGCGCCAAAAACAGCGCGGTCATCGCATACGAGCGATTGGAAAACGCGAACCTGCGATACGTTGCGGCAAGAGCGATAAGTGTGGCGAAAATGAGCAGATTTTCCAGGAACCAATCGTATCGGCTCGAAGGAGAGACAGCCATCCACCCCCAGAAGGCGCCGTAGACGGCTGTCATGCACAGAAGAGCCCGATTGCTTCGCAGCGGCAAAGACGATGATAATGTGTTCATGCTGGATTCCCCTCTTTATTTCCAAATGCAGGTTACGGATTTATTGTAAAATCGAAGCCGGATAAGGCGTAAGTACTAACTTGATCTAGTACCTGCCCGTTGCTTTTTGCCGGAAAAAGTTGTATATTTTATATCGACATATCAGTAGGTCAAAAAAAAGGAGGGACGCCGGGTGTCTCCACGAACGAAAGAGCAAAACGAGGAAATTCGCTGGATGAGAGTTCAGCAAATCATCAGGGCGGCGGCCGAAGTGTATTTGGATAAAGGGTACGTCATGGAAATGCGGGACGTTGCGGTGCATGCCGGTCTAGGCTACGGAACCGTATACCATTACTACAGAAACAAGCTGCAGCTGTTTGACGATCTGTTCCACCATGCGCTGGATCAGGCAAAAACCGTCATCCATCATGCTTCGGAAAACAACCAGGGCACGGAGCTTAAGGAAATATGCAAACGGCTGGTGCAGCTTTGGGTCAAGGAACCGGCGGTGTTTATTTTGTATAAAATGGTGGCCGAAAATTTCCACCAGCTTCCGGATGAGCGTTATGACCTTGTGCTCGCGCGCTTTCAGGAGGAACTGTACCGTCCGATGGTGGAAGCGATGCAAAGACATGATTTTAATGAGAAACGGAAACGGGCGAATGCGGGGAACGGATTTGAAGCACAGTCCGGGAATAACCCGAACGAATGGGCGGAACGGCGGATAAACGCTATGATCGGTGCGCTTGTCGGCTGTGCAGGCTTGTATATCCATCACCGGAACGATGCCAAGCACCTTGACGAGGTTGTCGATGTCCTGTTTGCCGGCTTCGGCGTATCGGAGGCGGAGTTATGATCATTCTTAAAACCCCTCATGAAATCGAACAGATGAAAAAAGCCGGAGCCGTCGTTGCCGAATGCCACAAGGCCATCGCTCCTTATGTCCGTCCGGGGGTCAGCACCCTTGAGCTGAACAATATCGTGGAGAAGCATATGACGAAGCTCGGGGCAAGACCCTACACCAAAGGATATAACGGCTACGCCTTTGCCACCTGTACGTCCGTGAACGATGTCATTGCGCATGGCTTTCCGTCGGCAAAGCCGCTCAAGGAAGGGGATATCGTCAAAATCGACATCGTTGCCGAGCTTGACGGCTGGCTGGGCGATTCGGCCTGGTGTTATGCGGTTGGCCGCATATCGGAGGAGGCGCGGTCGCTTATGCAGGTAGCCAAGGAATGCCTGGATGCGGGCATTCGGCAAGCCGTCCCGGGGAACCGCCTCGGCGATGTTACTCACGCTATCCAGTCGCACGCCGAAGGGCACGGTTACTCGCTCGTACGGGATCTATTGGCCCACGGCATCGGCCGTTCCCTGCACGAAGAGCCCAACTACATGCACGTCGGGCAGCCGGGCAAAGGCATTCGCCTCAAGGAAGGCATGGTGTTCACGATCGAACCGATGCTTAACGCCGGAAGCCATCACATGTACATCGAAGCGGACGGGTGGACGGCAAGAACGGCCGACGGGAGCTTGTCCGCGCAATATGAGCATACGGTCGCGATTACGGCGGACGGGCCGGTCGTGCTTACCGAACAGTAAGCCCGTGCTTGCACCGCAGTAGCAGGTCAATCTATCGCAATGCGCAAAAAAACCGGGAGCCCCGCTCCCGGTTTTTAAGTTTCGCTCGTGACCGATGTCACCAAGGATATGATTACTTCTTCTGTCCGATTTCTTTCGCAGCTTGGCGAACGATATCGAAGTTTTTGTCGTCTCCCTTGACGTAGCCTTGGTGGGAGTAAATGTCGACAAGGATTTTGCGGCTGTCTTCGTTTTTCCCGAGATCGATGAACGCTTGCGAGATTTTATCTCTCCAGGCTTGGCTCATGTCGGAACGAACGGAGATCGTATCGTTCGGAATTTTATCCGTAAAGGAAAGTACGCGGGTTTTTTGAACGGCGTCCGGCACATCCTTCATTTGCGCGCGGATGTCCTGGAACACGGCTGCAGCGTCCACATCGCCGTTCAGAACGGCAAGAACGCCTTTGTCGTGACCTTTTACCGTAATGCCGGTAACGTCTTTATCCGGATCGATGCCGTTTTTCTTAAGAAGGATTGCAGGGTAAATGTAACCCGCAGAGGACGTAACGTCCTGCCATGCGATCTTTTTGCCTTTCAGGTCTTTAATGTCCTTAATCGGGGAATCCGCTTTGACGATGATCATTGATTTGTAGAAGTCGACAAGATCTTTCGTCGGCTGGCCTGTTGCGTCGTCTACGCCGAAACGCTGTGCTTGAAGCAGCAGATCGGCCGCTTTTTTGTCATCGTGGGCAACAACATAGTTGCTCGGAGGCAGGAAGCCTACATCGACTTGCTTGGAAGCCATCGCTTCGATAACGGTGTTGTAGTTCGTGGAGACGGATACTTTCACCGGAATGCCAAGCTTGTCCCCCAGCAATTTTTCAAGCGGCTTTGCTTTGGCTTCGAGCGTTTCCGCCTGCTGCGAAGGAACGAACTGAACTCTGAGCTCCTTCGGTTCGAAGGTGCCGCCTTGCGGAGCAGGACTTGCGGTTTTGGCAGGAGCCGGTGTCGCGCCTTGCTGCGGAGCCGCTTCTTTCTTTGCGCATCCGGCAACGATTCCCGCAGCCATAAGGACGGACAAACTGATCGCTGCAAACTTTTTTACCATTAAAATTGACCTCCTGTGAATTCTTTGTTTTTCATACAATTTTTAATATACCATAATCCGCCTGCAATTTCAGTTAAAAAGTTGTTAAGTATGCTGACATCGCTTACATAATGTCGAACGGTCGCGAAGGTGCGATTGTTTTCCCTCCCCGGAATTGATATAGTTTGTCTAAAATACCAAAAATCAAGATTTCGGGAGTGGTATCATGTCGGAGAGCAAGGCAGTTTTTGCTTTGACACTGCTGGAAACAAGCGACGTTCATGGAAATATTTTACCCATCCATTACGCAAATAATAAGCCAAGCGAAGTAGGGCTGGCCAAAATCGCCACGCTCATTCGCCGGGAACGCGAGCAAAACGAGCATGTGATCGTCATCGATAACGGCGATTTGGTTCAGGGCACCCCGCTTGCCTATCATCATGCGAGGCTGGACAGCGAGAGCCCCAATCCGATGGTCGCCTGCCTGAACGAACTGGGCTACGATGCGGCGGTCATCGGCAATCACGAGTTCAATTACGGCAAGGACTTTTTGCAAAAAGCGGTAAAAGAGTCGAATTTTCCGTGGCTCAGCGCCGGTTTGCTGAATGCCGGATCGGGGGAGCCTTTTTTCGGCAAGCCCTATATCGTAAAAACGTTTCCGGACGGCCCCAAGGTGGCCGTCATCGGGCTCACCACGCATTACATTCCGCATTGGGAAAACCCGGACCATATTCAAGGGCTTGTTTTTGAAGATGCGCTGGCGGCAGTCAAGCGCTGGATTCAATATGTTCGCGACAACGAACGTCCGGACGTGATCGTCGTTTCGTACCACGGCGGCTTCGAGCGTGATTTGACGACGGGCGAGCCGACCGAGCCGCTGACCGGGGAAAACCAGGGATATGCGATCTGCAAAGAGGTTCCCGGCGTCGATGTGCTGCTGACCGGACACCAGCACCGCAGCATCGAAGGTGTCCGTATAGACGGGGTGACCGTCGTGCAGCCGGGAGTGGCGGGAGCTACGCTCGGCAAAGTGCGGATAAAGCTGGAGAAGCGGGACGGAGCCTGGGTCGTCGCGGAGAAAAGCTCCGAGTTGATTCCGGTGGAGGGCGTTCAAGCTGATCAGGCGATTTTGGATATTGCGAAGGAGCATGAAGCGAAGGCTCAAGTGTGGCTGGACCAGCCGATCGGCAAGCTGAAGGGCGATATGCTCGTTCGGGACCCGATGGCGACGCGGCTGAAGGACAACCCGCTGATCGAATTCATCAACAAGGTGCAGATGGAGATTTCCGGGGCGCCGATCTCCAACACCGCTTTATTCGACAATATTTCGCCCGGCTTTCCTCCCGACATTACGATGCGCGACATCGTGTCGAATTACATTTACCCGAATACGCTGCAGGTTATCCGCATCAGCGGACAGGACATGAAGGACGCTCTGGAGCGGTCCGCCTCGTATTTCAAACAGTATGACGGCGGACCGATCGAGGTCAGTCCGGATTTTACGACGCCGAAGCCGCAGCACTACAATTACGACATGTGGGAAGGCATCGAATATACGATCAATATTTCCCGTCCAGTGGGAGAACGTGTGGTTGAACTGACCGTAAACGGCAAGCCGATCGACCCGTCCGCGGAGTATGACGTCGTCATGAACAACTACCGCGCCGGTGGTGGCGGAAACTATTTGATGTTTCAGGGCAAGCCGGTCGTGAGAGATATTCCGACGGATGTGGCGGAGCTGCTCGCTACTTACATTATGGAAAAAGGGACCATCGAAGCGACTTGCAACAATAACTGGAAAGTGATTCATGACTGAAATGGAATGCAATGGAGGGAGAACGACGAAGAGAAGGGCCCCCGGTTCATTCTCCCAATCCCGGGCACGTGGACACTTAGAGAAATCGGCTCTCTACCGCACTCCCCACTCCCACATGCCGTAAGCGGTTTTCTTGTCGAGCGGAACGCCCGCTTGGCGAAGCAGCAGGGCGATTTGTCCGCGGTGGTGGGCTTCGTGGGCAATCAAATATCCGAGAAATGCGGTCGGATGAGGCCTGAACCCCTTGATCCGGCCGGTTTCCAACCCAAGCTCCAGCAGGCGTTCGATCCGGTCGGCGGAATCGGCGAGCGCCGTCTGCAGCGCTGCTTTGGTTACGGAAACTTTCGAATCGTCATCTTTCGGCTCACCCAGCCATTCCGGGGCGGCTTGCTTCAGCCACATCCTCCGCACTTTGACGATATGATGCAGATGCTCCCCGACCGACCTTCCTTTTTCCCAAGAAGCTTTCAACTGCTCCTCATCGATCGCCTCCAGCATAAACAGATGAATCCGCTGGTGAATACGCCATGTCTCAAGCAAGGCATCGTTCATGTTTAATCCTCCCCGCGCCTGCACGCAGGCAATGAGAAACGGCTTGTCATCCTATGCCGCGCGGCGCTATATTGTTTGTAACCACTGGCAGCGTAACAGGAAATAGTGACAGAACCTGTCATATTCGAAATAATTTGGCGGAAAAGGAGGACCGGGGATGGCCAAGCCGAAGCGGCTCATCGAGCTGCTCATGACGGTAAACGCCAAAAGAAGGTTTACCGTGCAGGAGCTTGCGGACGAGTTTCATGTGTCCAAGCGGACGATTTTACGCGATCTTCAGGAGCTGAGCGAGCTCGGGGTTCCGCTGTATTCGGAAGTGGGGGCGGGGGGCGGTTACCGTGTGCTGCGGGAGAAAATGCTGCCTCCGATATGTTTTTCCGAAGAGGAGGCGACGGCGATGTTTTTCGCTTACCAGTCGCTGGAGCAATACTCGGCGCTGCCCTTTGAGGAGTCGTCCGTCTCCGCATTGAAAAAGTTTTATCATTACTTGCCTGCAGAGGCCAAGGAGCGCATTCAGGCGCTTCAGAACCGCTTTATGTTCAAAGTGCCGAAGCACAAGCTGGGGGCGAAATATTTAAAGCCGTGCCTGGAAGCGGCGCTTCGCGGTCAGGTGCTGTTCATCGAATACGACTCCGAAAACGGCGTCAGCAAGCGGGACATTCAGCCGATCGGCGTGTATGCGATGAACGGGCTCTGGTATTGTCCAGCCTATTGCTTTAAAAGCGAAGAGATGCGGATGTTCCGCGTAGACCGGATCGTATCGGCCGAGGTCAAAAACGATCAGTCCGTACGGAGAGAAGATGTGCGGAAAAAAACGCTCGTAGACTGGTTTTCTTTTGAAAACCAAACGCATGAAGTGGAGCTGGAGGTGGAGCTGACGCCGCGGGGCGTGAAAAAATGCCAATCCGACATCTGGCTTTCCTCCGATTTGCATGTGCGTTCCGACGGAACCGGAGTGATTCGGACGACGATCGACCGCCCTTTCATTCCTTGGGCGATCGACTTTTTCATGGGTTACGGAACGGAGGCCGTGCTCACAAAGCCGGATTTTGCGGTGGAGATGATCAAAAACCGGCTGGACGAGCTGCGCAAGCTGTATCAGTAGGGGCAAACTTCCGATCGAAAAACCACCGGGGTTAAGACGTGTGCCATTCGTCACGGCCCATATGAAATTTCCGGCGCAAAAAAAGATGCGAACGTTTTCACGCTGTTGTATGATTTTATATGGAACGGATTGCGGATTGTTGATCAATATTGGTTTAGCGACGAGGAGGAAAAGGGATGGAAGAAATTTTATTGTGGTCTGATGGGACACCTTATGCTCAGGGAACTGGAAAAGAAGATATTCCGTACATCGTGCCGTTTCCGGTGGAAAGCGCGAATCCGGCTCCCGCCGTCATCGTTTGTCCGGGGGGCGGCTACGGAAGAAAAGCGGAGCACGAGGGGGAGCCTGTAGCACGCTGGCTCAATTCTCTGGGCATCGCCGCATTCGTGCTGCAGTATCGCGTTGCGCCTTACCGGCATCCGGTGCCGCTCGGCGATGCCAAGCGGGCGATCCGGCTCGTGCGGAGCACGGCGGCCCGCTGGAATA
This sequence comes from Paenibacillus hamazuiensis, assembly GCF_023276405.1. Taxonomy (NCBI): domain Bacteria; kingdom Bacillati; phylum Bacillota; class Bacilli; order Caryophanales; family Paenibacillaceae; genus Paenibacillus; species Paenibacillus hamazuiensis. Next base: position 7,881,769 of record NZ_JALRMO010000001.1, read on the forward strand.
TCGATCCGCAGCGCGTCGGCATTCTCGGCTTTTCTGCGGGCGGGCATCTGGCATCGTCGGCGGGCCTTCACTACGACCTCGGCAATCCGGAAGCGGACGATGCGGTGGAACGCGAAAGCAGCCGTCCCGACTTGATGGTGCTGTGTTACCCCGTTATTACGTTCGGAGAATTTACGCATGCCGGTTCAAAATCGAATTTGCTCGGACCCGAGCCGGATGAAGAGCTCGTCAAACTGCTGTCGGGTGAGCATCAGGTGACCGCCGAGACGCCGCCGGCTTTTCTGTGGCATACGGCGGACGACGCGTCAGTTCCGGTTGAGAACAGCCTGCAGCTGGCTATGGCGCTCAGCAGGCATAAGGTGCCGCACGAGCTGCACGTGTACGAGAGCGGACGGCACGGCCTCGGCCTTGCCGGGGATCATCCGGAGGCCCATACGTGGACGACGCTTTGTGCGAACTGGCTGCGCAAGCGAGGGTTTTAGAAGATGCCGTCCGTATCGCAGTTCGAGCTGTATCCCCTCGGAGATGCGGCAGTGACGGTGCGCTTCGGCAGCGCTGTGGATCCTGCGGTGTTCGAAGCCGTTCAGGAGGCGGCCGGCCGATTGGAAAGGGCGAGGCACCCGCTGGCGACGGAGATCACCTGCGCTTATGCGACCGTAACGGTGTATTACGAGGGGGGCGCGGGCGAAGGCGGGCCAGTGCAGCGGGCTGCGGAAGTCGGTGACAGCTTTAGTAAGGCGAAAGCGGGAGGAGCGACCGGTGCTTCGGAGGTCCGGATGGACGCGGGAAGCGAGGCGGAAGTAAGGCGCGCGGACATGCCGGAGGAAAAGTCCGGCATACCGTCAGATGGTGCTTCCTGGCAAGGATTTCGCATCTCGGCGGAAGCACCGATCTCCGGGGAATCACCTATCTCCCCGGATTCGGCGTACGGGCGCATATGCAGCTGGATTCGCGAGCGGCTTCACGATATGAGCGAAGCTGAGCCCGCCGACGGTGCCGGGGAGTCCGCTTCGGGCGCTTCGCTCTTTGAAATCCCGGTATGCTACGGCGGCGCTTACGGACCGGATCTTGTGGAAGTGGCGAGGCGCTGCGGGCTGACGGAGGATGCCGTCGTAGAGCTGCACAGCCGGGATGTATACAAGGTGTACATGGTCGGATTTGCCCCCGGCTTTCCGTATCTCGGCGTCGTTCCGCCGCAGCTTGAAATGCCGCGCCGCGCCGAACCGCGGCTGTCCGTAGCGGCCGGTTCGGTCGGTTTGGCCGGCCGGCAAACCGGCATTTACCCGCTTGAATCGCCGGGAGGCTGGCAAATCATCGGGAGGACGCCGGTCCGGCTGTTTCACCCGCTGCGGCAGCCGCCGGCCCTGCTGAGGCCCGGGGATCGCGTCCGGTTCGTTCCTGTGCCGGAGGCGAAGTTTGAGGAGCTTCGCCGATTGGCCGTGCCGAAAGGCGGAAAGGGGGGCGGCCTATGACCGTGACGGTGCTGCGGCCCGGCCTGCACACGACCGTGCAGGACCTCGGCCGCTTCGACTATAGAGGCGTCGGCGTGCCGGTGAGCGGCGCTTTGGACGCATTTGCGATGCGGGTGGCCAACCTGCTGGCCGGAGGCGCCGAAGGCTGCGCCGTGCTGGAGGCGACGATGGCCGGCCCTGCGCTTCGCTTCGAGCAGAGCGCGCTGATCGCGCTCTGCGGCGGCGAGCTGGACGCCCGCGTGGACGGCGCGCCGGTGCCGTATTGGCGCCCGGTGCTGGTTCGCCGCGGAAGCGTGCTCGAGCTCGGCTACGCCCGCAGCGGCTGCCGGGCGTACATCGCCGTGGCCGGCGGCTTCGCCGTGCCGGCCGTTATGGGCAGCGCCAGCACGTACGTGCGCGGCGGCTTCGGGGGCTTCGCCGGCCGTGCGCTGCAGGCCGGCGATACGCTCGCCCGCGGAGAGCCCGGCCCGGCCGGGCGGGCTCTCGCGGAGCGGCTGGCGGCGGCCGCGCCGGGCGCCGCGGCGGCGTGGCCGCCGTGGTTCGTGCAGCCGGAGCTGCTGCCGGCCTACGGCCAAGGCGTCACGGTCCGGGCGATCCCCGGCCCGGAGCTGGACCGCTTCGATCCCGCTGCCCGGGATCGGTTCTGGTCCGAGCCGTACCGCGTGACGGTGCGGTCGGACCGGATGGGCTGCCGGCTGGAAGGAGCGGAGCTCCAACTTCGGCAGCCGCTGGAGATGGTGTCCGAGGCGGTAGCCCCCGGCACCGTCCAAGTGCCGCCGGGCGGGCAGCCGATCGTGCTGCTCGCCGACTGCCAGACGACCGGGGGGTATCCCCGGATCGCCCACGTCGCGGCCGTCGATCTGCCCCTGCTCGCGCAGCTGAAGCCGGGTGATACCGTGCGGTTCCGCCCCGTCACCGTGGAAGAAGCCGAAGAGCTGCTGTGGATACGCTCCCGGGAGCTGCAGCTGCTCGCCGCAGGGATTGCGGCAAGGATTAAATCGGTATAACGATTCTTTCGCTTGAGCGAGCCTTCCGAATGTGAGTTAATGGAAGTGCGGCCGGCAGCGCGGCAAATGGCGACGTTTGCAGCGGCTTCGTTTAGCTAGCGAACGGAGGAAGCGGCCAGTTCTCGAGAAAGGAGTGATCGAAAGAAATGATTACGTTACCTGAGGTGGTCTCTGCGTAAAGCAGAGCCTTGCAACCGGAGGCCTTCGGGCCTCCCCTATATTTTTTGCTGGACATACATACTTGTCTTTGGTTATACTGAAAGTGTGTTGGATAATAATGTTAAATAATAACAGGTGAAAGGAGCGTTGTGCCGTGCTGACAACATTTGGATTTGAGGGGTTTCCCGATTAACAATTGAATAAGCTCGTAACAAGACCGTCCACCTGCTAAGTTTCATATTGGAAGAACCAGGGGTACACGATTGTTTTTGGGGATCGTGTTTTTTCATTTTTGCCGCCTGGGTTCGGGCTCGTGACGTCTGCTGCAGACGTTTTTTTGTTTTTCGGGAAATTCAAAAAACTAATTAGGAGGTATAACGATGAGCACACTTAATACATTTGGATTTGCATTTGGAGTTAATGCTTGGAAGTCGGAAACAGCTCAAGGTAAACTTAAGGAGGTTTTTGTAAATGAGTTACAAAAACGGAAAAGATGTTCTTCCCCCTAGCTTGCTTAAACAGCTGCAAGAATACATTCAGGGTGAGATTATTTATATACCGAAAAAAGAACAAAAACGCGCGGGATGGGGCGAGAACAACGGAACCCGCCTGTTCATCAAACGGCGCAACAACGAAATTTTTCAGCAGTATCAGAACGGCTCAACCGTAAGGGAGCTGATCGAAAAATACCATCTGTCGGAAGACAGCATCCGTAAAATCATCGTCAAAACCCGCGTCAGCCTGGCGCGGCAGGCGGAGATGTGATGGCACGGACACACATGAGCCGCGGACCGGTGGAAGGGTCCATCGGCGGCGGACGAACCCGGAGGCGCAGAAGCGGCCTCCGGGTTATTTGTATAGAGATTAATTAGCTGGAGACGTCCAACATTCCGAATCGCGAGAAAAAACTTCCGCCGCCGGGGGCCCCACCAAGTATTCGGAATTTGCTGCGAAGCGTATCTTCACTTTGTTGGGGGAGCAGCTATCGCTCTTAAGTTTTCCTCATGCGACCGGTCAGTGAAAATGAACGATCTGCACATGCTCGTCGTCTTTCATCGCGTTATCGAGCACCGCGACGATCCGGATGTTCTCCGTCGGCAGCTGCAGCTCGGGGTATATGTCGCCCGGTACCCGCAGCAGGGTCGTATCCCCCGACCAATGCGCTTCCCGGATAATATACTCGTCCTCTTGGCGGATCAGTGCGATTTGTCCGCTGGCGCGAAGCGGCTGTGTCGTTCCGAACAGCAGATAGTCGCCTTGGCGAATGCCGAGTCCGGCAAGTCCCTCGTCGGCGAGCTGCAGCGCGAACTGGGCCTCGGTCACCCGGGGCAGTTGCAGGTGCGGGGCGCGGGACAAGTCGGCATCGTCCAGGCTCAAGCTGAAAAAGCGCTTCGTTCGGCCTTCGGCGACCACCGGTATGATTTTAGTTTGCATCGTCGGCCTCCTCTTTTACATATCCGACGACGCCTCTTTCCTTACTGTAAAGCATCGTTGAACGGCCTGTTCGAACGGCAAAATCGATGCCACCGCTTCTAAACCGGTTGTCCTGCCCCCGAATGCCGGCTTGAAAATCATCCTCCCGCCGCGAGGCGAGCGACTGCCTGACGAAATGCTCCAGCCTGCGCAGCGCAAACGCCGGACGGACGCGAAATATGCTTGCGATCGAAGCGGCCGCTTCGGTCTTGTGCTCCGGCAGCTCCAGCGCGAGCAGCATAAAAGTGGGCACGCAAAGGTGCATCGCGAACTGATCGGCCTTAGCCTCCTGAAGCCGGATGAAATCGATCGGCATGACCAACTGGTTGCCGGCGTGAAGCAGTATATGGCACAGCTCGTGGGCGAAATCCTCCATCTGCTCCTCGCGCGAAAGCCTGCTGTCGAGAATGATCGAGCCCATGCCGCCGCGTTCGAGCGCCCTGCTGCTCATCTCTGCATAATGCACCCAAATATCAAGCTTGTCCGCTATAACTTCCGGCTCCAGCTGCTCCGGCTGCGTGATTCCGAGATGCTGCAGCATTCCGCTCACTGTCTCCTCCAGCGGCGTCATTTTATATCCGTACTTCATAAATTCCCTCCATATATCTGACCGTATTAAAAAAGTTCAAGCCTCTTCATTCGCCGTTACCCATAGAACGGGAATGAACGTTCGATATATAGGTTGAAGAAAAGCCTTTCCGAGGGCTTTCCGCTTCATTCTCCTTGCCGCTGTCCAGGAGAGCGTCCCGCTTCCCGCTGCTTGATAATATCCCAAATCTGCCTAAGCTCCGCGCGCCGTTCCTCCGGGGCCTCGAGCAGCTCCTTGAACCACAAGCCGAGCTCGGGATCGGTATCCTGCAGCGAAAGCTCGGGGAGAACGGTTGAGGAGGAGGTGGCGGTACTTGCATCTTTATCGGCATGGCCGTTCCTACTGGCTGAACCTTCGGTATCATCTCCCGAACCTGAAGCTTCCGCAGTAGCATCGTCGGCATTTGTGGTACCTGCGGTAGAGGGGGCCGTATGGCGAAGTCCCATTACGGCATCGCCGCTTAATCGCGGACTGCGCTCTGTGGGAACGTTGTGCACCTGAGAACGGCTTAAAGAGAAATGCGCTCCCCTTGCAAAAAGCGTTCCGGGGCCCCCGGGACGGCGCTCGGCGAGACCGCTTCTATGCGAACTCCCTTCGCGAATCGGCCCTTCCACCGCTTGATCGCTCGTGCGCGAGCGAGTGCCCGTTGCGGGATGTTCCCCTGCGGAACTGCCCGAACCTGAAGCTTCCGCGTCAAATCCGCCACGAGACGGTTCCTTCGGCGGAGTTGTTCCGAGCAGTTCGTCCACGCTAACCTGCAGCAGCACGGCCGCTTTGCGGATGGTGTCCAGCGACGGCTCCCGATACCCTGTTTCGTAACCGGCATATGTACTTTTGGCGATACCCAGCTCATCGGCCATACGCTGGATGGACCAGCGGCGGCTTTTGCGAAGCTGCTGCAATTTCGGACCGATCATTTGTCTTCATCTCCGGCGAACTTATGTTTGTATATATAGTTTCGCATAACGCGTACGTTTTTTCAATAGTCTGGAAATAAATTAAAATTTATGCTTGAAATGTACGCGAAATGCGTACATAATATAATTGAATAGGAACATATGTTTGCATAGAAGGAGCCGTGAACCATGACGAAATGGACGAAGACGGATCAAGAGCATTTCAGGGAACATATTTGCGGAGCATGTCCCGGCAGTCTTTGGGGAGAGAAGAGCATTTGCCGCATTCATCAAATATCGATCGGACAAGTTGAGGACTGCCCGGAATGGAAGCCGCGATCCGGAGCGCGTAAAGCGGTAGTGAGGGAAGCGGAGGAAGATTATGGTTCCTCCTCCGGACAAGCCTTCGAAAGAGCCATCCAGGTGGATGAGGAAGTTAAAGACTACTCGTGGATGGTGCGCGAAATGGTCCGCTTGCGGGAAGAACTGGAACAGATCGACACCGGCTTAACGTCCAAATACGGAATCGATGCCGCCCAACCGAAAGGCAAGGGCACGTACAGCAGCGTCGTATTAAGAGAAGTGCAGAAGCGGGATAAATGCTGGAAGCGGCTTTTGGCGCTGGAGGAGAAGGTGAAGCGGATCGACGCGGCGGCGGAGCAAGTGAAGGACGGCCGATACCGGACCGTGCTCGAATGTATGTTGGACGGGCAGCGGATGAACGCGATTGCCCGGCACATCGGAGTGTCGCGGCAGCGGCTGTACGAAATTCGCCGGGATCTGATGGTGCAGCTTGCATCTTATATGTATGGAGAGGAAGTAAGCAGAGATCGGACGGGTTGATGATTTGATTATTTAAGGCATATTAAACCAAAATTCAAATAAAATCCTTTCCGGTTTATATGTAATGACAGGAACAATGAACAATCTGGGTGAACCCTGGGTTGGACAGGGAGCTGACGTAGGGCGGCTCCTTTTTGTTTCCGGTAGTAAATCTTTTGTGGAAGGAGGAGGAACATTTTGGGCAAGGATGGCTCGTACCGGCAACCCTTAAATCAGTAAGCACGCCTAGAGCCGGCCAAGCTGTTTCGGCATATACTGTAAAGGCCAATGGCGGGTCTGGAATAACGGCTACTGCATAGATCCATCCAGTAAACTCACTATGGACTTCGGCTTTAGACTGTACCCTACTGGAGCAATCGTCAGTTGCAGCGTGCCTGTGCTATAGCTGTTCTTGTATGCACAGGCAGCGTCACAGGGTACGATACTTTTGTAGAGTACAAGCGTATCTTCCGGCAAAAACCGCCAAGGCGTCGCGACGGCCGCGCCGTATGGAGTGTATATGCGGTTGGTGCAGTAACAAATCGGTAAAGAATACGGACCTGTACAGCTTTTGATTAAGGAGCTGGGCAGGTAGCGAGCGTCTGTTTCGACCATCGCGCAAAACGCCAACTTATCGTCTTGAAGAAATGGTACACCTTAACAACGCATGGCATCAAAAAAAGTTTGAGGAGATGTACTCTCTCATCAAATATTATGCACCCTATTGGCTGAGCGGTCCTGGAAAATAGATGGCTAAGCTTTTATAAACAATAAATATGGGGTGATAAGATGAGTACGGATCTGGGTATAAGTGTAAAAATCTTTGGCGCTGTTGGCGATGGAGTCACTGACGATTCATCGGCAATTACAAACGCTGTGAACAGTGACGAGGGCACGATTATTTTCCCTAAGGGAGTATACGCTGTAGACGCCAACTTAACTTTACCGAAGTCAAAAAAGGTCGTATTTGCTGCCGGTGCCAGATTGAAAGTAAACGCCGGTCGTACTGTTGCCATAGACTCCCCGATAGACGCACCTTTGCAGCCAATATTTACAGGAAGTGGGACCTACACAACCAGTGTAAAAGGGTCCGTATTTTATCCGCAATGGTTTGGCGGTACTAATGAAGGGGACGAGGAGAAAGGCGTCATCACCTACAGGGCCTCTATCTCCGCAGGATCAAACATTTTGACCATACCGGACGCCGATAAGACCAAGTTTAAAGATGGGCAGACCATCATGATTGTAGGGGCAGGAGCCAATTTGCAATCTACATTTCCAACCAAAGTCCCTCTGCCCACGCTCACTTTAACGAATAAGTACAACGTTCCCGTGCCTGCCGGTACCACCACTTATAGATATAGGATTTGTATCCTTGATAAATACGGCGGATATACGGCTGTCAGCGATATTGCTGAAATCAATAATGCGCCTGACAAATTAGGGTATGATACCGGCAGGGTCAAAATCACCTTCCCTACAGGAGTGCAGCGGCATGGGTGGGCAGTGTATGGCGAACAGACCAACCCTCCGGGCAGTAGGGGGATCTTGGGTATTTTCAGGGATGTTACGGCATTTATGGAAGATATGGGCCAAGGCGATATTTCCGCAGGGATACCGCCGTGGGTGTCTTCAACTCCGCCTGCCTCAAAGGTAAACAGAATTTTAACCACAACTATAGTTTCGGGCGGCGGCACCACTTCCCTGGTGTTAGCAGACTCCGCTATCAACACAGTATCCAATATGGCAGTTTTAGGTGATAATACGGCGATAATCAACAAAATGTACGACATGCTAAGCGCTGCCGGCGGAGGTACTATCCTGCTTTCCAGGGGTGTATACCATGTCAAAGTAAACCCTGATACAGCCAGAACTCTGCTCATCACATCCAATGTAAATCTGGTATCCAAGGAGAAGGGGATCATCTTATGTCACACAAATATATGTGTGGATAACCAAACCACTCTCAGCGGCAAGGGGGATACTGCGTCTAACTGGACTATTGACGGAGTAGTGCTTGATGGAGGAAATCGGGTTTTTACCTGCGAATTCGCCCACGTATTCCTTAACACGACAGGCAATGGCCCATATAAAAACTTTGTCGTGAAAGATTGTGAATTCAGATACCAAAAAGGCAGGATGATAAGCACCAATCAGGGAAGTTGTGAGGAATACAGGATAACCGGAAATTATTTCCACCATAGCTGCTCTAATGTCGGCGGCATAGGCGGCACCAAGTATATGGTGGATCATAATTTGATGAAAGACTGCTATAATGGTATAGATATGAGCGGAGGCAGTAAAGTCGGTACAGCCGAGGCCCTCATCCTAAGAAGTTTGGTAAACGGTCTCAATCCGGGGACAACCAGCTATGGGGACATCGTGTACAACACTATAGAGAACTGGGGTTCTATAGCTTTTGGCGGGGCATTGGCTGTTTATAAGAATATTAATATTTCACATAACACCGTCATTGGCGCCAATCTGGGCTGCAGCGGTATATTGGAAAATATCAATATCTCTAATAACAAGATAGTTAGAGCACCGCTCCCTGGCATTCCTATGTATTTCGATGGTCAGTCCATAAAGTTGGAAATGACGGTACCCGGTCAGTCTGCGAAAAATATTGTCATCAAAGACAACACCATTAAAGTTAAAACCGATCCGCTTAGTGGGCACAGCTGTTCCGGTATCAGCGTGGCTGCTAACAATGCTATAGCGGCCAACATCAAAGGGGTTAGTATCATTGGCAACAGCATCGAGCTGGATGCCGAATGCCCATACAATGCCATGGATATACACGGTGGAGGCAAGGACTACATTATATCGGACAATAGAATGATCATGCCTAATCCGGCCCAGGAGTGCTCAATTGAAGTATATACGAATATAGCCGATGCTAACTGGACAGTAGAGAACAACTACTCCCCGGGTAAAATCATGCTTTTACCGGCAGGGTCAATAGTAAAAGGGAACAGGGTTGGCGGTATAAGGGTGTTCGGAAATTCTATTATCAGTGAAAACTATATAAGCGGGTATATAACAACATCGGCTCAAAATACATGGGGGGGCGTAGTCAATTTACTGGGCGACAGGGTTACAGTTTCCAACAACGTATTTGACCTTGCCGATCACGGTAACGCTACCCAAGCCGCGATAGGTGCTGTGTATGCTTCAAAGGACCACGTAATCCAAGGAAATTTATTTGTTAACATGGGCAGCAGCAGAACGACCATCATATCGGTGTCTGCCGACTACTGCACAATCTATAATAACATAGGGGCAGGCAGCAGCAGTAAAAGAGTTACTGAGCTCTCTGCCCTGCCTACCGCAGCGGTTTACTGGAATAAAGGAGATAAGATATACAATACCAATCCGACTGCATATATAGGGTGGGTGTGTATGACAGCAGGTTACTCCTATGAGTTAACGTGGGGGGCAAATAAGTTATATGACTCCGGTAAGGTAGTTAAGTCCGGGAACTACGTGTATAGAGCATCCCAGACCGGTACGGGGACATCCGGCGGCGTAGCACCCACACACACATCGGGAAGCGCCATGGACGGTACGGTGACGTGGGAGTATGTTGGTCCGGCGGCTGACTTTAAGACTTTTGGGGCTATTGTGTAACCGGATCGTTCAGGCTGACAATTTTGGCAAATAAGGAACAATATACAAAAATTGTTCGAACACATGTTCTTGTTTTATAATCAAGTCAGGAACAATAAACAACCCGGTTAAACCCGGGGTGGACAGGGAGCTGCCGCAGGGCGGCTCTTTTTGTTTCCGTAAAGCAAGCTTTGGCGGAAGGAGGTGGGGCAGGATGAGTTCTCGACTCGCCGGCGGCGACGAGCCGAAGCTGATGCCGCCGCGCAAATGCGCTTCCTGCATTTGGGGACGGTGGGAGGGCAGCGTGCAGTTTTGCATGAAGCCGGTCTGCATCAAGGAATCGGCGCGAACCAAGCGGCTTCAGCCGAATTGAACGGGAGGTGAACGGGCGATGCGCGGCAGCGTGACGATGCCGGACCGGCGTGCGGGTCCGGTTTTGAACGATAGGTAAGTACGCTTTATAGTGGTATTCACGTTTCGTTTAACAAGAATTCATTCAGAGCGGGAAGGCCTATGAGCAAATTTGGCGATTTTGAATTTAAAGATTTCAATGCTTTGGGGCAAAAGCTCGATAACATGCATGCTGCTACACCTCGCTTTTTTGAGGATTGTTTGGATGAGCTTGCTTCCAGATTGAGGGCAAAAGTTATAAAGAAGACACCTAAAGACCACAGCGGCTGGACAGCCGGACCTATTCAAAGAAAGGCCGGCTTCTATACGGTGGAGATAAAATATCAAGGTGCGGATTTCCAATCGCTTCGGGAGTTGGAAAACGAGATGGCCGCAGTGGTGGAAAATAAAGCAAATCGATTTATTAAGCAGCATTTGGGATGGTGAATATGACAAACAGCGATATCAAAAATGGTATTGCGCAGCGTCTGTCGGAGATGGAACCGGGAATTTCGATATACACGGACGAATTGCAGGAATTTCAAAAGCCTTGTTTCTTCCTATTTACCTTAAACGGCGTTCAGAGCCGGGAGACGGGCGGAAGGTACAAACGGACCTACGCATTTGAAATTCAGTTCATTCCCGATGGGAATTCGTCCCAGAAAAGAACGGATTGCGAGATCATGGGCGAGCGATTATTCGATCAGTTGGAATTTGTACCTTATTCGGGCTCTTCTATTCGAAGCAGCGATATAAAGTTTGAAATCATGGATCAAGTTCTTCATTTTTTCGTCAATTTTGACGTTTATCTCATAAAAGATAAGCTGCCGTCCCCCAAAATGATGCACTTGAAACAGGAGGAGAAACTTCACAATGTCTAAAGAAAATAAGCCTAAATCGCAGGACGATGCTCCTGTGTTTACAAAACAACAGTTTTTGGCGTCCAATCAGTTTTCGTCTGTAGAAAAGGATGCGCTAAACGCCCTTCTTCAAAACGGCGAGTACTATACGACGGAGCAAGTCGAGACAATTATTCATAAGTTTCAGAAAGGATTGGTGAAATAAATGGCTGGTGGAACATGGACCATTCAAAATAAAGTTCGTCCCGGTATGTATATTAATTTTGTAGGTGAGGGAGGTCCTGCCGGCACGGCGGGTGAACGCGGCGTTGTCACGATGGGCTTGCCGCTTAGCTGGGGCGATTCCAAAAAAGTGATGACGATCAGCGCCGGTGACGATACGAGCGCTGTCTTGGGCTACGATATTTCGAATCCCCAAATTTTGCTGGTGAGGGAAGCGCTGAAAAGGGCAAAAACGTTGCTGCTTTATCGTCTGAACACGGGAACGAAAGCTACGGTTGCTGTTTCCAACCTGACAGCAACCGCTAAATATGGCGGAACCAGAGGCAACGATCTTTCGATTGTAGTCCAGACCAATTTGGATGACAATTCCAAGTTCGATGTAAAAACGTTGCTTTCGGGCGAAGAAGTCGACTCTCAAACAGTGTCCGGCATTGACGAACTCGCTAATAACGATTGGGTCGATTTCAGCGGTGCAGGCACGCTTACGACTACAGCCGGCGCTCCGTTAACCGGAGGTGCCAACGGTACGGTGACCAACCAGGATCATATGGATTATTTAACCGCCATTGAAGTGTTTGAGTTTCAAACGATGGCGCTCGTCTCGAACGATGCGACGCTTAAATCGTTGTATAAATCTTTTGTGGAGCGTTTGCGCGACAGCGAGGGAAGAAAGGTTCAGGTTGTCGTGGAAAACTATCCTGCAGCGGACTATGAAGGGATCATCAGCGTCAAAAACGGTGTAAAATTGTCGGACGGCACGATCATTGACTCCGTTAAAGCTACTGTTTGGGTGGCTGCTGCGACGGCTGCAGCCCAGGTGAACCAATCTCTTACCTACCAAGCGTACGATGATGCGGTTGACGTGGATATCCGGTATACGAACTCTCAAATTGAAGCTGCGCTGCTGAACGGGGAATTTGTTTTCGTTCAAAACAACAACCGGGCTATCGTCGAGCAGGACATCAATTCTTTCAAAAGCTTTAGCCCGGCCAAGGGCAAAATGTTTTCCAAAAACCGCGTGATCCGCGTGCTTGACGGCATCGCTGTAGATTTCAAAAACATTTTCGATCTGTATTACAACGGCAAAGTCGATAACGATGCCGACGGCCGAAGCACGCTTTGGAACGAATACATTACGTACCTCAAGTCTCTTCAAAACATCAATGCCGTTCAAAATGTAAATTCGGAAACGGATGTTGTCGTTCTGCCGGGCGAAGATTCCGACAGCGTGTACGTGGAAGTAAGCGTTCAGCCAGTGGATTCGATTGAAAAAGTATATACGAAAGTGAAGGTGAAGTAATATGGCATTTTTACAGGCGAGAGATACGATCAGTGGTCAAGAGGGCAAGGCTTTTATGATTATCGGAAGTCAAAGGGAAGAAATGTTCTACGTCAAGAAACTGGAGGCAAAGGCCGAAAAGGACAAGGCCGAGATCAAAACGCTTGGTAAGCGCGGCACTCAGTATAAGCCGAAGGGATGGAAAGGCACCGGAACTATGACGATTTACTATGTGACGACCAAGTTCCGGAAAATGATGCATGACTACATCACGACGGGGAAGGACGCCTTCTTTGACATTCAGGTTGTGAACGAAGATCCTTCGTCGAGCATCGGCAAACAAACGGTGATTTTGAAAAACGTCAATCTGGACAGCGTGATCATGGCTTCGCTTGACACCGATTCGGATGCTCTTGAAGAAGAAGTGTCGTTCACTTATGACGATGTCGAAATTAAAGATAACTTTACAAAAATTATTTAATAGGTGAGGAGTATCTATGAGCGACTTACGTGTTTTCTATGCGCAAAACGCAGCCATCGACATTACGGAAGAGGTTGTCGTCTCCGAACGGTTCAAGGATGAGCAGGGACAGCCGGTTCCCTGGAAACTTCGGAGCATGACCGAAGCGGAAAACGAGGAGTGCCGCAAGGCGGCTACGCGCCGAGTAAAAGGTAAAAACGGGATGTATGTTCCGGAGACGAACTCCGAGGAATATATCGCCCGCCTGGTTGTCGCGAGTGTCGTTTTCCCTAACCTTAAGGATGCCGAACTTCAAAGTTCCTACGGGGTCCTCGGCGCAGAAAACCTTCTGCGGAAAATGCTGCTCCCCGGGGAGTATACGACCCTTATTCAAAAGGTACAGGAGCTTAACGGGTTCGATCAGGATATCAACGAGCTTGTCGATGACGTAAAAAACTGATTAAAGGGGGCGACGGTGAGGCTAACTATGCTTACTACGCCCTCCATGAGCTAAAAATTTTACCCCAAGATTTGCTGAAGATGTCGAAGCGCGAGCGCGCCGTCATTTATGCGATGATTGATATTCGCGTGGAGACGGAAAAGCAGCATCGCGCGAAGAAGTCGAGGTAATTTGGGGAAAGTAGTTACGGGAAGGGCAGAGAGCTTGTCCCTAAGTTGTGGAGGAGGCTCCTGCCTTTCCCGTTTTTATTGAAGTGTCAAAACATCGTTATTTTAGGAAAGGAGGGTAAATATTTGGCAACAATCAGCGCAACATTAAGGCTCTTTGACCGGTTTTCCCAAACTTTGGCGAAAGCTCGAACAAGTATGAATGCAACTACCAAGACGGCTCAAAAGCTGCAGCAGCAGCTCAGTGTCCCTGTCCAGATGAATGTAGGTGCAGCGGTAAATACGAGCAGCCTGGGCCGAGTAGGAAGGACGATTCGAGTCTTTTTGAGGAGGCTTCCGGTTATCGTTCAGGTTGCTTTGAATGTGGCAAGACTGGCTGTCGCCGCGGGCCGAATTAAACAATTATTCGGAGGAAACCAACCAGGACCGGCTAATAGTTCCGCTGCTACAGGAGCAGTTTCCGAAGCAATAGGAGCCAATGAAAAATCCGAGGGGTTCTTGGAAAAAGCAAAGTCTGTAGGAGAAGCTTTCGGAGGTATGGAGACTATCCAGAAGCTCGGCGAAGCAACCATTGGCGGAGCCATGGAATATCAGAAGCTAAAAGATATGTTTATAGCAAAAACAGGGGATGCCGAGGTCGGATCGGCGATGTTTGAGAAGTTTAAAGCCGATGCACTTAAAACGGGTACCGAAGTCAAAGAAGCGCTGGAAGGATCTTTATCACTTTTGTCGGTAACCAAAAACACGGATCAATTAACCAAGCTTAATGATTTTGCGCAGCGGCTTCATGCCTTCGACAGCTCCGGCAGCGGGTACGAAGAAGCGGTTTCGGCGGTAAAAGAAGCATTTTCCGGCGATACCTCTTCACTTGCCGAGAAATTTAGTATTCCTGAGAGCGAAATAGAGAAATTGAATCTTGGTGAACTTGGTAAATCAGGTAATATGGATGGGTTTTTAAAAGCGTTCGATGAGCTTTTGGCAAAACAGGGCATGGGGAAAGAAGCTTTTGACAAGATGCTCAGCACCCCTACAAAACAATTAGACCAATTGAGCGGAAAATTCAAGTCCGCGTTGGCCGATTCCGGGGGGATGGCCTTACAATCTCTCCTGCCGCTGATTACCGTGCTTAATCAAGCATTTGACGAAGGGAAATTCAAACCTTTCTTTACAGGTCTGCAGGTTGCTTTATATGCTATTGGCAACGCAGCGTCAACAGTTGTCGGCTTCATTATGAATCACTTAGTAGCATTACAGAACGTGTTGTTGGCCGTTGGCATTATAGCGGCTGTCGTTGCCGCAATTTGGCTCGGTTCCTGGATTATCGCGGTGTGGCCTGTATTTGCCGTCATTGCCATTGTAGCTTTACTTATTGCCGTCTTAAATGATTTTGGAGTATCCACCCAACAAATTGTCGGCTTCGTGTCGGGAGCGTTTTTCGCCTTGTTTGCTTATTTGCAAAATGTAATCGCCGTATTTTGGAACTGGCTTGTCGCATTTGTCGAGTTTTTTGCAAATATGTTCAACGATCCGGTGTATGCCATCAAAAAGCTTATATTTGATCTTGTTAAAGGAATGGTTGAATTCTTTATCAACTTCATTAAAAGCATAGACAAAGGACTTAATTGGCTGATCAGTAAAATAAACTCAATAACGGGTCTAAAAATTGACGTTGACATTGAATCGTTAGACACCAAGTTTTTGGACCAATTTAAGCCAACTACAAATGAAGATGTACGCGATTTATCCAAGTACCGGATGCCTCAAAAGAATGTAACCGAAGCTTTCGGCCAAGGTCTTAAGTTTTCCGACATTGCCATCAACGCCGTTAAAAATGGAAGCGGCAATATGGATTTTAACAGTATCTTCGGGAATTGGAACGCCAAGCAGCCCCCTGCAAACATAGGACGTGTAGACACTGTGGGCAAAATCGATGATACCGTGGATGTTTCCAGCGAAGATCTGGATGTCATGCGGGATTTGGCGGAAATTCAAAGCATCCAAAATTTCGTTACGTTGACGCCTACGGTGCAAGTATCTACAGGGGACATACATCAAGGCGCCGATATCGATGCGATGATCAAAAGAATCGAAGAAGCGATGGAGGCGACCCTCGCTAATTCCGCGCAAGGGGTGTATTCCTATTGATTGAACATTATGGTATCGAGCTTAGCTTCAACAATTATGCCGAAGGATTTCGAATTCCGGTAAACCCGGATTCCATCGAAGTCCGCGAGGAAGGGCAGGGTAAAACCTACAATATCGTCGGCATCGGCGGAGGCACGCAGGAGACGAGAGCAGGCGAGATCAATGTGATTCAGAATCCGAGGCTCAAAGAGATCAACTTCAGCAGCTTTTTTCCGTTTCTTACAGAAAAGCCTTATCCTCCGTATGTTGTAACTAACGATGTGAAAGCCCCGATGCAATATGTGCTGCTGATTCGAAAGTGGCAGGAAAGCCGACGACCTATCCGGTTTATTTATAACATGGCGACCTCGAAGCTGACATCAAATGACGTTCGCGACATCAACATCCCTGCATCCATAGAAAAATTTGAATGGAAAGAGGTTGCAGGTTCTCCCGGCGATATTGAGTACAGCTTAACGCTCAAGGAGTACGTTTTCTACTCGGCAAGAAAAATAACGGAAACCAGGGATGAAAACGGCCAATTGATATTGATTCAACAACCTCCCGGACGTCCGGATGGCAGAATTCGACCGGAAACATACTCCCTCCCGGAAGGCATGAATCTTTCCACATTGGCTTTAATGCTGCTCGGAGATGACAGCCGCAGCAAGGAGATTCAGGATCTGAACGGCCTCACGGATGCGGAAGCGAAACATTTGCCGGCAGGTAAGTATCTGAAAATACCTCAGAATTAGGGAGGTACACATGCTTGAAATCATAATCAACGACAAAAAAGGGAATTTATGGGATATATCCAATATTGTTTCGGAGGTAACTTATAAAACGAGCAAGATCGGCAAGCCTTCCAGCATCGAATTCACCTTTATCAAAGGCGGATTATATGAAGACCGCGATTTTAATCTCGATGTCGGCAACATCGTCAGAGTCAAAAAAGATGGGCAAAACCTTTTTTTTGGTTATGTTTTCGCTGTGGATGGCGGAAGAGCTGAAGATGTACGGGTAACGGCGTACGACCAAACCCGTTATTTGTTATTTAACTATTCCTATAAGTTTGAAGATAAATCGGTAACGGAGATCATTCAGCGGATTGCCGAAGACTTCAAATTAAAAGTCGGCTATCTTGCCGATACGGGATACAAAATTCCTTCCATGCTGGAATTGAATGCAAAACTGCTGGATATCATCTGCAAAGCCTTAAACAAGACGCTTATCGCAACCACGGTAAATTACATTTTCTATGACGATTTTGGGCGGCTGTCTTTGCGCGATGCCAAGGATATGACGGTCAACATTTCGCTTGGAGATGCCAGCTTGGTGTATGACTATAAGCAAAAACGCTCCATCGAAAACTCCTTCAACCGGGTACTACTCGTGCAAAAAAGCAAGCAAGAGGGAAAGGACAAGCATTATATTTCCCAAGAAGACAGCCACATCGTACAATGGGGGCTGCTCCAGGAATATCGGGAATTCGACGAAAAAATGAACGAAGCGCAAATTATTCAAACACTGAAAAATTTGATCAGGCTGAAGAATAGAGTGGAGCGCTCGTTTCAAATCGAAGCTTTAGGAGACGCGAGAGTCCGTGCAGGCTGTTATATTTCAATCAGCATCGACGAGCTCGGAATTAACCAGCGTTTTTTGGTGAACGAATGCACGCATAAGTTCGAGGGGGCGATCCATACGATGTCCTTGGATTTGATGGATATCCGGGTAGGTGATGATCCGATATGAGACTTTTGGAAATAATTAAACAAGCGGGAGTCGGAGCGGTGGAAGCTGGAAATCCGGTGGCGATCATGTTCGGAACCGTGACTCAAACGAATCCATTGGAAGTGAGTATCGACCAGCGCTTAATTCTTTCAGAGGATTTTTTAGTCATTCCTGAGCAACTAACTCCTTTTACAGTGGACTTGAAACACAGCCATTCTTATAAGGATGGAGTAACGGAAGAAGCCCTGACCGAACCGGTAGTCATCCGAAAAGGTTTGGAGACGGGGGATAAATTGCTGCTGCTTCGCGTTCAGGGAGGTCAGCAATTCATTATACTGGACAAGTTGGTGAACGTATGATACCCCAAGGAGGTATTTTATCAAGCACAAACTCACAAAAAGTGGTTAACGGACCGAGCAAGACGTACCGCTTCGATATAAAAACGGGGCGAATTCGCGGCAGGGTGGACGGACTCGATGCGGTCAAACAAGCGGTCTATAAAATCCTTGAAACCGAACGATTCCAATATTTGATTTACAGCTCGAATTATGGATTCGAGTTCAAGGATATTTTGGGAAGCGACCCGCTATTTTTTAACTCGAAGATTACGAATCGGATTCAAGAGGCGCTGCTTCAGGATGACAGGATTAAAGCGATCGAAAATGTGCAAATCTCGAGCGAAGGCGAAGAAGCGGTCGTCCAATTTACGGTTGTATCGACTTATGGAAGCTTCCAAATAGCCAAGGAGGTTTAGTATGTATGAGAATCAGACCTATCAAGTAATTCTTCAAAGAATGCTTGCGCGTATTCCTTCGGATATCGACAAACGCGAAGGCAGCATCATCTATGATGCATTGGCACCGGCAGCACTTGAGCTTGCGCAGCTTTATGCGGAGCTGGATACCAACATCAACCTGTCTTTTGCCGGTACTTCAAGTGGAGAATATTTGGATCGCTGCATCGCATGGTCGGGGATCACCCGTAAGCCGGCGACCAAGGCCAAGCTGAAAGGGTTGTTCTATGATGCCGGCAACAGACCGTTCAATATTCCGATAGGCAAAAGGTTTTCGATTTCAAGCGTCACCTTCGTTGCCGTTGAACAGATTGCAGCCGGTCAATTCGTGATGGAATGCGAGACGGCGGGGAATATCGGCAATCAGCAGGTGGGAACTTTGCTGCCTATCGACTATATCGACGGTCTGGCGCGAGGGGAACTGACCGAAATCCTTATTCCCGGCGAAGAGAAGGAATCGGATGCGTCTTTGTTGGACAGGTATCAACAGAAAGTAACGAAGCCGGTTACAGGCGGGAACCGCTATCAATATGAAGTTTGGGCGCGAAACAACCCCGGGGTCGGTAAAGCGAAGGCTTTCCCTGAATGGAACGGTCCGCTCTCCGTAAAGGTGGCCCTGCTCGGAACGGATATGACGGCGCCAAGTCCTGCTGTGATCGGCGAAGTTGCGGAGTACATCGAGAGCGTTCGCCCGATCGGAGCGCAGGTTACGGTGGAAGCAGCCGGTGAAGTTCCTATAGATGTTTCCGCCAAACTGACCGTTACTGCCGGTACGGATTTACAGCAAGCATCAGCGGTATTTGAAAAGGCTTTACAGCAATATCTCGTATCGCTTGCTTTTGAAGATCCGTGGGTACGCTATGCAAGAATTGCAAATTTGATTCTGGATACCCCGGGTGTACTCGATTATTCTAACCTGACGGTTAACGGCGGAACCGGCAATATCCAAATTGAAGATGGGAACGTAGCCGTTATGGGGACGGTGGTGCTCACATGAGCCGTTTGGATTTATTGATGCGGTATTTGCCGTGGTATTACGATAATTCATATGAAATGAAAGAGCTTATGAGCACGGAGGGCTTGGAGTTCGATGCTTTGTTCACGGCCTCGGAAAGCGTGTTTGATCAACATTTTGTGGAATCCGCAACTTGGGGGCTGGACCGGTGGGAAAGCGAGCTGGCGATTCCGACGAATCCCCAGAAGCCTTACGCTGAGCGGCGTTCGGTCATTATCTCCAAGCTTCGCGGCACCGGTACGGTGACAGTCGCTCAAATTAAAAACGTGGCCGAGGCTTTTGACGGCGGGACCGTGGATGTCGTGGAAAAGCTGGATGAATACAAGTTTTATATCAAGTTTATCGATACGCGCGGCATCCCGTCCAATCTCAACGATTTAAAAAAGCTAATCGACGATATTAAACCGGCGCATCTATCGGTAGAGTACTTGTTTACTTACTTTATTTGGAACGAGCTGGACTATATGAGATGGACGTGGGATGCGCTTGACGAAATCCGTTTAACATGGGACCAAATCGAAGTTTTCCGCGGTACTTCCATTCCGGAGACTGGTATTCCACTGAGAGGAGTTGAATAAGCACACTATTTTATGGTTGGTCAATCGCGGCGAAATCAAGTAATAAACAGAATAACTCTTTCTGCGATCCGATCTCTTTTCTGGCTTGAGAACCTTAAGGATATCGTAAACTCGCCTGATTGGGTTATTTTTCTATTAAACTATTTTTCAACAAGAATTTTCCACTGCCCTGTAAGGAGGATAATCAACCATGTCTTTTACATTTCCGACCGATTCGAACGGTAAGGCCGGAGCGGTTAGACCGACTGCAGATGAAAAAAATTTTTTCGTCCCCGTGGTGATTTATGGGGCCGATGGAGTTACTCCAAAAGATACTATAAAAACTATAATCATGGATATGCCGTATGAGCGGTTTATACCCGGTCAGTCTAGCAACAAGTCCGTGACGACGACATCACAGACAGTTAACGTTACAGGAGCAATTGGGTATAGAGTACAGTCTGACCCTTCAAATACACAGAACATTCATATTCTTATTGGCGGACAAATTATTATGAAACTCATTCCCGGTCAAGTGGATACCATTGGATTGGCTTCGTTTGATGTAGTATCTCTGAGCGGCACGCAAACACTCTATATAAATCCTATTGAGAGGGTGATGCCGTCATGAATTTTTTAAATATGGGAAGTATTATCCCTCCACAGGGAAACGCAAATATTGGGCAAGTAGTAGAAACCGCAACGTTTACGTCAAAAGGAAGCTTTGCACAAAAATCAGGAGCTATTACGGATATTGGATTTTTAGGGGACATTGTACCATCTAATTCCGACTGGCCATTACCTTTAGGTTATATCAGGGGCGGAACCGTAAAAGGTGACCAGAATTTAACCCCCTCAAACATTGCAGCAGGGGTAAAAATTTTTAATGTAAACGGGACGTTTACCAGCGATGCTACGGCAACGGCTGCTGACATTCTAGCAGGAAAAACAGCGTATGTGAAGGGCGCTTTGATTATGGGAACCGGATCGGGCGGTGGTGGTGGGGCAATTCAATACAACACAAGTAACCAAAATGTCATATTAACGCTTAGTTCCTATACAACTAAACAAGCTGATTATGCTTTTAGTTTCAACGTTGCTTTTGCTCCAAATTTTGTGTTAATACAAAATTTAGATAACCGTGGTATTACTTCACCTCTATACATAAAAGCTACCGCAACAGCTTTTAAGGATATAGCGGAAAGTCTATGGTTACGGAGTGAAGGGCAAAATGCAGGAACAGAAGTAAAAATGAAATTAGTTAATGTAACTTTCGGGGCTAACTCTGTATCCGGCAGCGTTCGAATTTATTCGGATGACCCCGAACAGGGTACGATAACAAGTGATAATCAGATACATGTTAATGTCATCATAGGAGGTATGTAAACTAATGGGACTGACTCAACCAGACATGCCCGTTCCGCAAGTATCTTTCACGAAACAAACGGCGGAACAAAATAAAAAAAGAAAGGAATGGTGTTGATCATGCCCGACTATACACCAAGGCTTAACCTACCGCGGCCGTTAGGCAACGAGAATGTAACAAGACAAGCACATAACGCTTTGGTAGATACAATAGATCAGAATGCGGCCAGGAAAACAGATTTAGATAGCCACGTCGCCGCGACAAGCGGAGTACACGGGGCAACTTCGGCGGCAACAGAGAGTACCATCATGCAGCGCGATACGAACGGTAGGGCAAAGGTGGCTGCGCCTTCCGCTGCCGATGACATTGCCCGTAAAGATACCGTCGATAGCGCGATGTCGGCTCATACGAATGCAAGTGACCCACATCCGCAATACGCGACAGACAATGACATGAACGTGCATAAAACGGCTGCGGTGCTTGATCATCCCGATGGATCGGTTACGACCGCCAAGCTCGCAAATGGGGCTGTAA
Organism: Paenibacillus hamazuiensis; assembly: GCF_023276405.1. Taxonomy (NCBI): domain Bacteria; kingdom Bacillati; phylum Bacillota; class Bacilli; order Caryophanales; family Paenibacillaceae; genus Paenibacillus; species Paenibacillus hamazuiensis. The sequence continues at coordinate 7,903,754 of NZ_JALRMO010000001.1, forward strand.
CGGCGACTAAAGTTGCCAGCGACGTTGCGACAAAAGCCCAACTAGATGGGGCGGTAGGTACTCTCTCCTCGCTACTCACCACGGCTAAAAATAACGTGGTCGCAGCAATCAATGAGCTTTTTCAGTATGCCAGTGACGGTAAAAAAGCAATCGCTGCCGCCATTACTGGCAAAGGGGTACCGGCATCCGGCAGCGATACCTTTGCTCAATTATCGTCGAAGATTAGCAGCATCCAACTGGCGACAGGCAACGCCGGGACGGGTGATGTGCTGGCAGGCAAGACGTTCAGTAACGCTACAACAACAGGAGCAACTGGGACAATGCCTAACAATGGGGCGCTAAACTATACGCCGAGCGGTAACGCCCAATCAATTCCGGCTGGATACACCTCTGGGGGGACTGTTTCCGCAGTGTCGGTGCCGGTCGCGAATGTGCTTGTCGGTACAACCATTGCGGGGCAAACAGGGACAATGCCCAACCGTGGTGCTACGGTAATTACTCCTAGCTCATCGAACCAGACAATTTCAGCAGGTTACCATAATGGATCGGGTTATGTAGCAGGTGTTAATGTGCCGGCTGCAAGTGTCCTATATGGTACAACCATCGCAGGAGTCGCCGGCACAATGCCTAACCAGGGCTCCGTTGTGATAACTCCGAGCACGTCAAACCAAGGCATTCCGGCGGGTTACCATAATGGATCAGGTTATGTCGCAGGGGTATCCGTTCCGACTGACAGAGTTTTGACGGGCACATGGATTGCCGGAGTGCAAGGTACGATGCCTAACAACGGAGCACCTACATGGAATCCAACTACGTATGATCAATGGCTTGGTGCCGGTTATTATAGTGGTGGTCGCATCATAGGAGAACCTAACCTGCAGCCCGGGAATATACTCAAAAATGTATCCATGTTTGGGGTAGCAGGTACATTGGATACAATGGAGCGGAGGGGATCCACAGCACTTATAACAGGTGTTACTTCTGTATCATTTAATGTCACTGGATTACCGTATCAGCCTAAAGCAATATACATTGTCGTATATAATGAATACGGTGTCTCAGTTGCTAGCTTGAGATGGTTGTATTATCAGTTAAGTCCATCAGGACAATCGAGTAACTCAAGTTACACTATATCACCAACTTCAGATGGTTTTACTTTTCAAGAAACTAAGCCTAGTGGTGTTAACATTAGACAGTCATATAGTTGGACCACACTTGGATAAGTAAGTCTCGAATCTTTTTTTCGGGACTGGATATTACAATGTACTGCCGATAAGAGTAAATAATCTTAAACCAGGTACCGGGGTAGCCATTCAAATCATTACGCTGCTATACTCAGGGCTGTACTCTAGGTTGCATTGAACTGATACCGGCAACTGATCCGAACGCAAGTCCGATTCGAATTCAGACAAATGCAGGAATGAAAACACATCAAAATAAAGCCTCGCTGATGCGGGGCTATTTTGATGCCCATATGTCGGAGGGGAGGACAACGTGCTCAAGGTATTGTTGGTTTTGATGGCGGCGGGATTATGTGACTGGTGTTCTTGTTGACAGCGTGGCAGGTCTATGGATCCATACGGGGTAGATCCGGCCACCGAAAACTGGACTTAGAACGAATTTAACGCTTTAAACATGTTGGGGAACACAATGGAGGTGATTTCTTAAATGCCGAAAAATACAGCCAAACTGGGCATTCCAAAGCCGTATGGCGATGAAATCGTAAGCCGGGCTGCGTTTAATAAAATCTGGGACCAACTCGATCAGATGGCGGTTAGGGAGCCGTTTTTGCTTAAAAGCGTCGTTTACGTCAGCTCTCCAAGTAAAATTGACGTTACGCTCGGTCCCGGTGTGGCCGATTTTTTGCAGACGATTGTGAGTAAAACCGAGGATACGGTGTATTCGATTGTTTCTCCGGCAGCGAATACGACTTATTACGTTTACTTGAAGAGCGACGGGAGCTTTACGCATAATACGACCGGGGCTGAAGTCGATGGAGCAGTGATGCTTTGGAAGATCGGCACAGGGGCGACGCTGGGGACGATTTCAACGACTGACCTGCGCGGGCAGGTCAGCGGCTCGGCCCAGATGGTGAAAGATTTGCTGGATGCGCATGCAGGTGCAGGCGGAACCGCTCATGCCAACGCAGTTGCCGGCGGGGCAGCGGGTTTTATGACGGGGACGGATAAGGCCAAATTGGACGGGATTTCCAACGGGGCGAACAGAACATCCGCTTCTTCCAATAATGGCAAAGTGCAGGTGGATGGCAGCGACGTTACGGTTTATACCCATCCGTCCGGCGATGGCAACTCCCACGTTCCGGCTACCGGGACTACAAACGCAGGCAAAGTGTTGAAAGCTGGTGCAACGGCAAACAGTGCAGTGTGGGGGAATGTGGATTGGAACGAATTGACAGGTAAGCCGACGACGATTTCCGGAGCGGGACTGACGGATGCGGCGACAACGTCCTATGTTGACAGCTACGTAGGCACGTCCCCGGCACCGACGCAGGTGACGTTAGGTTACGGGCAGCAGGTTGTCACCGCGACGAGGACGGCTCCATTGGAGAATATCAGCATTAAGGGGAGAACGCTGGTTAATTTGCTTGGGCGGGATGGGAATTGTGACACTACTTCTACTTTTGACGTATATCAAGCCACAATTGCTACTGTTCCAGCTTTGACAGACGGTATATATGCACTTGCAGTTACGTCTAGTACCTCATCTTTTGCGAGTGCTGTAACAAAGAAACAATACTCATTTAAAGCTGGAAAATGCTATGTAAGTATAGCTTCATTAAAGAGCGCGTCAACGGTAAGTGCCGGAATTGACTTCCCAGGACTACTAACGTATGAAGTTCCTATGGATGGAACCCTAAAGATTGTAGGCAGGAAGTTCACATCTGCAACAGATCTAACAGTCTCAATGAGTCCGTTTATTCGAGCGAATGCAACAGGCCAAAAATTGATTGTAGACAGTGTGCGTGTTTATGAAATACCCTCGGTGGAATATGATTTGCTACCAGTCGGAACATTTACAGTAAACTCAACAAATCAATGGATTGTAGCAAAATACCCATATGTTGATGATATGAAATCTATCACAAATCCCTATGTCTATAAATATGGCGAGAACCTGGTTCCCCCTTTCAGCGAGTGGACAATTAGTCAGTACGCGACCATCATTGAACCATACAAATTGAATATAATGGTTCCCGCAGGTGTTGTTGATTATTCTACATCAGTGAAAATTCCTGTTTTGCCAAATACACAATATACACTGTCAGCATTGATTTCTTCCCCATCAGATGAAACGAGAATTAATTATTTATTATATGATGTAAACGGGAATGCCATATCAGATAATTATGGTTTTAGTCAAGGTAATGCGTCGGGGTCACTTACATTTACAACAACAAGTAACACAGCGTCTATTGCAATTTATTGTTTGACTGCTAGTTTTGCTGGGACATACACATTTGACAAGATAAGATTGAACGTTGGTGCATTTATAAAACCATTCAAACCGAGGAACGATGACTATTTAATTTATCCGAATCTGTGTCTCTCTTCATCTATTGATGGGGCGGTATATGATACGCTGAGCAAAAGGGACGGCAAGTATTTTAAATTATCAAGGTTTAAAACAATGGATTTATCAGGAGATCTGCCGTGGAAGTTTAACGACATGCTCGCAGGGGTCAAACGTGTTGGTGCTCCGATCATTAATTCTATCAATACCCCTGGGACGGCTGTGCTTGCTAAATATGACGGCAAAGTTATGGCGAACTTAGGAGAAACCGCAATTGCGACAAATGTCTACGACAGATTTATTTTATGGAGTGACCGAAACATATACCTCGATTTGAACAATAATGACACGGGTTGGGGGGACAATTATCGGCCATCACCTGAAGAGATCCAGGCTTATTTTTATGGATGGAAGATGTATGATTCATCCGCTGGCATAACGCCAACGTCAACTTATAACAGAACTGACGGATTAAATAAGGCTTGGGCAAGATATGATAAAGTTGCCGGATGGCAAGGCGTTACATCTCTTCCAACAAGTAAGTCAAGCACGGGTTTGGATGGAACCGGAAGTGGCTACAAGCTTCAATACCAGCTTGCCACGCCGACAAGTGAAGAAATCGCCTATGAAGGGGGTGTAACGCTGAATGAGGGTATTAATCAGATCGAAATTGGCAATGGGGTGATTGTGAGGGAGAAGACTATTCCCAAAATTTATACTGCTGGGGGTACCTATAGAATTAACAACTCTTATGTAGATGGGCACATTGGTATACCAAACGATTATGATTTTAACCGTTTAAGTAAACGGGCCTCCAAAATTATTTCAGTTTATTCAAATGGTAGGATTTCGCCAGCTGTCGTTAAAGGGACTGATGCCGGTTACACTTATGGTACCAGTCAAGCGGATATTCCTATTTATGCATATGATTCCTATTCCTCGTACGAAGTTAGTTATCTTGCACTTGACCAATACAGCCTTACATGTAACGTACTTCAAGTATTAGGCGAGTATGCTAGTAATATTAAGACTACTCTGGATATACTCGTCTTAAACCAAACTGATATTGAAGCGAGAGTAGGCGCATTAGAAATAACAAAAGCGCGGAAGGTACAGGGACAGTGGATTACGCCAACTTTGTTGAATGGATGGGTTGATTATGGTGATTCGAATAGACCTAAAATTGGTTATATGAAAGATGAATTTGGCAAAGTTTATTTAACAGGTGTTATTAAAAACGGAAGTATAGGGGCCACCACTCCAGCATTTTATTTGCCTGCTGGATATAGACCCACGAAGCTATTCTCTGATCAGGGACTTTCTTTAAACGGTGTAGCTTGCAACGTTGATATTGCACCTAATGGCGCAGTAAGAATTTTAACCGGTGATAGTACATTTATTTCTCTTATGAACATATCGTTCTTTATTGATCAAGTGTAAGGAGGTTAAAATTTGAAAGAAGCAATCATCGTCGATAAAGACGGATTTTACCTCGAACCAACGCTCGTAGACGATCATGTCTCGGGCGTTTTTCCTTTATCCGAATTAAGCGGCAGTAGGGATTACACGACCGGGAGCCAAATAGATACATCACTCGAAATATTCGAAGCTTACCAAGTAGCCATCTCCGTTCCACCGGGTCTATATAAGCCGCGTTTCGACTTTGAAGCGGGGGAATGGACCGAGGGGCTATCACCGGAAGAAATCGATACGCTCCGAAGCAAGTCACAGCCGCAAACGATTGAGCATATGGCAAGAGGGCTCCCAAAAGATGCGTTATCGCTTGAAAGTCGCGCAACCGTCTCACAGGATGATTATGTTTTACAGCTGATGTTCGATTTACAGCAGCGGATTAATGACCAGTCAAACCGTATCGCCGATCTAGAGTATCATATCAACCAACTAAAAGAGAATGCGTAATCTATGCTATCAATGATAGTCTATCGAACTTTACGCGAATGCAGATGGCCACCGTGTTACTCAGCTTTTGATACCGCATGATGAACGCGCTTTCATAAACAAAAGCAGAAGGGAGGAACAGATCATGTACCAAACGATCACAAATTTAACCTCGGCTGGGGTAGGCATCAGCTTATCCTATGCTTTTGGGAGGTGGAACGAATTGCTGGCTTTATTTCTCATCGCTATTTTTATCGATTATATCAGCGGCATCGGCGCATCGATCATGGAACGCAAAGGGTTGAGCAGCGACGTAGGTTTTAAAGGCTTGGCCCGAAAAATGTTCATGGTGCTCATCGTCGTACTCGCTCATCGGATGGATATTTTGCTGGAAGTGGACTGGATCATGACGGGAGCGATTTGCTTTTATCTTGCAAACGAACTGATCAGCATCACGGAGAACTACGGAAGAATGGGATTGCCTTTGCCCGACACGGTAAAGCAAATCATCACGGTGCTTAAAACCAAAGGGGAAGGTGAACAATCGTGACAGCCGATAGAGAAATCGTTTGGATGGGTAACGAGCATACGAATTCAAGCGACAGACAGGGACTTATCCCTTTTGTGATTGTGAATCATATTTCCGCCGGATCAATGAGCAGCATGGACAACTGGTTCCGCAGTCCGGATAATCAGACATCTTCGGCTCATTTTGGGGTGGCGAAAGACGGCCGAATCCATCAGTATGTCGATATTCGGAGAATGGCATGGGCCAACGGATTATCGGCAAAAGATATCGCGGCCTCGGAACTGCCGGTCATTCGCGACAACCCCGGCATTAACCCGAATTTGTATTCCGTATCGATCGAACACGAGGGGACGGACGGGGATTTGACGGAGGAGCAATTTGCTTCGTCGGTATGGCTGCATCGGTATATCCGGTATTTTATCAGGGAAATGTGGGGACAAGATTTCGAACTGGACCGGTACCACGTCATTGGGCATTTCATGGTCAATCCGGTCGGAAAGCCGCTTTGTCCCGGCCCGAAGTTCCCATGGGAACGATTGTATTTCGAATTGGAACAAGAAGGAGCTGATTACATGCTGGCAGCGGATGATGCCAATGCAATGATCGCTTTTTTGGCGGCTGCATACGAGGCGACAAGAAATGACGAGGCCAGAGCCGAGTTTCATCGGTTGGCCAACGAACTGCGTAAAGCGTCCGGGCAGGACGTGCAGGATTAGAGCTTGTCGGACAAGCCGGTCCTCCGAATTTGAGCCTTGTAACAAAATCCTTCAACCGTTCGTAAAAATGCTTTGACTCCATCACGACGGTTGGTCACATGACCGGCACTTTTGCTATACTGGCACTAATGATGGAACGTGTGAATCCATTGGAGGTGCCGGCAAGCATGGAAAAAGCAACCCAAAAAACATCCCATCCAATACAACCTGACATATCCTCCCCTCGCATCGATCTCAACAGCGACATGGGCGAAAGCTTCGGCGCGTACCGCATCGGCCAGGACGAGCGGCTGCTGGATTACGTCAGCTCCGCGAACATCGCCTGCGGCTTCCACGCCGGGGACCCGGGCGTCATGCGCCGCACGGTCCGGCTGTGCCTGGACCGCGGGGTGGCGATCGGCGCCCACCCCGGGCTGCCCGACCTTGCCGGATTCGGCCGGCGGGAGCTGAAGATCACGGCCGGCGAGGCGTACGAGCTGACCGTGTACCAGATCGGCGCGCTGCAGGCGTTCGTGCGCGCCGAAGGAGGGGCCCTGCGGCATGTGAAGCCGCACGGCGCCTTGTACAACATGGCGGCGGCCGATCCGGCCCTGGCCGCCGCCATCGCCGAAGCGGTCCAGCGCGTCGATCCCGCGCTGGTCCTGTTCGGGCTCGCCGGCAGCGAGCTGATCCGCGCCGCGGCGCGGATCGGGCTGCGCGCCGCAGCCGAAGCTTTCGCCGACCGGGCCTACCGGCCGGACGGCGCACTGGCCCCACGCAGCGAGCGCGGGGCGGTGATCGCGGATGCGGAAGCCGCCGCCAGGCAGGCGGTCCGCATCGCGCGGCAGCGCAGCGTGACCGCCACGGACGGTCACGACATCGTGGTTGCCGCGGATACGCTGTGCATCCACGGCGACGGCCCGCACGCGCTCGAGTTCGCTGCGCGCATCCGCCAAGAGCTCGAAGCCGCTGGCGTAACGGTCCGCGCCTTCGAGCCTTAATCACGGAGCCGGAAGCAGCTCGCCCCCGGATAAACCGGCCGCTTTAGGCGCGCTGCCGCCGGAGCTGGTTCTTGCTCGAGAAGCCGCGGGAGTAACGGTCCGCGCCTTCGAGCTTTAATTCGCGGAGCCGGTGGTAGTTCGCCCCCGGATAAACCGGCCGCTTTAGGCGCATCGCTGCGGGAGCGGGTTCTTGCTCGAGAAGCCGCTGGCGTAACGGTCCGCGCCTTCGAGCCTTAATCACGGAACCGGCGCAGCTCGCCCCGGATACACCGGCCGCATTAGGCGCATCGCCGCCGGAGCGGGTTCTTGCCCGAGAAGCGCTGGCGTAACGGTCCGCGCCTTCGAGCCTTAATCGCGGAACCGGCGCAGCTCGCCCCGGGTACACCGACCGCTTTAGGCGCGCTGCCGCCGGAGTGGGTTCTTGCTCGAGAAGCCGCTGGCGTAACGGTCCGCGCCTTTGAGCCTTAATTCACGGACCCGGCGGCAGTTCGCCCCCGGATACACCGGCCGCTTTAGGCGCATCGCTGCCGGAGCGGGTTCTTGCTTGCGCCGGAAAGTCGGTTCGGCGGCGATAATACCAAAAACTTGGTTTATCCGGATCCAATCAGGGTCATTTTAACCAAATTAACACAATGACTTGTATTATTGTTTCCATTTCCTCTTGTTTTTCGGGCATAGTCTCAAAATAATACAACTTTTTGCGTTTATAGGCCGCAGAATCACGGCAGACGAAGAAATAAAACAAGAAACTGCGTCTATTCGCAACATGTCAAAACCGCAACTGACACCCAACGCCTAAGTGGATTTCGATTCGTATTTCGTAAGGGGATAAACTGTACGCCGGCAAGTTAATAACTGGCCTGTTTTGCGGATATCTTCTAAGAAAGCTTCGATGTCATTTCGCTTCCTCCTATTTGCAGCCTTCCTGTATATTCCCCCAGAAAAAATAAATAACCCTCCCGGAGCTATAATAGCTGTAAGGGAGGGTTATCCGAATTTTTTATCATAAGCGGCTTCCTCAAATCAACTTCAACCCGCTGATCAAAATCAGTGTCGCCATGATCGCGCGGAGCGGCTTTGCCGGCATTTTCGCCGAGAGGCTGCTGCCGAGAAGCACGCCTGGCACCGAACCGACGAGAAGGTTGAGCGCCAGCATATAGTCGATATTGCCGAGGCCCGCATGCAGCAGGCCGGCGGCCGACACGAGGAAGAAGGCATGCACGATGTCCGTACCGACGAGTTCGGCGGCGGTAAGCCGGTACAAATACAACATGGCGATCGCGAACAGCGAGCCGGAGCCGATGGAGGTCAAGCCGACGATAAAGCCGAGAACGGCGCCGATGGCGATGGTAAGGGCGCGTTTTTCTTCGATCGGTTTATCCTGCAGTTTCGTTTTTCCGAGCGGTTCGAAAAATTGCTTGGCGAGCGTAATAATCGCAACGAGGACAAGGACGAAGCCGAGCGAATGCTTGATGATTTCGTCTTGATGGCCGGCCAGCGGATTGTAAAACTGCAGCAGCAATATCGCCACGATGGCGCTCGGAATGCTGCCGATGGCCAAATAAATCACCAGCTTGACGTTGATCGTCTTCTGCCGGATATGCTGGATGCTGCCGAACAGCTTGGTGACCGAATTGTAGAACAGGTCGGTGGCAACGGCGATTTTCGGATTGATGCCGATAATTACCAAAATCGGTGTCAGCAACGAAGCTCCGCCAACCCCCGTCAATCCGACCATAAATCCGACCAATAACCCCATCAGGGCAATTTTAATATCCATGAGTACACCTCGACGTGAACTTTTTTTGTAGAATCACGACAATCATTAAGAAAGCCTATAAATTTACTTGGTTTTGATTATAACATATGATTCAGCCTAAGCAGAAGTGTTTTTTTGAAAAAATTTTCGGTTAATTTCGAACCCGCCCCGATCTTGTAGCCGCATGCCCAGTTACAGTATAATATGCACCATAATTAGGCTGTGCTCCTGGGGGAGAAACGATGGTGAACGTATTTGTTTATGGGACGCTGCTCACGGGGGAGAGCAATCATCGCATCGCTGCGCCCTATGTATATGCCGTAAAGCCGGGGGCCATTCGCGGGACACTGTACGATGTCGGGCCGTATCCTGCCCTTGTGCTTGATGCCGAAGGAAGCCGGATCGATGGGGAATGGCTGACGGTAACGCCGGATGGGCTGGCCGAAATGGATGAGCTGGAAAGCTATTACGGGCCCGGCGAAACGAACGAATATGAGCGGGTTTGGGTACAGGATATTGAGGATGGATCGAAGGAAGGCTGGGTATATGTCTATACCGACTCCCGAGGGCTGCCGCGGATCCGGGAAGGATCGTGGCGGGAATACCGCAGAGGGCGGGGAGCTGTGCAAAGCTGAACCCTTACGGCCTCATTGAAGGGGCCTTATTCGATGAATCCGGTTTACCTGGAAGGCCTCCAGTAGTCGGTTTTTTCCGACTTTTTGATAATCTCCGTTATGCGTAAAACGACGCTATTGGCGTTGTCGTCGCCGAAATTCTTTTTCAGCTGCTCGAAGTTCAGGTTGTCCATAAGCAGCTTTCGCGTTACGTTGGATCCCCGGTACCAAGCTTCGGTAATGGCGAACGTTCCTTCTTTTTTCAGCCACACTTCGTGATAGTAGTCGTTTTGACCTTCCATTTGCTGAATGCCCAAATAAAAAGCGAGGATCGGAATGCGCGGATCGGAAATGCGCTGGCTCACCAGAGAGCCTTGGGATACAGGCTGTCCGAAAGACACGTATTTGGATACCTTGCGAATGAGGTGGTCGATATTGTCCATGTGGGTCAGCCCCTTTGCCGGTAAGAGTGGCGCCGAATCGATCGGATTAAATGGCAGGCGCTCATCCTCGAAAGTACTTAATTATAAATTTTTCCTTATATACTTGATTTTATTTTAACATAGTTCTTAAGTCTTAGAAACCATAAAAGTTCCGGTATATCCAAGATTTACCCCTTAGGCGCTATTCCGCTCCGTTTTGCGCCTTTGTCTCGTTCTACTTATTTTATGTAACAAGGAAGCAAGGAGGAATGGTATAATGGTACAAACTGGCGCATTGCCGAGGGGATGTCCATGACGATTCATCACATTTTGCTGGCCGACGACGAGCTGGCGCTTCGATTTTTGCTTACGGAAACGCTTGCGGAGGAAGGTTATGCGATCACGGAGGCCGAGGACGGTCTGCAGGCGCTGAACCATCTTCAGGAGCGGCAGTACGATTTGATTATTCTCGATTATATGATGCCGGAGCGTACGGGAGTGGAAGTATGCGAATGGCTGCGTAACCACGATAACCCGAACCGGGATGTTCCGGTGATCCTGCTTACGGCCAAGACGTTGGACAAAGACAGAGAGCGGGCTATGACGGCCGGAGTTACGCAGTACATCGTGAAGCCGTTCAGTCCGCTGCAGCTTTTGGATGCAGTGCGGGAGCTTATCGATTCCCGCGGTTCTTGACGGATTATTATGGACTATAGTGGAGTGAGAAAAATGAATGCATCCCCAATGGATGATCCTGCGCGCAAGGATAAGAAGCTTCTTCAGGAAAGCCGCAAGCTGTACTTGCGGGAGCTGAATAAGCAGCTGCAGCAGTTGGAGCCGCTGCTTGCCGGGAAACCGGGGCCGGATGCGGCCAAAACGATATACCGGATGGTTCATTCGATGAAGGGGAGCGCTCCGATTTTCGGTTTTACCCGCATCGGTGCGGCTGCCGAAAAGCTGGCGCGCCTGTGGGAGTGGGCCGCGGATGCGGAAGATGACCGTGGCGATACGGCGGAACGTTTTTTCGAAAGCATCGGGAGCGGGCGGAAGCATATGCTCGAGCTGATGATGGAAAAAGAGCTGTACGAGCGGGAAATGGAAGTGGCCGAGCCAGGGGGGGCGCCTCAGCCAGCGGAAAATCCGCTAAGCGGTTCCCGCCTGCTTATTATCGACGATGACGATGTGCTGCGCGGCTATTTGGCCCGTCGGCTTGTGTTGGACGGATATACCGTAGACGAAGCTTCCGATGTTGAGACGGCCAAACAACTGCTGTACGAGCGCAACTACGATTTGATCAGCCTCGATTTGATGATGCATCCCGAGCTCGGATACGAGCTGTTCGCATTTTTGAAAGAAGACCCTACGCTGAAATGGGTGCCGCTCATCGTCATTTCCGGCCGGAATGACGTCCAGGATAAGGTGCGCTGCTTTCAACTGGGGGCCGACGATTACGTGACGAAGCCGTTCGAATACGAGGAGCTGAGCGCTCGGATTTTCAGCCTGCTGCGGCGGACCAAAAATTTCGAGCAGTTGGCGTTTCGCGACCCGCTGACCGGCGTATACAACCGCCGCTACTTTGACCATCAGGTGCAGGTGGAGCTGCAGCGGGTGCGCCGGTATCCGGCTGCGATTTCGATCGTTTTTATCGATATCGACCGGTTCAAATCGGTCAACGATACGTACGGGCACCATATCGGCGATCTGGTCCTGCAGGGACTAGCCCATCTGCTGCAAAACCATGTGCGGGCAACGGACCTATTGGCGCGCTTCGGCGGGGAGGAATTCGTCATCGTGCTGCCGGGATCGGACGGAGCGAATGCCGTCAAGCTCATGGAAGGCATTCGGCAGATGGCTCACGAAAATCCCGTGGCGCACGTTGAAGGCAAACCTTTTCACATTACTTTTTCCGCGGGAGTGTCCACTTGGAGTGACGGACTTAGTCTGGATCAATGGATTCGCCAGGCCGATGCCGCGATGTATGACGCCAAGCAGCAAGGCCGCGACCGTGTCGTCATGTATGAGGAAAAACGGCATGCCGCAGAGGCTCAGCCCGCTCCCCAGCAGCCTGTCGCCCGCAAAAAAATCGTCATCGCAGGGAACGATCCGATTCTCCGCTCGATTCTCGGTTCAAGGCTGCAGCAGCTGGATGCCGAGATCGTAGAGGCGGCAAGCGGCAAAGACGCTTATCGGCATGCAACATCTCCGTCCACTGCGGATCTGTGCATACTGGATCGCATGATGCCGGATTCCGACGGGTTTAACGTGCTGGAAAGGCTGAAAAGCGAACGATCGCTCCACCGCGGCATCAAGGTGCTGATGATGTCCGAGCGTTCCAGAGAGGAAGAGGCGGCTAAGGGGATCGAATTCGGTGCGGACGATGTCATGATCAAGCCGTTTTCCGTCGTGGAGCTGGAGACGCGCGTAAAACGTTTGCTGGAAGGATGAGGTCGGCGTTGCGCCGGCCTTTTTTAACGTAATGTGCCCACCGTCGGATTTTCCTGTGAACCGCGGTCGCTCATCCTTGGAAGGACTTCGTTTAGAAATTTTTCGCAGGCTTTTTTTTGCGGGAGGGACCATGTTAAAAAGATTTGGGTTTTTCGCGCCGAGTATGTTACATTAAAAATATTATCGACTTGTGCGGAGGAAGCTATGGCAGACAAGGAACAGTTGGTTCGTTTTGGCGTATCGATGCCCCAATCCTTAATCGACCAGTTCGACGAGATGATCGGCCAGCAAGGCTACGACAACCGTTCGGAGGCGGTTCGCGATCTGATCCGCAAGGCGCTGCTGGCTCCGGGGCGCATTGAGGAGAGCCGGCAGGTCGCCGGAACGATCGTGCTTGTTTACGACCATCACATCAGCGAGCTGCCGATGACGCTGACAGAGCTCCAGCACCGGTTTCATCATGAGATCAACTCGACTTTGCATATTCATTTGAACCATCATCAATGTCTCGAAGTGATTGTCGTTCGCGGGGTTTACCGCCGTTTAAGGGAGCTGCAGCAGCAAATGCAGGTGCTTAAAGGCGTCTTTTACGCCGAGCTGTCGGTTACTCATGTGGATGAGCATCATGGCGGACAAGAGCCGCACGGACATGAAGATCATCATCACGGGTAAGGGGGAACGGTCGTGGGGAAAAAATATTTTACGCTGCAGGAGGCGAGCAGCTTGCTGCCGATGGTTCGCGTACAGCTGGACGAGCTGCAGCAGCTCAAGCGCCAGTTTGAAGCGAAATATATGGAGCTGCGGGACTTGAAGCTGAGTCATGGGAACCGCGGACAGTCTCAGGAAAACGATCCTTATTTTGCTCTCGAATGCGAGCTCGAATTCATCCAAATGCAGTTCCAGACCGGGGTGGCGAACCTCGAGCGTAAAGGGATCGAACTGAAGGACGTCGACCACGGCCTTGTCGATTTTCCCGCGCTGATCCGCGGGGAAGAGGTGCTGCTTTGCTGGAAGCAAGGCGAGCCGGATATCGCTCATTATCACGGTTTGTATGACGGCTTCGCCGGCCGCAAGCCCATAACCGGGGAAGAATGGTAAATCCGGCGACGTCCGAGTCGAACTATTCAGGCAACGTCCGGGAGGAGCTTTTTTTGAAAATCAGACGGTTACTTTGGATATTTGTTTTACTGGCTCTGGCTATGCCGGTTAAGGTGTTCGCGCATGCGACGCTCATTCAGACCGAGCCCGGGATGAATGCCCAAGTGGCGTCGTCGCCGGCTCAAGTGACGCTGACGTTTAACGAACGGCTGGAGGAAGGTTCTTATTATATCAAGGTTTACGATAGCGGGAAAAAACAGGTCACCGCGGCCAAGGCGGCCATGAACGCCGAGCATACCGGACTTGCTCTCGATTTGCCGAAATTGCCGGACGGCGACTACATTGTCACCTATCATGTGATTTCCGCTGACGGGCATCCGGTCGAAGGTACTTATATGTTTACCGTGGGCCAGGGGGGGCCGAAAACCGCTTTGCCGGCCGATGCGATGCAGGGGATGCATCAGCATAACGGGCTGGCTTATTCCTTCGGCTGGCAGGAGCTGCTGCAATTCATCGCGCGGATACTTTATTACGCCTCGCTGCTCGGCGCCACCGGGTGGGTGATCTGGAGACGTATGCTGAAGCCGCTGCATCCGGAAACAGAGTCGCGTCTTAACGGCGTTGGCACCTGGCTGCAGAGAGCGCTGCTGCTTGCCGTCATCCTGATGATGTACACACATCTGCAAGATATGGTAAGCGGGGGCGGAGCCGAAGCCCTTATCGAGCTGTTTACGCGTACGGGAACCGGCTACGCCTGGCTTGCGGTGCTTGGTTTGTCGCTGCTCGGTTTCGTATTGCTGCATCGCAATGCGGTTCTGGATATGCTCTGGGCTGCCGGGCTCTTTGCGGCGGAAGCGTATAACGGACATGCGGCGGCATTCGGGCCGCTTCGGGAAACGCTGCTGCTGGACGGCATCCATCTGGCTTCGGCGGCCGTGTGGATGGGCGGCCTTATTCTTCTGCTTGCGTTGTACCGCATAAACCGGGAGGAAGCTTTAATTTTTCTGCCGCGTTTTTCGAAAGCGGCGTTGTACTCTGTTTTCATATTGATTGTGTCCGGCGTTTTGACGACACTGCTCTTTTTGCCGAATGTCCGGTACGTGATCTACACGAAATGGGGCTGGCTGCTGCTGGCGAAAACGGCGCTCGTTTTCTTTGTCGTTGTGACGGCGGGCTGGGTGCGCCGGGCGTACCGGCTGCGGAAGCCTTCGCTGCCCGGATGGCTCGTGCTGGATGCGATCTGGATGGTGTTGATCGTCGGGATCGTCGGTGTGTTTACGTATTTGAGCCCGCTGCCGCCAAATGAACCGCTCCATTACCACGTGATGGGCGAGAAGCAGCACATGACCGTGCAAATTTCCCCGAACGCACCCGGGCCGAATACGTTTATCGTCCGGGTGTGGCTCCCGGAAAAGATGGGCAAGCCGAAGCAGGTGCTGCTGAAGCTGAAGGATGAGGAATCCGCGGACATCGCCCCGATCGAGGTGCCGATCGCTCCGTTCGATGATCCTCAGCCGGGCAGCGAAAACTACGGCATGAAGCCGTATTCGTACCGGGCGGAGGGCAATTACCTTCCTTATGCGGGACTGTGGAAGGTCGAGGTCCGGGTCATGGACAGCAACGACGACGAAATGGTGTATGAAAAGGAAATGCGGATCTACTGAAAAAATACAGCGTACAACGCAGCTATTTCTGCGATGTATGCTGTTTTTGTATCGGGGGCTGGCGCGAAATCCGACGGGACGTGTATATGGGATGTTGACAAATCGCTCTTTCTGCACGGTGTAGAATGCTGGGAGGACGATCACTTACTCCTAAAGTAAAGCGCGGCAGCATAGGATTTTGCGTAAGCAAAACCCATGCCAACAGGCGCGGACCCGCGGCACGTACCGCCTCCCAAAGCATCGCACCCAAAGTTAAGCGTGTCCGTCATAGGCTTTTTACCCGAAGGTAAAAAGCCATGCCGGACAAACGCGAACTAGAAGCGAGCACTCCCTCCAACGGGCGGGTCCAGGGCGCCTGAGCGCCTGGGGTCCCCCCGTTGGGGGGATTTAGGGGGGAGCCGTCGCGAACTAGAAGCGAGCACTCCCTCCAACGGGCGGGTCCAGGGCGCCCGAGCGCCTGTGGCCCCCTTCCGGGGAACGTAGGGGGGACCTTGCCATAAAAAACACCAGCCGCAGCGCGGCGATCACAACAAAGCAGCCCCAAAGCGGCATGACCGCGACCAGGGCGCCGGCCACAAACGCGCCGATCGCGTTGCCGCCGTTCATGACGAGCTGGAAGTCGGAGAAATACGCCATCTCCTTCTTATGCTTGCCGGCTTCCTCCATCATCATCGATTGCGAAGCGACTTCGTGGATCGATTGGCAAAGGCCGATCAAGCCCTGCAGTACGATCAGCAGCCACAGCTGATGGACGAAGCCATAGGGAATGATCGCGACCGCCATGCCGAGAACGGCGACAGCGTACACTTTGGACGAGCTTAACCGTTCCATAAGTCTGCGCGCAAGCGGCAGCAGCAAAGCCGACAAGATGCCGGAGGTCACCACGAAGTAGGCGATTTGCGTATTCGTAAGTCCCAACACTTTGACGTGATAGATGATAAACAGAGGGGCGACCATCGCCACTCCGATATTGTTGAGCCCCATCCACCAGATGGTTCGGTCGCATTCCTGGAAAGGCTTCACCCAAGTGAAGCGGATCGGCTTTTTCTCATGCGGCGCCAGCTCGGCGATTAAGGACATTCCGGTAAACGTGGCCAAGCAGCCGATCAGCATGGAGACGACGAAGTTTTTAGGGAAAAAGGCTCCTGTCGCATCCAATACGGCTCCGATGGCGAAGCTGCCGAGCGTTGCAATGACGATGCCGATAATTTTATTCGTGCTGAAAATTTTCGGGAATTCGCTTGGCTCGACCCATTTGCGCATAATGGCCGGCTGCTGGGCGCCGGTGATCATGACGGCTACCGCGTTGATCGACCAGAAGAAGAGCAGGTATGGGATCGGATTCGGCAGCAGCACGGAAAACGCCATGCACAAAAACGCACATTGGCGAACGTACCCGCTTGTCAGGAATACCCCTTTCGTCACGGGGAGCTGTCTCGTGATGAAAGCGAGTGACAGCGCGCAAAAAAGCGGCGGCAGCGAATTGGACAGCGCAATTTCAAAGTTGCTGGCACCCAGACGTGCGATCAGCACCTGCAAAAAGGTGAAAAACGTGACACTTTTGACGTTTTGCAAAGCGGCATCGAGATAAATTCGCGTCGATATGTTCATGCGGGATAAGCCCTTTCTGCCGTACGACATGATGAAAGATGTACTTTTGTCGCTAGCATACATCGGCTTTTCCCCGAATAACATGGACACCGTGACCTAATAACATGGATTATTTTGCTTTCATGAAAAAAGCCGGACCCTAAAGGGCTTCTTTTTCAAAAGCTCTTGCGGATCCGGCTCTATCGATTACTCTTTCCAAGCTTGCGGATGGCTGTCGTTCAAATATTCGGCTGCTTTGGCGTTCGCGGCAACCTGCTGCGGATTTTTGCAGCCGGGGATGACCGCGGTCACTGCCGGATGCTTAAGGCACCAGGCCAAAGCCCATGTCGCCATATCCATGCCGGCCGGCACTTCATTTTGCCGAATCTCCTCCACCTGCTGAAGTTTCTTCAGTGTTTGTTCCTGATCGTGGCGGTGGCGCACGTCGTTTTCGGCGAACACGGCCCCGGGTTTATATTTGCCGCTCAAATACCCGCTCGCCAGCGGCACCCGCGCGAACACGCCCAAATCCTGCTCCTGGCAGGACGGAAAAACCCGTTCCTCGGGCTTGCGATCAAGCCGGTTATAAATGACCTGGATGACCTTCGAGCCGACCTTGGTCGAGCCAGCCGTCTGGTGGAAGTTGTCGTTGCTGCCGATCGATGTGCCGAGATGGCGGATTTTGCCGGCCTGCACCTGCTTGTCCAGAACGGTCCACAGCTCGTCGTTGTCGAACGCTTCGTCCGTGCCAGAGTGGAACTGATATACGTCGATGTAATCCGTACGCAGAGCCTTAAGCGAACCGTCGAGCTGCTTGAGCACGTCGGAAGGGGCCCACAGCTGCTCGCGCTCGAAATTTTTCTCGAAATGATGCCCGAATTTCGTCGCGATAACCCAATCCTCCCGATTTCTGCGCGATATGTAATCGCCGATAAACGCCTCGGACAAATGGTCGCCGTAACATTCGGCCGTATCGATCAGATTGATTCCGAGCTCTCCGGCTTTGTCCAGAATGGCGTCGACCTCGCCTTGGTTGAACTCCATGCCCCATTCTCCGCCGAACTGCCAAGTGCCTACGCCGATGACCGAAACCTTCAACTCCGTTTTGCCCAATCTGCGGTATTTCATCTCAATCCCTCCAGTCGGTTAAGTTCAATTTCTATGTTAACGTTAACAGAAGCTTCAAGTCAAAGGCTGATCTTGTCGAAAGTTGAAATCGTCCATGAATATGGAATAAAATAGTTAACGGCAAACAATCCTATCAAGGAAGAGGAAAAACCAGAGGGGAGATTCGTTATGAGTAAAAAAGCGACCATCATTACTGCCGTACTGATCATCGTGATCGTGGGTATCTCCATCTTTGCCACGATCCGGCAACGGGGGAACAACGAACCGGCTCTGTTGACGGGCCAGTCGCAGACTTGGAAGGTTACCGCGCCATTTATTCGCTCGGGGAATCAAACCACAGTAACGCCGGTTGTTGAATATTTTGCAGCGGAAAAAGTAGAAGAACTGACATTCCGATTCGTATTCAAGGATAACAGCACGCTTGATTTTCCGGCGGTCAACCCGGATGCGGTAACGACAAAAGTCGCATATAAGGCTGATGCTCAGACAACGCCGAAAAGGTGGACGGATGTAGATCACGCGGAAGTGGAGTGGAAAACAGGAGGCCGCAATTTCAAGGAATATATGCAGCTGGAAAACAAGCAACCGGCTAAGTAACCGCGTGCCCTAAGGCAAGGCATTTTTTAAAATTTATGTTATTTTAATATATCGCCCGGTCATTTCGTGTAAAGTGAAGGTACCTTGCTTTAAAGGAGTGACCGGTTTGCTTCCAATCAAAAAGTTTCTCAAGGAATGGGTGCCCAGCCTGCTCGTGGCCGTGGTTGTCAGCTTTACATTTAATACGTACGTAGCCCAAGGCATGAGAGTGCCGACCGGCTCGATGCTTCCTACGATACAGCTGCAGGATCAAATTATGGTGGAAAAGCTGGTGCGGTTCACCGATTTTCAGTTCGGGGATATCGTCGTATTTTATCCGCCGCTCCCGGGCCATGAGGAAGAGCGGTACGTCAAACGGCTGATCGGGCTTCCCGGAGATACGATCGAAATCAAGGACGGCAGCTTGTACCGCAACGGCGAGAAGGTGGACGAGCCGTACATTAGGGAGAAAATGACGTACACCTTCGGCCCGCTCAAGGTGCCCGAGGATAAATATTTCTTCCTCGGAGACAACCGTAATGACAGTCTCGATGCCCATCTGTGGCCGACTCCGTTTGTGGACAAAAGCAAAATTATCGGGAAAGCGATGTTTCGTTACTATCCGCTCACCGAGATCGGGCCGCTCAAATAGCGGCCTTTTTTTGACCGGCGTGAAAATGTCCGAAATCCGCAGCCGTCAGCGGCTTGCTGACGTAATAACCTTGAACCTCATCGCACTCCATCATGCGCAGCATGTTCCACTGATCCTCGTGCTCGACGCCTTCCGCGATCACTTTTTTGCCCAAGCTGCGGGACATGGCGATAATCGCGTTGATGATCGCGCGGTCGCTCTCATCCTGCGCCATATCCTTGATAAACGAACGGTCGATTTTGACCGAATCGACAGACAGCTGCTTTAACAGGGAGAAGGATGAGTAACCGGTCCCGAAGTCGTCAATGGACAACTTCACGCCAAGACCGATGATATCGCGGCACAGCTGCAAGCTGTACGACTCGTCCGTCAGAGCCGTTCTTTCCGTGATTTCCAGACAAAGCAGCGACGGATCGATGCCGGTTCGCGCCAGCGTATCCGACAGATGGGCAGGAAACCCCGGGTCCAAAAACTGCTTGGCCGACAAGTTCATGGAAATGCATATGGGAGGAAGGCCGGATTCGGACCAGACGCGGATTTGCCGGCATACCGTCTGAAGCACCCAATAACCGATATCGGCGATAACTCCGGTTTCTTCGGCCAGAGGGATGAACTCGCCCGGCGGGATCATCCCCACCCCTTGCTTATGCCAGCGGATAAGCGCCTCCGCTCCTACAATCTCGCCAGTTCGGATAGCTACCTGGGGCTGATAATGAAGCGTGAATTCCCCGCGTTCAAGCCCTTCGCGAATCGAACGTTCCAATTGAAAACGGGCCTGCTCTACCCGATGAAGCTCCGGCGAATACATCACATAACGGTTTTTCCCCAGCTTTTTGGCCTGATACATGGCAATGTCGGCATATTGAAGCAGCTCGTCCGCATCGCTGCCGTGTTCGGGCGAAAGACAAACTCCCATGCTGGCGGATATATCATACTGCTTGTCGTTAAGGTAAAAGGGAGACCGGATGCTGTCGATAAGCGACCGGCAAAAGTCGGCTATCGGTTCGTGCAGCGGCATGCGGCGGATGACGGCGAATTCGTCTCCTCCCAGCCGGGCTACGATCGTCCCTGCGGATAACCGCTTGCGAAGCTGTTCCGCTACGTGCTTCACGAGCAAATCCCCGACGTGATGCCCCTGCGTATCATTGATTTGTTTGAAATGATCCAGATCAAGCAGCAGGAGCACGAAGGAGTTGCCCAGCGACAGCTCCGTTTGCAGCTTCAAGCGAAACTCGATTCGATTAGCCAACCCTGTCAAAGGATCGTGATAGGCGAGATATCGCACTTGATCTTCGGCCAGCTTTTTGTCGGTCACATCCAGCAGGATGACGCATTGAAACAAGTCGGAGGCAGTAGCGACATATTCGCTCTCCGCTCTGATGCATCGGCTCTCACCCTGATCGGCGACGATCTCGAAATCTCCCTTCCACAATTGGTTCGCCGGGTGGACTTCGGTTCGGACATAGTCGCGAAAGGAGCGACCGATCGGCGTGGAAACATCGCAGCCGAGCAAATACGAAGCCTGCGGGTTCGCTTCTTTGATAACCCCGTCCCGGTCAAGCAGCAAAATCGACAAGGGGGACATTTCATACAGCGCACGGTATTTTCGCTCAATCGAAGGCATGAAATCGTACCTGACCATCGCATGACGCAAAAATCGGGCAAAGATGAGAATGCCGAATATGCCTAAGTTAGGCAGCGGCATGTCGGCGGGGAGGAACCCGGGATTTTTGCAAAAGGAGAGAGGGATGGCCCAGGCTGCACCCAGCACAAGCCCGGAAAGCACAGATTTCATTTGCTTTATTTTTAGCGTCAAATTTTGCCTTTTTACATAACGGTAAGAGGAGACGGACATGAATATGCAGACGGCACAGGTATACATCGAACAAATGACTGAAAACACGAGTAAACCTGGACCCGGGTATTGAGCAATCCAGCTGCCGTGGCGGATGATGTCGATGGAAATCCATTCGGCCGGGGTTAGCAAAACAATTCCTGCGGCTCCGGGGGCGAAGCAAACCACATGCATGAGCATACGGGAAACGCCCCGGTAAAGATCGGTAAGGCGGGCGCAATACAGGATGACCAAACACATGACGGCTTGGGACGGAATATAGATGAACGTAAGGGCCATCTGCTCCGTATAGGCGGCCGGCAGCACGCTGAGGAGAAAGCTGCCGAACGGCAGCAGCATGGAGGTCAGCATAAACAAAGAAGCGATCCGGTTGAGAGCGCTGTTTTTGTTGCGCTGATAAATATCGACCGCCATATAAAACAAGCCGAAAACTGGGAGCAGGAAAAGGATGAGGGAGATGTAGAGATGCATGAATACACAATCCTCCGATGGCCTTGATGTCATGATTTTCGGATGTCTTGAGGTCGAGGACAAATCGAAAGACGGCGGCTGCCGATGTAAGGGGTTTCGTAACCTTATTGGCGGCAACTGCAGGCATAATCCGATTGCTGAGTCCCTCTGGTTTCGTGTCCCGCGCTTTCGCATGGTTTGCCTTTGTTTGGCAATATTTATAGTTCTTTTATACCATATTATGTCGAAAGCTGTCTATGACATTTAGGGTGTTTTGTCGATTTCTTGAGCGGTGAAATTTGAAGCGGGGTAAGATCTGGACAATACGAAATTCACGATATATAATAAATTTTACGTCGGCTTTATTTATCATGCGGGTGTAGTTCAATGGTAGAACTCCAGCTTCCCAAGCTGGTAGCGTGGGTTCGATTCCCATCACCCGCTTACGCGAAAACCCTTGTGCAGCAAGGGTTTTTTGCTTATATGGAGTGTTGTGATGAAAGGAGGAAGCAATGACTGCCTCCTCCTTCTTGGTTTGAGCCGGATGATAGAAACTCAATTATCTGTATTCAATATCGAGTCTGGCATAAGCGGTACCACCGTTACTTATCCCGGAATAATTAGAAATACCGGCGTCAACGTAGAAATTGATCGGGCCGGAATATCCGGTTACATCGATTATTAATGTATCGTAAAAGTCATCGCTTTCCGAAGCATCGCCTTGGTAATCGTACCAATAGTAGGAATTAATATCTTCAACTGTGCATCCGCATCGGGTTGAGTAAATGGAATTTCCGCCGTAAACATCTACAGTGAAATTTGATCCCCGATTATAGAGATACCCATAAAAGTTCACTACAACTTGATTTAAATTCTCAACATAAGTTTCTCCACGGGATACGCCGTAACAATAGCTTCCGTTTTCAATCATACTATTGACGGAAACTTCTCCGTCACTTACTTGTGGAATTGGGTTGCAGTTGTACCTGCCGTAGTCCGTATAATTGTCCCATGTAATAGGGGTAGCTCCGGCAAATGCGGCTTGCGAGAAAGTTAACAACGCTATAATCATAGGTAAAACGCTTACAAGTTTCTTCATTTTCATATTGCCCCTCCATGATTTGAACTCATAGCTGGCCAGCTACCTCTTAATAATTACATAAAATGGAATGCGAAAATATAGGTTGTTTATGCTTGTTTTTGGAAAAAATGCCAAACGTGAAGATGATACACTTATTGAATGGGTACATTTCTGCTTATCCCTCTATACATATCAACCGACATAAACCGAGAAAACAAAAACACACTAACCGATTGTCCATAAACAATGAGTTAGTGTGCCTTTTTTTCAATTATTCAATTTGAAATCCGCCGATATAGGTATATTTGATTTCACGAATCCGTACAGGATGCTCCCCGGCAGGAGTCTCCAGGAGCAGAGGGCAATCGGGCTTCGCGCAAAGCAGTTGCCTGCCTATCGGCGAGATAAAAGAAATTCGGTTGGCGTCGGGATCGCTTTCCGACGGATGGACTACCGTAAAAGACTCGCTGGAGCCATCGTCTTCAAAGAGCACTTCCGCCTTGCTGCCGATTAAAACGACATTTCTAAGCATTTCATCAAGTATACGATCATCATTCTCAAGTATACTCATCAATTTTTCCGTGTACTGTTTGATCGACGTTTCCACAAGATTTCGTTCCGGGTTTTTAATTCCCGAAAGATACATATCTGCAAAGTGGTGGGTTTGTTCGTCAAAAAACACAAGTTGACTGATTAAATGTCGGCGTGTGGCACCAAGCGCGTTAAAACTAGGGTTCATAGTAGATATCACCCCCCACTTGTTTTTCCCTGCACAGTTTGATGCCGTTGATGTTATTCATACCAGCCATCCTCCCGATAAAATAATAAGCCACCTGAAAGGGGGCTCTGTATCCAATTGTAGCATATTTCATGATATGTATCATCACGATAGCTATTTGATGCCCAGCCCGATTTTACGGCAGCGGTCCAAGCGTCTAGGTAAAGCCTCTCGTCCAAGCATACTCTGAGTATTGAGCGTGTCTTGTAAAAGAGAGGTGGGACATTAATGCGACATGTCGCCAATAAATGGACAAAGTTCGAAATCCTGCTCCGCCATGACGGGGCATCGAAGCACGTTCCGGCGATGCGGGTGTACAGCAGCGAGAGCCTGAAGGCGATGCTGCAGCAATTTTCCTTCGTTGTGGCCAAACCGTTTATAGGCACCGGAGGACACCTCGTCGTCAAAATCGAGAGAGCACAAGGCGGATATTTTCTTCATTATTACGGAAGCAAAAAAAGGTACGGCACGTTCGAGGGGTTGGTTGCAGCGTTAAACCGGATCCGCAAAGGCCGTCAGTACATGGTGCAGCAGGGCATCCATTTAACAAGGATCGGCGGCCGGCCGGTGGATTACCGTGTGAAAATGGTCAAAACGGGCCGCTCGTGGGCGATCCGCGCGGTTGTCGGCAGGCTGGCGCGTCCGGGGCTTTTCGTCACCAATATATGCAGAGGAGGTACATTGATGAGAGGGCGGGACGCGCTGCGGCGGACGTTCCCCGCCTCGCTCGTCCGTTCCAAAATCGCCACGATGGTTGGAGTCGCGCGGACCTGCACGTTTTTGCTGGAATCCCACTTTCCGGGAATCGGCGCACTGGGGTATGATTTCGGCGTTGACAGGCAAGGAAGAGTATGGATATTGGAGGTTAATACCAATCCTCATTAACGGCTTCAATCGGCCCATGAGCTTCATTTATTGCTTAACTAAAGTTTACGTGATATATTTGAGCTAGGAAATGAGTAAAATAAAAGAAGACCGCAGATGTTGGTAGCATCCACGGTCCTTGTACAACAAGCTTTGGTGGGACTCCCTCCAAAGGTATTGCTTTAGGATGAAGTAACCCACTCGGGCGGCAACCAGAGGTGGGTTACTTTCGTTTATCGACGTACGTCAAGAGCGCCAGAATAAACGTTCCGAAGCTCAGAAACGACATAATCGTTTGGAAAGTATCCATAGGCATCCCCTCCTTTCCGGAAGGAGCCTTCACCAAAGGTTGGTTGTACAAGTAGATTATACCATGAGGAACATATATTCGTATATAATCTTTATATACTCGAAAAACGGCATATTCCGACATATTTCCTCCGTTTACAAAAACAGGCGTCTCCCTCAAAATGGAAACAGTGGGACAAAACCCACAATTTGACGTTGGGGTGATTGAATGTCTAAGAAGATCCTGATTGTGACCGGAGATGCGGCTGAGGCGCTGGAAGTGTATTACCCGTATTATCGCGTGCTGGAGGAAGGCTACGAAGCGGTGATCGCTTCCCCGAAGAAAAAAGTGCTCAGGACCGTCGTGCACGACTTCGAAGGCTGGGATACATACACGGAGAAACCCGGCTACCAGCTCGAATCGCACATTTCGTTCGAACAGGTCGAACCTGCGGAATACGACGGCCTCATCATCCCGGGCGGACGGGCGCCGGAATATATCCGCTTGGATGAGAATATTCCCCGTATCGTCAGCCGCTTTTTTGAAGCGAATAAGCCGGTCGGCGCCATCTGCCATGCGGCTCTTGTGCTGAATGCGGTGAAAAATAACAGCTATTTCGAAGGGCGCACGATGACCGCATATACCGCCTGCCGTCCCGACGTGGAAAACCTCGGAGCGCGTTATGCGTCGGAAACGTTGTGCGTCGACGGAAACCTCGTATCGGGTCACGCTTGGCCGGATCTTCCCGGATTCATGAGAGAGTTTCTGCGGCTGGTGAAACAATAAAACGAACAAAACGAGAGCTGCCGGTGCGTGCCGGCGGTTCTTTTTTTTCTCTGGAATTCTCTTAAATATTTGGGGAATTTCAGCTATGATAGAGACCGTAAAGAAGCAGCCAGACTATGGGAGGGACGCGAAATGCAGAAGAAAGGACTTGCCGAAAGCGAGGCGCATGCACGACTTTTGGTGGACAGCTATTTTAGATGGACGGGGAAAAAATTGCTCGACATAGACGGCGCAAAACCGCTGGCAGGCCAGCTGTTCGAGGCGCCGATCGTCATTTTGTCACACGGCACGGAAGCCGATCCGGTATTGAATTACGGCAACCGCAGGGCGCTGGAGCTGTGGGAAATGGAATGGGATGCCTTTACGCAAACGCCGTCGCGTCAAACGGCGGAGCCGATGATGCAGGCGGAAAGGGAGGTTTTTATGAGAACGGTCAGCGAGAAAGGATATGTCGACAATTATACGGGAATCCGCATTTCGCGGACGGGCAAACGGTTTTCCATCAACAACGCGACGGTCTGGAACTTGATTGACGGCGAAGGCCGTTACGTGGGGCAGGCGGCGGCGATCGCGAGGCATGAGTATATTTAGCGGGGTTCGACTCAACAATCATGCGGCTGCCCTGACCGCAGGTGCCGGGGGCGCCGCATGATTGTCGGAGGGACGGATTCCTTCGATTGC
Source organism: Paenibacillus hamazuiensis (assembly GCF_023276405.1). Taxonomy (NCBI): domain Bacteria; kingdom Bacillati; phylum Bacillota; class Bacilli; order Caryophanales; family Paenibacillaceae; genus Paenibacillus; species Paenibacillus hamazuiensis. The sequence goes on from NZ_JALRMO010000001.1 coordinate 7,930,141, forward strand.
TTTCTCACTTAGAAACAAAGAGACTACCTTTCTCCCAGAAACGCCAAGGATAATGTTTTGCTTCGCCGGTATTGTCAATGCCAACCCTGGGTCCGGAGGCGATGGAATCTACGGTGCGCCCTTCCGCGATAAAAAGCGGCTTCCTGAAGAGCGGTTGTCCATAATCCGCTTTTACGATCCCAAGGGCTTTGGTCAGCTTTCCCGGACCGTTGGCAAGTTCGCTTTTCTTTTTATCCCGGCCGCGGCGTTCGTACATCAGCTCGAGTCCGGTACACGGCTCGATGGCTCTGATGAGAACAGCCTCCGGTTGACCGGCTTGTCCGCTGACCACATTGATAAGACAATGCGTATGCATGACATAAGTATACGCATAACCGGCCGGACCGAACATGATTTCCGTCCTTGGAGTTCTTCGGTTTCCAAAGCTATGTGCTGCACGGTCTTCCGGACCGATGTAGGCTTCCGTTTCCACGATCCATCCGGAGGCTGCCCCGGATTCCGTTTCCTTGATCAACAGCTTGCCGAGTAAAGCCTGCGCCAGCTCGAGCGTAGGCCGTTGAAAAAACGAAACATCCAGAGGCTGCATAAGCATGCGGCTCCCCTTTCTTTTGAGATCATGATCTATTATAACCCAAACGGAATTTTTGGATAAAAAGGGCATAGGCCGCTTCAACTTTGAAGACATTTATGATAATATAAACATACCGTCACGTGAAATATTGTTTCACCAAATGAAACTAAAAGGATGGTGTGTATACAATGGACATTAAGCAGCAAGTGCAAAGCCAGTTCGGGAAAAACGCGGCGAATTACGTAACAAGCCGCCTGCATGCGCAGGGGGACGATTTGAAAGCGCTGGTGGAGCTCGCGCAGGCCGAAGGGAGCCGCGGGGCGCTCGACATAGCGACCGGCGGAGGCCATGTGGCGAATGCGCTCGCCGCATTCATCGAAAGCGTCACCGCTTGCGATTTGACGGAAGCGATGCTGGAGCAGGCGCGGAAGTTTATCGCCGGCCAAGGCCGCACGAACGTCAGCTTTGCGGCGGGAGACGCGGAATCGCTTCCTTTTGCAAATGAGGCTTTCGATCTGGTTACTTGCCGCATAGCCGCACACCATTTTCCGGATCCGGACGCTTTCGTTCGCGAGGCGTTCCGCGTGCTTGCGCCGGGCGGGAGCTTTTTGCTGATCGACAATGTGGCTCCGGAGGAGAACGAACTTGACGAGTGGTACAACGACATCGAGAAGAGACGGGATCACAGCCATGTCCGCGCGTGGAAAAAATCCGAATGGCTCGCGCGTATCGAGCGCAGCGGCTTTAGAGTGAAGCAGCTTCGGGTTTTTCCGAAACCGTTCGAGTTCCGCGGCTGGACGGAGCGGATGGGGCTCCCGCCCGAGGCGGCGGCAGAACTGGAGAAGCGGATGGTGGAGGCGCCGGAGCGGGTGCGGAAGCATTTTCAGGTGGAAATCGAGAACGGGCGTGTCCACAGCTTTCAGGGCGAATCGATTCTCGTGCAGGCGAGAAAACCGTTATAATCGAATGCCCACTTGCATTGCAAGCGGCGTTTGCATATAATACGTGTTAATTGAACATATCGTCAAATGCGTTGAAGGAGAAAAGTACGCAGCGCCTCTTTACAGGGAGAAGCCGGCCGGAGATTGAGAGCCGCTTCAAAGAACCAGGCTGCCGAAGTTCGCTCCCGAGCAGACCCTTGAAACCGCCTGAATCCGGCGTGCAAGTAGGGGGAACCGGAGAATATCCGTTATGAGCAACGAGTGAGAACCTTTTCCAGGCTTGTGCCGGTCGCAACGGCGGAAGAAGGAAGAAAGGTTCTAACAAGGGTGGTACCGCGGCTTTTTCGTCCCTTTTTGGGAGAAAAGGCCTTTTTTGTCGTTTAGGAAATAATGCGCAGCCAATTCCGTGGATAACGGGGGATATGGGGATATGTTCCTGTGCATGAAATGGCCGCGAAACTTTTGGAGGCAATTTTCGAAGGAGGTATGAACATGAAGGACAAGTTGGAAGCATTAAAGCAGGAAGCGCTGCAGGAGCTGGCGCAGGTGGAAAACCAGCAGCAGCTCAATGACCTGAGGGTCAAGTATTTGGGCAAAAAAGGCCCGCTCACCGAAATACTGCGCGGCATGGGGGCGCTCAGCGCCGAGGAGCGGCCGATCATCGGTCAAGTCGCGAACGACGTTCGCGCGGCGATCGAATCCGTCATTGAAGCGAAGCAGCAGGAATACGAGCAGGCGGAAACGGCAAACCGGCTTCGCGCGGAAACGATCGACGTGACGCTGCCCGGCCGTCCGGCTGCAACCGGGGCTCTGCATCCGCTGACGAAAGTGATCCAGGAGATCGAGGATATTTTCGTCGGCATGGGCTATACGGTGGCGGAAGGGCCTGAGGTGGAGCAGGATTATTACAACTTCGAGGCGCTCAATCTGCCGAAAAACCACCCGGCCCGCGACATGCAGGATTCGTTTTACATTACCGAAGAGATCTTGATGCGCACTCATACGTCGCCGGTTCAAGTTCGCACGATGGAGAAAATGAAAGGCGAAGTGCCGGTGAAGATCATTTGCCCGGGCAAAGTGTACCGCCGCGACGACGACGACGCGACGCATTCGCATATGTTCACGCAGATCGAAGGTCTGGTCATCGACCGGAATATCCGGATGAGCGACTTGAAGGGAACGCTGCTGCAGTTCGTGCAGGAGATGTTCGGCAAGCAGACGAAAATCCGCATGCGTCCGAGCTTCTTCCCGTTCACCGAGCCGAGCGCGGAGGTTGACGTGAGCTGCATGATGTGCGGGGGAGCGGGATGCCGCACGTGCAAGATGACGGGCTGGCTGGAAATTCTCGGCTCCGGCATGGTGCATCCGCGGGTGCTCGAGATGGCCGGTTACGACCCGGAAGTATACAGCGGCTTCGCCTTCGGGATGGGCGTCGAGCGGATCGCCATGCTGAAGTACGGCATCGACGATATTCGGCATTTTTACACGAACGACCTTCGTTTCCTGAAGCAGTTCGTTCATTTGTGAGAGAGGGGAGCGAAAAGACATGAAAGTATCTTACCAATGGTTGTCCCAGTATGTGGACGTGAGCGGATATACGGCGGCGGAGCTGGCGGAGAAGCTGACGCGCAGCGGCATTGAAGTGGACATTGTGGAAAGCCGCAACAAAGGCGTGGAACACGTCGTGGTCGGCTATGTAAAAACGCGGGAGAAGCATCCGGACGCCGACAAGCTGAGCGTCTGCACCGTCGATGCCGGGCAAGGCGAGGATTTGCAAATCGTTTGCGGGGCGAAAAATGTAGCGGCCGGGCAAAAGGTGCCCGTCGCGCTGATCGGCGCGAAGCTGCCGGACGGCCTCGTGATCAAACGCGCGAAGCTGCGCGGCGTGGAATCCCAGGGCATGATCTGCTCGGCGAAGGAGCTCGGACTCAATGACAGGCTGCTGCCGAAGGAAATTCAGGAGGGCATCCTCGTGCTGCCGGAGGACACGCAGATCGGGCAAAGCATCCTCGAGGTGCTCGCGATCGACGACGAGGTGCTGGAGCTCGACCTGACGCCGAACCGTTCGGATGCGCTCAGCATGCTCGGCGCGGCTTATGAAATCGCGGCGATTCTCGGCTGCGAGGTGAAGCTGCCTGACGCGGAAGCGGGAATCGGCGGAGGCGCGGTCCGCGCGGCGGATAAAATCAGCGTCAAGATCACGGCGGCGGAGCAATGCTCGCATTACGCGGCGCGGCTGATCGAAGGCGTGCAGGTCGGCAAATCGCCGCTATGGATGCAAAACCGGCTGATGGCGGCAGGCATCCGCCCGATCAACAACATCGTCGACATCACGAACTACGTGATGCTCGAATACGGACAGCCGCTTCATGCGTTCGATGCGGATAAGCTGGCGAACGGCCATATCGACGTTCGTTTGGCGAATGCCGGCGAAAAGCTCGTGACGCTCGACGATGTGGAGCGCACGCTGGAGCCGCATATGCTGCTTATTACCGACGGAACGAAGCCGGTGGCGATCGCCGGTGTGATGGGCGGCGCCAATTCCGAAGTGACGGAAGGCACGACGCGTATTTTGCTCGAATCGGCCAAGTTCGACGGCGGCTCGGTGCGCAAAACGTCCCGCCAGCTCGGGCTTCGCTCGGAAGCGAGCCTGCGCTTCGAGAAGGAAGTGAACCCCGAAGCCGTGATCCCGGCTCTGAACCGGGCTGCATCGCTGATGGCGCAGTATGCGGGAGGTCAGATCGCCGAGGGCATTGTCGAGGCGCGCACGAAAGAGCATAAGCCGGTGACGATCGCGATTACGGCGGACCGGATCAATCAATACCTGGGGACGCAGCTGAGCGCGGCTCAGGTTAAGGATATTTTTGCCAGACTGCATTTCCCGGTGGAAGAAGGCGCAGACGGATCGCTGACTGTTCACGTGCCGAGCCGGCGCGGCGATATTACCCGCACGGTCGATTTGATCGAGGAAGTGGCGAGGCTGCACGGCTACGATAACATTCCGACCACGCTGATGAGCGGAGTGACCACGCCGGGCTCGCTGACGAAGGAGCAGAAAATTCGCCGCATTGCGCGCGAACGGATGACTGCCGCCGGGCTGCACGAAGTGGTGACGTATACGTTCACCGATCCGAAGCTGATCGAGGAGTTCCCGGGCGCGTTCAAAGAGACGCAGCCGGTTGCTTTGGCCATGCCGATGAGCGAGGAGCACAGCACGCTGCGGACCAGCCTCATTCCGCATCTGCTTGAGGTGATCGGCTACAACCGCAATCGGAACATGGACGATGTGGCGGTATTCGAAATCGGCAAAGCATTCTTGACGCAGCAGAAGGCTCTGACGGAGCTACCGGAGGAGCGGCTGCTGTTATCGGCGGCGATCACCGGGAAGCGCCAAGACATGCATTGGACGGGGAAGGCGGCCGCGGTCGATTTTTACGATCTGAAGGGGATCTTTGAAAATCTTGTCGGTTACCTCGGCATCGAAGGACTGACGTATGCTGCGGCCCAGCCGGAAGGCTACCATCCGGGACGGACGGCGGAGATCCGCCTTGACGGCAAGGCGATCGGATATATCGGGCAGCTGCACCCGGCTTACCAGAAGGCCAAAGATTTGGAGGATACCTACGTTCTTGAGGTGGAACTTGAACCGCTCGCCGCGAATGCGAACGGCAGCATCGCTTACCGGGCGCTGCCGCGTTATCCGGCTATCAGCCGCGACATGGCGCTGGTGGTGGATGCAGCTGTGCCGGTGGCGGATTTGGTTGCCAAAGCAAGCGAGGTGGCGGGAGATCTGCTCGAATCGATTCAAGTATTCGACGTGTTCACAGGGGAACGGCTCGGCGCGGGCAAAAAGAGCGTCGCGTTCTCTCTCGTCTATCGGACGCCGGAGCGTACGCTCACCGATGAGGAAGTCAGCGAACTGCATGCGAAAGCGGTCGCCGCTTTAGAGCAAACTTTCGGAGCGGAGCTCAGAAAATAGACAAACTTCTACAGAACTATGGCAGGAAAAAAGGCTCGTCGTATCGAATCTTTATGGATACGGCGGGCCTTTTTGGGTTTTGCCGGGGAGTATGTCTCCGAAAGCGATTGGAACTAATGGTAAAAGGTCCCATTTTGTGAGCCGGAAGGTTTCCCGAGACTGGTTCGGATGCATTTGAGCGTACGTGAAGGGATAAGACGCACAGGGTACACAAGGGGCCAAACGCTTCGAAAGCGGATTAAAGCGAGATAAGCGCAGTATCTTGGTTAATGTGGGTTATTACGAACCGGCAAATCGGCTTAAGCGAATAAACTTGGCTTATTTTTGCCAAGGGTGCCGCGAAATGGGGGAAGCCGCCGTGATAAGCCAACTTTTTAAGCCTATTGTTTGCCGATAGCTTAAGTGGAACCGATTTTAAACAAGTTTTTGAGCTTAAATTGCATGAACCTGCGTGCGGGACGGAATTTTCGCTGCAGGATAGAAGGGAGAAAACGAGCGGTGAGCGCAGAAGATAAAATCCGGTTAACCGTCGACATATATGGATCTCAGTACAAGCTGGTCGGGGGCGGCAGCACGAGCCCGCATTACATGAAGCAGGTGGCCGCTCATGTGAACGACCAGATGCACTCGATCGCCAAGGCCAACGCGCGGCTCGATTCCCAGCGAATCGCGGTGCTGGCTGCGGTGAACATGGCCGATGAATATTTCAAGCTTCAGCAGGAGTTCGAACGGCTGCAGGACAAGCTGCGCCAGGAGTGGGAGCAGCTGAAGGCGGCGCATGCGCAGGAGCTTGCGCAGGTACGCGAAACGGCCGCAGCGGAAGTGAAGGCGGAACACGCCGTGGCACTGGAGGCGCTGCAGGCGGAGCACGCGGCGGCGCTGGAAGCGGCGCAAGCGGAGCGGGAGCGGCTGCGCGAAGCGCACGCGCAGGAGCTGGCGCAGCAGCGCGAAGCGGCGGAGCGGGCGCAGGCGGAGCACGCCGCGGCGCTGGAAGCGGCGCAAGCGGAGCGGGAGCGGCTGCGCGAAGCGCACGCGCAGGAGCTGGCGCAGCAGCGCGAGGCGGCGGAGCGAGCGCAGGCGGAGCACGCGGCGGCGCTGGAAGCGGCGCAAGCGGAGCGGGAGCGGCTGCGCGAAGCGCATGCGCAGGAGCTGGCGCAGCAGCGCGAAGCGGCGGAGCGGGCGCAGGCGGAGCACGCGGCGGCGCTGGAAGCGGCGCAAGCGGAGCGGGAGCGGCTGCGTGAAGCGCATGCGCAGGAGCTGGCGCAGCAGCGTGAATTGCTGGAGCTCGCGGAAGCGGAGCATGCGGCGGCGCTGAAGGAAGTGCAGGCGGAGCACGCGGCGGCACTGGAGGCGGCGCGAGCGGAGCGGGAGCGGCTGCGTGAAGCGCATGCGCAGGAGCTGGCGCAGCAGCGCGAAGCGGCGGAGCGAGCGCAGGCGGAGCACGCCGCGGCGCTGGAAGCGGCGCAAGCGGAGCGGGAGCGGCTGCGCGAAGCGCATGCGCAGGAGCTGGCGCAGCAGCGTGAATTGCTGGAGCTCGCGGAAGCGGAGCATGCGGCGGCGCTGAAGGAAGTGCAGGCGGAGCACGCGGCGGCGCTGGAAGCGGCGCAAGCGGAGCGGGAGCGGCTGCGTGAAGCGCATGCGCAGGAGCTGGCGCAGGAACGCGAATTGCTGGAGCTTTTACAAGCGGAGCACGCAGCGGCGCTTGAGGCGATGCAGGCGCGGCACGCCGCTGCACTGGAGGCGGAGAGGAAGCGGCTGAGTGAAACGCACGCACAAGAACTGGCGCAGCAGCGCGAACTGCTGGAGCTCGCGGAAGCGGAACGAGCGGCGGCACTGGAGGCAGTTCAGTCGGAGCAGGCAGCGGCGCTGGAAGCGGCGCAAGCGGAACGGGAGCGGCTGAGCGAAGCGCATGCACAGGAACTGACGCAGCAGCGTGAGGCGCTGGAAAGCGAGCGCGTGCATTGGGAGACCGCGCATGCGCAGCAGCGCCAAGAGCTTGAGCGGCTGAAAGCCGCGCAAGGAAAGCTGCGCGAGGAGCGGGACCTGCTGCAGCAGGAGCTGCAGCGGCTGGAAGCCGCGCAGCGGCAGCTCGCGCAGCAAAACGAGCAGTTGGATGCAAGGCTCGCCGCGCTGCAAAAGGCCGAGCAGGACCGCGACGACAAGGAACGGCAGCTGCAGACCGACTACGAGCGCATTGCCGCACAAAACGAGGAGCTGGACAAGCAGCTGGCGGATGAGCTGGAGCGCGCACGGTCGCAGGAAGAGACGATGCAGCGGCTGTATGACCAAATAGCCCGTTTGGAGGAAGATGTCAGTCAGCTCCTGGACGATCAGGAGAAGCTGCAGCGGCAGCTGAAGGACGAACAGGACAGACGCGAACAGGCCGAAACGGTCGCCCGCGATTACGAGGCGCTGAAGGTGGAGTACGAGAAGCTGCAGGAAGAATTTAACGAATGGATTCATCTCATTGACGAAAAGTAAAGGATAAACATACCGGATATGGATATCATACATGCGTTGAACGGATTGGATTGGGCGATTGGGGTCGCAATATTGGCGGGCTTGGCTCTCGGGTACTCCCGGGGGCTGATCAGCCAGTTGATCTCGATCGCCGGTTTGTTTATAGCTTATTTGGTGGCGAGCAAGTGGTACGGCGATGTCGGGACCTGGATCGGCAAATGGATGACCCAGCCGACAGGAGGGACTTATACGCAGTACGAATTTCTCGTCAAAGGGCTAAACCTCGACGTATACATAACGAATGCGATCGCGTTTTCGATATTGTTTTTCGGCACCAAGCTGGCGCTTTCCATCATCGGGCGGCTGCTGAATCTGGTCGCATCGGTACCGGGGATCAAATCGTTAAACCAGACAGCCGGCGCTCTGTTAGGTTTTATCGAGGCGGCGGTGCTTGTCGTGGTCGCCGTCAACGTGCTGACGATCGTGCCGAACGATCAGGTGCAGCGGTGGCTGAAGGGGTCCTACGCCGCACCGTATGTGGTCAATGAGGCTCCGATTGTCGCGGAAAAACTTCACGAAATATGGAAAACGCGTTAAGCGCTTGCCTGCGGAGGAAACAAGACAAACCCGGCGCTGATCCGCAATTACAGTCTAAGAAAAAGAAGGGGATTTTTTGCTCAGCTCAAATAAAATCGGCGTCGATGCGGGAGGCACCCTCATCAAAATCGCATATATGCAGGACGGCGTGCTGCAATTCGAGAAAGTTCCGGCTGCGGAAATCGCGCAGGCGGCGAAACGGCTTCGGGACCGATTCCCGGATGCCGATATTTGCGCGACCGGCGGGAAAAGCGCACTTCTGCAAAGCCATTTGCAGCGTCCGATCCGGTCGATGGTCGAATTCGACGCAACCTGCAAAGGCGCGAAGTTTCTTATGGAACGTCAGGGGATTTTTCCGGACTCGTTTGTGCTGACGAATGTCGGCACCGGTACGTCCGTTCATTACGTGGAAAAGGACCGGCACCTTCGGGTCGGAGGGATTGGGGTCGGAGGAGGGACGCTGATGGGGCTCTCTTATTTGCTCACCGGCATCCGCGACTATGAGGAAATCATCCGGATGTCGCGCCTCGGAAACCGCAAGCACATCGACCTGAAGGTCAGCGACATTTATGAAGGGACCGAGCCGCCGATTCCGGGCGATTTAACCGCCAGCAATTTCGGCAAAGCGCTCGGGTTGCAGACGGGGAGAGAGCCGGAAGACATGCTGGCATCCGTCATCGGGCTGGTCGGTGAGACGATCACGACGATCAGCGTGCAGGCGGCGGCCCAGAGCGGCACTTCATCCATCGTCTACATAGGTTCTTCTTTTATTGAAAACGACGTACTGGAAAACACTGTGGCGAACTATACCAGGCTCAGAGGGTGCGAACCGACGGTGTTGAAAGACGGCCATTATAGCGGGGCGCTCGGCGCGTTACTGTCATAACCCTTCGGCCGTTTCTTCCGGCGAAATAATAAAAGCAGTCTCCCCGCGAGGAGAGACTGCTTCTTTTGGCATAGTCAAAACGGACTAATCATAACTTCGATAATTTAAGATTCCACGACCAGCTTCGCTTTCATGTTGACATGTCCCGAACCGCAAGGAACAGAACATATGATGTCGTAGGTGCCTTCCTTGTCGGCTTTAAACGTCTGGCTGAGCTTGCTCGCATCCAGCTTCACGTTGATGCCCTGGATTTGCACCCCGTGCACGCCTTGTTTGTTTTCCAGCGTGATTTTCACGTCCTGCCCCTTTTTCACTTTATATTCGGGCTTGTCGAATTGGAAGTTCGAAGCTTCCAGCTTCACCTCTTGCACAGGTCCTGTTGGCGCGCTGGCGGGTGCCGCTTCTTCTTTTTTGCCGCAGGCGGCGAGCGCGAATATAACGACAACCGCTATCGCCAATGTCCATACTTTTCTCATCCTACGTCCCTCCTGAAGGAAATATCCATATATTTCTGGATACTATATTACACCTGGCGCCGATTTTTTGCTGTGACAAACCTATGAAATCGGCGTGAAGTCTTCGTGAACGTTTTATTTTGGTGTGAGCGGCATCATAGTCTGCACGGAAAAAGAAAAAGATCAGCCTTTAAGCCATATGCTCAAGGACTGATCTTTTAAGTTTCTGTAAAAGGTGCGGAGTGTAACAGCAGGGTAACCCGGCATTTTTCATTTATTTATCCCGCTTGTTGCGGGCGAAGCCTTCAAACGGCGTTTTTACAGGGATAAACAAGTCGATGATCCCGATCACCAAAGCGGCCAAAATCGCACCGATAATCGTCGTTCTCATGCCGCCGACAATGAATTGCGCGAGCCAGATCACAAGCGCACTCGTCAGGAAACCGACGATACCGCGCCCGAACGGCGTTATTTTTCTGCCGAAGATGCCCTCGATGACATAGGCGGCAACGGCGATGACAAGAGCCAGGAACAACGCGCTCCAGAAACCGCCAATCGAGAAGGCGGGAACGATAAAGCTGACAAACATCAAAACAAGAGCCGAAACGATAAAACGAACGATATGTCCTATAATGTGCATCGTGTTCTCCTCCTTTATGGTTTGCATTGGGAAAACCGGATCGGTCAGCATTCGCCGGGCCGCTTGCCGTGGCACGCCGTTTGTTTGCCGGTGCATTACCTAGTGTCCCCACGGAAAAAACAATTATAAGCAACAATATTGCCCATTTCAGGCCCTAAGGCAACCGCGCCGTGTAGCTAATCGCAGGGCCATTGGATATAATAAAAGGTATATTGACTAAAGGAAGTAGGTCTTATTTTGGATCAGAAAATATTAAAAACGTTGGATTTTTACGCCATTTTACATACACTTGCCCATCATGCGGCCACTTCGCTCGGAAAGGACAGAGCGGAGAAGCTTGAGCCCATCGGCGATTTCGAAGAAGTGAAGCGGCGCCTGAAAGCGACCGACGAAGCTACCAATGTCGATCGACTGAAGGGAGGCGCTCCGTTCGGAGGCATCCGCGATATTACGGCGGCGCTGCACCGTGCGCGCATCGGCGGCATGCTGAACACGACGGAGCTGCTCGATATCGCCACTACGATTTTCGGCGCGCGGCGGCTGCACAAGTTCATCGAAGCCGCTAACGAAGAGTATGAAGTGCCGCTTCTGATGGGGCTGTGCGGCAATTTGGCCGACCATAAGCCGGTGGAAGAAGCGATCAGGCGCTGCATCGACGAAAACGCGCAGGTGCTCGACAGCGCAAGCCCCGAGCTCGCCCGCATCCGTCAGGAGCTGAAAACGAACGAAACGCGTGCCCGGGACCGTCTGGAGCAAATGATCCGGACGCCGTCCATCCAGAAGATGCTGCAGGATAACATCATCACGATGCGTGGCGACCGTTATGTCATTCCGGTCAAGCAGGAGTATCGCGGGCATTTCGGAGGCATGATTCACGATCAATCCGCTTCGGGGGCGACGCTGTTCATCGAGCCGGAGTCGGTTGTCCAGCTCAATAACAAGCTGCGCGAGCTGACGTTGAAGGAGCAGGCCGAGATCGAAAAAATTTTGCGGGCGCTGACGGCGAAAGTCGGCGAAGTGGTGGACGATCTGCTGAATAACGTGGACATCTTGGGCGAGCTCGATTTTATTTTTGCCAAAGCCGGGTTGGCGCGCGAGCAGAAGTCGACGATGCCGCGGATGAACGACCGCGGATTTATCAAGATCAAGCGAGGCCGTCATCCGCTCATCGCGCCGGACAAGGTCGTGCCGCTGGATATCGAGCTGGGCAACCAGTACTCGACGATCATCGTCACCGGGCCGAATACGGGCGGCAAAACCGTGTCGCTCAAATGCATCGGCCTCTTGTCGCTGATGGCGATGGCCGGGCTGTTCGTGCCGGCGGAGGAAGGCAGCCAGCTGTGCGTATTCGATGCGATCTACGCCGACATCGGCGATGAGCAAAGCATCGAGCAAAACCTCAGCACGTTTTCCAGCCACATGACCAACATCATCCGAATATTGCGGGAAATGACGCCGAAAAGCCTGGTGCTGCTCGACGAGCTTGGAGCGGGGACGGACCCGGCGGAAGGGTCGGCGCTTGCCATCGCAATATTGGAATATATTCAGAAAATGGGTTCCCGGATGGTCGCAACGACGCATTACAGCGAGCTCAAGGCGTACGCTTACGAGCGTCAGGGGGTCATCAACGCAAGCATGGAATTCGACGTGCAGACGCTGAAGCCGACGTACCGGCTGCTCGTCGGCGTCCCCGGCCGCAGCAACGCGTTTGCGATCGCCGAGCGTCTTGGCCTCGCCCGCTCGATCATCGAGCATGCCCGCGGTCAGGTCGGCGAGGAAGACCAGCGCGTCGAATCGATGATCGCCACGCTGGAAGAGAACCGCCTGACCGCGGAAGCGGAGCGGCACACCGCCGAGCAGCTGCGGCGGGAGGTGGAAACGCTGCGCCGCGAGCTCGAGGCCGAGCGGCAGAAGTTCCGCGAGCAGCGCGACAAGCTGCTCGCCAAAGCGGAGCGCGACGCCGCGGAGGCCGTCGCGAAAGCCCGCCGCGAGGCCGAGGAGGTCATCGCGGAGCTGCGCCGCCTCGCCAAGGAAGCGGCGGGCAGCGTCAAGGACCACCAGCTGATCGCGGCGCGGCGCAGGCTGGATCAGGCGGTGCCGGAGCTTCGCGACAAATCCGCGAAAGCGCCGAAGAAGAAAGCCGACCGGATCGAGCCGGGCGACGAGGTGCTGGTGACCAACCTGGGCCAGAAAGGCCATGTGGTCGATATCGGCGACACGGAAGCAACCGTCCAGCTTGGCATTATGAAGATGAAGGTAAGCAAGGCGAACCTCGAGCTGGTGAAACAGGCCGCCTCGGGAGGAGGGAAGGCGGCGCAGCCGCAGGCGACCTCCAGCATCAATCGGACGCGCGACGACAACACGCGCATGGAGCTCGATCTGCGGGGCCAAAATTTGGAGGATGCGCTCATTGAGGTCGACCGGTTCCTGGACGAATCGTTTTTGGCCAACTTCGGACAAGTGTACATCATCCACGGCAAAGGGACCGGCATTCTCCGTTCCGGCATACACGACTATTTGCGCCGGCATAAGCATGTCAAATCATATCGCGTCGGCAATTATAACGAAGGCGGCATCGGCGTGACGGTCGCAGAGCTGAAGTAAGGCCGTCCGCCTCAAAAAATTTTTTTGAAACTCTTGTGCACCGTCATGCGTATTTACATGTGTAGTGACCTCGAGGGAAAGAAAAGTTATTCAAACTGATCATACAATATTATGTTTGGGAGGATTTACACATGGGTATTTTCAAAAGATTGCGCGACTTGACGATGGCTTCGATCAACGACTTGCTGGACAAAGCGGAAGATCCGGTCAAGATGCTGAACCAGTTCCTGCGCGATATGGAAGAAGACATTCAAGATGCGGAAGTGGCGGTAGCGAAACAAATCGCCGTAGAGAAGAAATTCCAGCAGCAGGTGGAAGAGCTGGAAGAGATCGTGAACAAACGCCAGGAGCAGGCGATGAAGGCGCTCGAGCAGGGCAACGAAGATCTCGCCCGCCGTGCGTTGCAGGACAAGAAAGAGCATCAACAGCGTTACGATGAGATGAAGCAGCAGTACGACATCGCGAAGACCAACGCGGATCAGCTGCGCGGACAGCTTCAGGAGATGAAAGACGAATTCAGCAAGATGAAGCTGAAGAAAGATACGTTGGTAGCGCGCGCCGAAGCGGCCAAAGCTCAGAAGCAAATCAATCAGGCGATGTCCGGTTTCGGTACGGATAACGCGGCCAAAGGCTTCGACCGCATGTCGCAAAAGGTGCTCGAGCTTGAGGCCGAAGCCGAGGCGAGCAAGGAGCTGCGTTCCTCGAACCGCACGTTGGACGACGAGTTGAGTGCGCTCGACAAAAACGACGGCGTCGAAGACGAACTTGCCGCACTTAAGGCGAAAATTAACGAGAAGAAACAGCAGTCCTAATCGGAAGTTGCCTATAAACGCCCATAAGGAGACTGAAGCTAACCCCTTCAGTCTCTTCAGCCGTTTGCGGCCTAATAATGCAAATTACGAAGCTGATATTTTGTCATTAACCCGGGGGCTCCTCCAAAAGTAATCGGAATAGGCTGCGGAGGGATTACTTCACTTTTGGGGGGATTTTATATTAAAGGCAGGGATGATATTTGAACGAAGAGGTGGACTTGTTGCTCGCGAATCCGTATATCGAAACGTTAGCGTTTTTTTCCATTGCCGTATTGGCATTGATCGTCTTTCTGACGGTTTTTGAGCTTGTGACGAAATACAAGGATTGGGATGAAATCAAAAAAGGCAACCTGTCCGTTGCGATGGCGACGGGAGGGAAAATTTTCGGCATCTGCAATTTGTTCCGCTTTGCGATCTTGAACAACGATTCGATTTTGCAGTCGCTGATTTGGGCGAGCTACGGCTTCGTGCTGCTGCTCGTGGCTTATTTTATATTTGAGTTTCTGACGCCGTACTTCAATATCGACGAACAAATCCAAAAGGATAACAGAGCCGTCGGCTTCCTGTCGATGATCATTTCGATTTCGCTTTCCTATGTGGTAGGTGCCAGCGTGACATGAAGTATTTATGGGGGACGCTGTTTGCCATATCGTTTGTGTTTATCGCCTTGGGCGTATATTATTTTATTAAATACGCATGACGCCAAATCCCGGAGGAATAAGCGATGGAAGACAACCAGGTTTGCCCGTGGTGCCAGACGGAAATCGTCTGGGATCCGGAAATCGGCCCTGAAGAGACGTGTCCGCACTGCCTGAACGAGCTGGGCGGGTACCGCAGCATCAAGCTGAAGGTCAAACAGACAGGGGAACAGCTTGTTTTCGACGACGAAGACGAAGATGAGGAGCTGTCGGACGACGACATTTTCACTTATGAGGAAAATGTGCAGCAGCTGCTCGACCGCCAGGAAGAGACTCCGGAATGCCCTTCCTGCCACGAATTCATGCTGCTGGCCGGAACACAGAAGATCACGGAGGAGACGTTTAAGCCGGCGCCGAACGACCTGCTCCCGCGGCCGCTTCTTAAGCCGCCGTTCAACACCAAGGTATTTATATGTCCGGCCTGCTTCCGGATGGAAACCCAGCTCGGGGAAGAGGAGCGGACCGCGCTCATCGAGCTGCTCAAGCAAAATATCGAATAATCTAGAGGGATACCTTGCCATAGGCGGCAAAGGTGTCCCTTTTTTCAATTCGCTCCATTTTCGCCACATCTCTAATGATTTTCGCCGTATGGGGGAAGCTTAAGTAAGAAACTTCAGCAATGCACTACTCAAGTCACAGGTGGTCTTATGCATTCAGACAGCAGCAAACAGCTTTTTTCACCCGGATGGGGACGGTGGAAAAAAGGCGGTTACTTCCGCGGAAGTGACTGGGAGCGAGGGCGAAGCGGAGGGAAGAAGCGGGAGCAGACGGCAGCCTTGACGGGCCAATCCCGCCTGCTATTGACGGTAAACGGTCTGTTCGCCGTCGGTAACGCATTGTCCGGCACGTTCGTGAACGTGTACTTATGGAAAGCAAGGCAGGATTTCGCATTGCTTGGCTGGTTTACGCTGATTCACCACTTGACGATGGCTTTTACGTTTTGGCTGGCCGGGAAATGGGTCAAGGAGCATAACAAAATGAACTGCCTGCGGGCCGGCGTAGCGGTATCGGCGCTGTTTTATTTGGTCGTTTTATGGCTGGGTGCCGCGGCGGTCGATTACTTCCCACTGCTTGGGATCATTCAAGGCATGTCATCCGGTTTTTTCTGGATCGCCTTCAATGTCGTTTATTTTGAAGTGACGAGTCCGGCGAACCGGGACAAATTTAACGGCTGGGCGGGCCTCCTCGGATCTTTGGCCGGGATGATTGCCCCGTGGGTGTCCGGTTTTTTGATCGTAAGGATGGAGGCGGCGAGCGGATACCGGCTTATTTTTACGATGTCGCTGGTCATCTTCCTGATCGGCGTCGTTTGCAGCTTTTTTCTGAAAAAGCGGAAGTCGGTTGGCCGGTACGAATGGTTTTTGACGCTGCGCTGTTTGAAGCGGGCGGAGACCCCCTGGCGCACGGTTGGCCTTGCCTTGGTCGCTCAGGGCATGCGCGAAGGCGTATTCGGCTTTATGATCGCTCTCATGGTGTATATAGCTACAGGCACGGAAATGAAAATCGGCAACTTTTCGCTGATTACGTCCGCCGTTGCGCTGTTCAGCTTTATGATCGTCGGCAGGCTGCTTAAACCGTCGCACCGGAAGTGGGCGATGTTCGCCGGAGCGTTTGTGATGGTTGCCGTCATCGTTCCGTTCTTTTGGCGGGTGAACTATGCGACGCTGCTCGTATTTGGGGTGGGAGTGGCGCTGTTTACCCCTCTCTATACGATTCCGATGACGTCGAGCGTGTTCGATTTGATCGGACAATTCGAGGAAAGCGTGAAAAAACGCGAGGAATACATCGTGATGCGCGAGCTTGGACTGAACGCCGGCCGGATGCTCGGAACGCTCATATTTACGTTTGTCGTGATGAGAACGACTTCACCTACGGCGATCAACTGGCTCCTGCTGGGCATCGGCAGCTCGCCGCTGCTTGCATGGTTTTTCATGCGGAGGCAGCTCGGTCAGCTTTCGCTTTCGGAAAAAGCGGCCGCAGCCGCAAAAAAAGCTGCCCGGTAAGGCGAAAAACGCCCCTGCCGGGCTTTTTTCCTTGACAAAAGGAGGCCGGAGTTTACAATAATGGAATAGATTTATGATTGCTTCCGCCGCAGCATGCGGCATGGCAATAGAAGGAGTGTGGCGCATAGTGACCCGCAAAATGGTAAACAGCATCACCGAGCTGATCGGCGATACGCCGGCCGTACGCATTCGCAGGCTCGTGGGGCCGGAAGATGCCGAGTTGTACGTCAAGCTGGAATATTTCAATCCGAGCGGCAGCGTCAAAGATCGCGCCGCCTTTAATTTGATAGCGCAGGCAGAAAAGGACGGGGTGCTGAAGCCGGGAGCGACGATCATCGAGCCGACGAGCGGCAATACCGGCATCGGGCTGGCGATGAATGCCGCGGCCAAGGGCTACCGGGCGATTTTGGTCATGCCGGACAACATGACCAAGGAGCGCATTAATATTTTGAAGGCTTACGGCGCGGAAGTAGTGCTGACGCCGGCGGCCGAACGGATGCCGGGGGCAATTCGCAAGGCGCTCGAGCTGAGGGACCAAATTCCGAACAGCTTCATCCCGCAGCAGTTCGAGAATAAGGCGAACCCGGACATCCATCGCATCACGACGGCGGTGGAAATCATCGAGCAGATGGAAGGGCGGCTCGATGCGTTTGTCGCTACTTCGGGAACGGGCGGCACGATTACCGGGACCGGGGAAGTGCTGCGCGAGAAAGTGCCGGGCATCCGCATTTACGTCGTTGAGCCGAAGGGCTCTCCGGTGCTGTCCGGAGGCCAGCCGGGCCCGCATAAGCTCGTCGGGACAAGCCCCGGCTTCGTGCCGGCGATCCTGAATACGAGCGTATACGACGAAATCGTACAGGTATCGGACGACGATGCGCTCGAGACGACGCGCCGGCTTGCGAGGGAGGAAGGCATATTGGTCGGGCCGTCGGCCGGCGCCTCCGTTTGGACGGGGCTTCAGGTCGCCAGAAAGCTGGGAGCCGGGAAGCGGGTGCTGTGCATCGCGCCGGATACCGGGGAACGGTACCTCAGCATGGATATTTTTTGATACGGACCTGCCGGGCATGCCGGACGCCGAGGAAGCCGCCGGCTCCCTTCCAGCTGCCCGGCTTCACCCGTTCTTAACATAGGATTAACATAGGGAAAACATAGGAGCGATAGTATAGGTGTGTTTAGAGTCCAAACGATGGAAGAGGTTGGTAAACACCTATGCTTAAAAGATTCGTATCCGCAATCCTCATTTCCGCGCCGCTTCTCACCCTTGCCCTCGGAAGCGTTTCAATTGTCCGGGCGGAAACGCCTTCTTCAGGCACCGTGTCCATCATGTATTTCAACGACGGACATGAGATTAGTCCGGTGGTCGATAAGCTCGGCACCCGCGGCGGAGTGGCCCGCATCAAGACGCTGATCGACGGCGCGGCCGACGAGAAGATCGTTGCGTTCGGCGGAGACCTCGGCGGAGGCACGTTGTTTGGCGGCGTGTTCAAAGGGTTTCCGATGGTCGAAGCGTTTAACCGGATCCCGATCGATGTCGCCAATTTCGGACAGCACGACTTTGACGCAGGCTCCGCCAATACGCTGGAGCTCATTAAAGCAGCGAAATTCAGCTGGATTTCGAGCAATTTGGTCGGCAAGGACGGCAAGCCGTTCGGAAATGTGCCGACGTATCAACTATACGAAAAGCAGGGGATTCGCATCGGCGTCATCGGGCTGACGAGCGCTATGGAGACGACGACTCCGGATTCCGCCGTCAAGCAGAAAAATGTCATCGAAGCGGCCAAGCTTGCCGTGGACCAGCTGAAAAAGGAGCAAAATCCCGATCTGATCGTCGCCCTTACCCAGGAGCCCGTAGAGGACGACAAAGCTCTTCTGCAGGCGGTTCCCGATATCCGGGTTGTGTTTACGGAAGAGGAGGCCGAGGAGAAATCGTTTGTTTATGAGGTGGACGGTGCGGTAAAGCGATATATTTTCGCGCCTCAGGGGAATATGGGCTCGATCGCGCATGTAACGGTCGGCAGAGGTGCCGACGGCCAATTGACGCTTTCGCACGAGTTTCTCAAGGTGGACGAGAACATCAAGGAAGACGGAGCGCTTGCCGAATTCGCCGCCGATTACCAGGCGAGGCTCGATCAGGAGCTGGGCAAAAAGATCGCCTCGGCGGACAGCGGCCTGCCGTATGGAGAACACCACGAATCCCGGTTTCAAGAAACGGCCATCGGCAATCTGATTGCCGATGCTTACCGCGACTATTATCAAACCGACATCGCCTTCGCCAACGGCGGCGGCATTCGGGCCAGCATCAATCAGGGCGATTTCACTTTGAAGGATGCCAAATCGATTCTGCCGTTCGGCAACAAAATCGTTGTAGCCGAAGTGACCGGCGACATGCTGCTGGCCGCTCTCGAGAACAGCGTTTCGGCGGTGGACAAGGTGGCCGGCGCTTTCCTGCAAACGTCGGGTTTGTCGTATGCTTACAATCCGGCGAAGCCTGTCGGGCAAAGAATCGAGCAGGCGCTTGTGAACGGCAAGCCTTTGGATAAAGCAGGCAAATACAGATTGGCTCTCTCCAACTATATGTACACGGGCGGCGATAAATATACGATGTTTGCGGGCGCCAAAACCGTCGTCGGCGCGAACGAGGCGCTGACCGATTTCGAGCTGCTGATTGCTTATGCGGAAAAGAAAGGCGTCCTGAGCGCTAAAACGGAAGGCCGCATCACCGTGAACGGCTTCGCGGACGTCACGTCCGATCATTGGGCCGCGCAGGACATTTATGGCCTATCCGCAAAAGGAATCATCGCCGGCGTGGACGTCACCCGCTTTGCCCCGCTTGAGGCTGTAACGCGCGGCGAGTTCTCCGGCTATTTGGCGAAAGCGCTCGGACTCGGACGGCCGGAGCTCGAAACCGCGCTTGGCTGGAGTGGAGCCGGGCTGTCGGAGCAGCTGACCCGCGAAGAAATGGCCGTCGCGATGAAATGGGCCTACGCGAAGAAAACCGGGAAAACGCCGGTGTCCGGTTCGCCGGGAGATACGACTTTCGCCGACGACGCCATGATCGACCCGGTAGCAAGAGCCGCCGTGTCGGAGCTCGCTCGGGACGGCTTGCTGAGCGGTCGGCCGGACAACCGGTTCGCCCCAAAGGAGCCGGCTTCGCGGGCGGAGATCGCTCACGTCGTGTGGGTGCTGGCTAACCGGTAAGACGCTGAAACAGCAAAAAAAGCTTCACGCAACGTTTCGTTGCGCGTGAAGCTTTTTTTCATGGAAGGGGATCGTTCTTGATCGGGCGATCCCTCATCTCTTAAACCCCTTCGTCTTCATTCGGCAGCAGCCTGGCATCCCGCAGCGCGTCGTTTACGGTCAGCTTTACGCAAGGAAGCCGCTCCGAGCGGACCGGCTCGTCGCCAGAATAAACGTCTTTCAGTTCATAAATTCCGGCATGTCCCAGCTCATATTGCTCAAGCATACCGGAACCTGGGAGGATGATCCAATACTCCGGAATGCCGAATGCCGAGTATGCGCGGAGTTTATCGACCTTGTCGCGTCTAAGCGAATGGACGGAGACGATTTCGGCGACCAGGTCGGTAGGCCCCTCGACACCGCGTTTCGTTATGATGCCGTTCCTGTCGCGATGCACCATCACGATATCGGGCCGGCGTACATGGTATGAAGATAAAATGATGTCGACCTCGTAGAAAATGAGGTAGTCGTCGCCGCAGCTTGCAGTCAAACTTGCCAAAACGGCCGAGCCGATGATTTGATGCTTGGGCGAAGCTCCGGGAGACATCAGCTCCAGCCGGCCATCGACGAGTTCATAACGGTTGCCGTCATCCGGCAGTTCTGCGTATTCGTCATATGCCACCGGCTGTTCGCGGATCAGGTCGCTGCGATTTTTTTTCCCTTCCATACTTCCGCCTCCCATACGTATCGTACTACTCCCATTATACCGTACCGGATTAAACGCTCACAGCCCGTCCAAAAGCTTCTCACGAAATTTCTCTTAACGCTGGCCGAAAGTAAAACGTTATAAGCAAAGAACAGGCATGAAACGAAATCCCCCTATTCGGGAACCTTGCCGGCATGTGAGTCATGTAGAAGGATTGGCTAACGGTTTCTGCTGAGCTTATTTGGCTCAAGAACGTCATCTTTAATTCGTAACGGTTGTGGCAGAGCTTATTTCTCATCTTGCATCCCTCAAAACAATAAAAGTTCACAAATAACCACTCTGGCAACCGTTACCGTTCTGAAATCAACAATTTGACCTGTATAAGCTCAACTGCAACCGTTACACCATGTTGTTCGCATATAGAACCGAACATGGTCTCGCGGTCCTTTTTTTAAAAATACATTGAATAAAAATGCAATTAAACGTATAATTATTATTAACCATATGCTCTCGCGAAAGGAAGGATTGTCTTGAAAATCGCCTATCATAATGCGGTTCCGGAACCGGAGGTATTCGATCGGTTTGTGCATAGTATCGAAGAAACGATGCATACGGACGAGTTTGAATACAAGGCGGTTTGCGAATCCAAGCATGTAGTCGCCGCCTACGATCAGGATGAGCTCGTCGGCATCGGCGTCATCGCCGAAGCCGGGGAGGATGCGGCCGTCATGGATGTGGCGGTGCACAGCTCCTATGAAAAGCGGCAAATCGAGCAATATATCATGAAGCTGTTAAAGGCGGAGTTTATCTGATCCCTTGCTCGCAAACGATCGATGAATATTTTAACTATAGCCGCTATCCGGCCCACTTCCACAGTGGGCCTTTTCCGCTTGAACGGGCCCGGCCGTTTTTCGCTTTGCACGTGCGGGGGATTCGTTGTAATATGAAGTAATAAAACAATTGCTTGAATGCAGGAGGCGCCAGCTATGGACGAATTTAAAGCGAAGATTATTGACCTGTTGAAGGAAGACGCGCGCCGAACGCCGGCACTGATCGCAACGCTGCTTGGCGAATCGGAGGCGGAGGTGGCGAAGGCGATTAAAGAGCTCGAGGACGAGCATATCATCGCCAAATACGCGACGATCGTCAACTGGTCGAAGGTGGACGGCGAGAAGGTGACCGCGCTGATCGAGGTGCAGATCACTCCGGAGCGTGGCAGAGGCTTCGACGCGATTGCGGAGCGCATTTATTTGTATCCCGAGGTCAAATCCGTTTATTTGATGTCCGGCGCCTACGACCTGCTCGTGGAAATCGAAGGCAAGACGCTGAAGGAAGTCGCCTCCTTCGTATCCAACAAGCTGTCCCCGATCGATCGGGTGCTGTCGACCAAAACTCATTTTATTTTGAAAAAATACAAGCAGGACGGCGTCATCTTTGAGGATCATCAGGATGATCACCGCATGTTAATCTCTCCGTAAAGGGTGATGAGCAATGATTAAGCAAGAACCGTCGCAAACCGCATCGGCTGAGAAGTCGATGTCCAAATATTTGGCGCCGCTCGTGCGGGAAATTCCGCCCTCCGGCATCCGCAAGTTTTTCGACCTGGTCAGCGGCAGCAAAGACATCATTTCGCTCGGTGTCGGCGAGCCGGACTTTTCCACGCCGTGGCACGTACGCGAAGCGTGCGTCTATTCGCTCGAGCGCGGCAATACGAAATATACGCCTAATGCGGGGCTGCTTGAGCTGCGCGAGGCGATTGCCGAGTATTTATACGAATCGTTCCAGCTGCTGTACGAGCCGACGGACGAAGTGATCGTCACCATCGGCGGCAGCGAGGCGATCGACCTGGCGCTGCGGGCGCTCATCGTGCCTGGCGACGAGATTTTGATTCCGGAGCCTTGTTATGTATCGTATTCGCCGATTACCTCGATCGGAGGCGGCATCCCGGTAGGCATCGAAACGTTTGCCAAGGACAATTTCAAGCTGACGGCGGAGTCGCTCAAGGCGGCGATTACGCCGCGTTCGAAGGTGCTGATCCTCTGTTACCCGAGCAACCCGACCGGGGGGATCATGACGTACGAAGATTGGCTGCCGATCGCCAAGATCGTCGAAGAGAACGACCTGATCGTCATCTCCGACGAAATTTACGCCGAGCTGACATATGATCAGAAGCACGTCAGCTTTGCTTCAATTCCGGGCATGCGGGACCGGACGATTCTGGTCAGCGGCTTTTCCAAGGCTTTCGCGATGACCGGCTGGCGGATGGGATACGCTTGCGGACACCGCGATCTGATTTCCGCTATGCTCAAAATCCATCAATACACCGTCATGTGCGCGCCCTCCATGGGGCAAGTGGCCGCTCTCGAAGCGCTGAAGAACGGGATGGAGGAAAAGGACCGGATGGTCGAGTCGTATAACCAGCGGCGCCGCCTTGTCGTTAAAGGGTTCCGTGAAATCGGTCTGAGCTGCCATGAACCGCAGGGCGCTTTCTACGCGTTCCCGTCGATCGCATCGACCGGCATGACCTCGGATGAATTCGCCCAGCGTCTGCTGTTTGAGGCGAAGGTCGCCGCTGTGCCGGGACATGTGTTCGGCAAGGGCGGGGAAGGTTTTCTCCGCTGCTCATACGCTTATTCGGTCAGTCAGCTCACCGAAGCGATTGATCGGATAGGAAATTTCTTGGCTAAATTGTAATAAAATAGTAAATTCTCCGCGTGAAGCGTACAAATATTCGCTATTCTTTGAAATTCGACAAATTTAGCGATTTCCAATTCTCTCAAAAGCTGGTATCTTTAAGATAGATTCATGATAGTTTCAGGCTTTCATGAAGCTCTGTCTTGCGATACTGATTTGGGAGGGGAGTTTATGGCTTTTCTGGAATATCAGCTGGCCGACTATCGGAAGATGTCGTGGATTCGCGAATCGAATGAAAAGGTGCAGTGGTTTTTTCGGAAACAAAAGCAATCCTCATCCGTCACGTCTTTGGAGGAAGAGATTTATGCTCTTCGCCGCAGACTGGAGCATTTGGTCCGCGAGGATACGGACCTCAGCTCTCCGGAAATCGTGGAGATCAGCATGCAGCTGGACGAGAAAATCAATGAGTATATGAATCGGGGGAAAGGGGACCTGTGAGAGGGTCCCTTTTTTGATGCCATCATTTTTGGTATGATGAAGGAAAGAGAACAGAAGGAGAAGGGAAAACATGAAACTGAAATGGATGCTCGCCATTGTTCTGCTGTTCACGTTGATCGGCTGCGGCGGGCCGCAGGCGGATGTCCCGATTTTCATGATGTCTTCGAATGGTATTCCTAGCGAGGTGGGAGATAAGCTGCAGGCAGCTTTGCAAGGAAAGCTGGGCGAAACGCCGACCGTCAAGCTGAATACGAGCCCGATTTTTTCGATGGATAAGCTGATCGTGGAAATTGCCGCCGGGGATAACGGCATTCTTATCGTTCCGACCGAGCAGTTTAAATTGATGGTCAAACAAACCGGGTGCGTTCCGCTGGATGACGTGCTGAACAAGGATGATTTCCCTGAAGGCGTGCTGGCGGCAGGCGAGAATGGCGAAGGGGAAACCCATTTGTACGGCGTGCCGCTGGAAAAAGTCAAATGGATGACCGATTTGAAGCTGAACGGCAAAGATTTGGTCGCCTTTGTTCCGGTTAACGCCAAAGACAAGGAAAAATCGATTCAAGTGATGAAGATTATCGCGCAAAAATAAATGCAGATGCCCTCTATGACGGCCAGGTGCGCATCATAGAGGGCTTTGCTTTATGCCAGGTCGAGGGGGATAAGCCATATGAAAATATATACCCGCACCGGGGACAAAGGTCAAACCGGCGTTATCGGCGGACGCGTCGACAAGGACGACGCGCGCGTGGAGGCGTACGGCACCGTCGATGAGCTGAACAGCTTCATCGGCGCCGCGATCAGCGGGCTGGATGAGGAGCGTTTTGCCGACCTTGCGGCCGATCTGCGGCAAATTCAGCACGAGCTGTTCGACTGCGGCACCGATTTGGCGGTGCTCACGGTAGGAGCGCGCCCGTACCAGGTAACCGGCGAAATGGTGGAGCGGCTCGAAGCGTGGATCGACAAATACGATGCCGAGACGCCGGACATTACGAGATTTATACTGCCCGGCGGGACGGCGGCGTCTTCGGCGCTTCACGTTTGCCGCACCGTATGCCGCCGCGCGGAGCGGCGCGTGGTGACGCTCGGACGGGAACAGCAGATCAACGAAGAAGTGCGCAAATATTTGAACCGGCTCTCCGATTTCTTCTTCACCGCAGCTCGAATGGCGAATTACCGCGAGCGGGTGGAGGATGTCCATTACGAGCCCAAGCGCCGAGGTGTTTAAAAATCCGTGATGAATTATTACGAACCTCTGACATATACAGTGCCGCCGGAGGAAGACGGCTTCCTGCTGCGGACGATTTTGCAAAAAAGGATGAACGTGTCGCGCAAGCTGCTCTCTCGGCTCAAGCTGACCGAACAGGGCATTACCGTAAACGGCGTCCGACAGTACATTAACGTCAAGGTGAAGGCTGGCGATCTCGTTGAGCTGCGGATGCAGGAGGAGCAGTCGGACGACATTTTGCCGCAAGATCTGCCGCTCTCCATCCTATATGAGGACGACCACCTGCTTATCGTGAACAAAGCGGCGGGCATGATCGTTCACCCGACGCACGGGCATTATGTCGGCACGATCGCCAATGCGGTTGTCTATCACTGGCAGCAGACCGGCGTCCACTGCCGGTTCCGGCCGATTCACCGGCTCGACCAGGAAACGAGCGGCGTCCTTGCGATCGCGAAAAATCCGTTCGTGCACCAGCAAGTATCCGAGCAGATGCAGGCCGGAACGGTGGAGAAGGAGTACCTCGCCTTGGTGCGCGGCATGGTGGAGCAAGACAGCGGAACCGTCGACGAGCCGATCGATCGCGACCCGGAGCAGCCGCACGTACGTATCGTCACGCCAAGCGGTTATCCGTCCGTCACCCATTTTTGGGTAGAGCGGCGATTCGCCAAAGCGACCCTCGTCAGACTGAAGCTGGAAACGGGCCGAACCCATCAGATTCGCGTCCATATGAAACATCTGGGCCATCCGCTTATCGGGGATAAAATGTACGGAGGCGCCGCCGAGCCGGAAGGAGAAGCTTCCGAATTGATGATGGAACGCCACGCGCTGCACGCCTGCCGGCTGGCTTTCACGCATCCGGCCACAAGGCAGAGGGTGGAGTTTACGGCGGGCTTGCCGGAGGATATGCAGCAATGTTTGAATCTATTGGAAGCTAAGGAGCGTATTAAGACATGAAGCTGAAAATTTACGAATATGCCAAGTGCGGCACATGCCGCAGCGCCGTCAAGTCGCTCAAGGCGAAAGGCCATGAACTTGAGTCGGTTCCGCTTTTTGAACAGCCCCCCTCGAAAGACGAGCTGAAGAAGCTCGTCAAACAAAGCGGCCTCGATCTTCGCAAATGGTTCAATACTTCCGGAGAAGTATACAAAGAGATGCAGCTGAAGGATAAGCTGCCGGGCATGAGCGAAGACGAGCAGCTCGAGCTGCTTGCGGCGAACGGACGCCTGATCAAACGTCCCGTCGTGACCGACGGCAGCCGGGTGACGGTCGGCTATAAAGAGGAGCAATACGAAGAGGTGTGGGGCCGCCGATAAATTCCGTGGAGGTGGAGCTTACTTGAGCCCGCGTAACAACCCGCACAACAATCGCAAACGCAATCCGCTATGGGTCATAGGAACGGCTTTCGCCTTTCTGCTTGCAAAAGCGAAGACGCTGCTTCCGCTTTTAAAATTCGGCAAAGCCGGCGCCGCCGTGCTTTCGATGCTGGCATCGGTGGCCGCTTATGCAATGCTCTACCCGCTCGGCTTTGCCGTAGGGCTCGTGCTGCTCATCTTCGTACATGAGCTGGGTCACGTGATCGCGGCGAAACGCAAGGGGCTGCCGGTCACCGCGCCGCTGTTCATCCCGTTTCTCGGCGCATTCATCAGCATGAAGCGTTATCCGCGGGACGCGGTGACCGAAGCCTACATGGCCATCGGCGGGCCAATGCTGGGCACGGTGGGAGCGGTCGCCGTGTTTGCCGCGGCCGAGATGACGGGCCATCGTTTGCTGTACGCTCTCGCATATGCCGGTTTTTTGCTGAATTTGGTTAACCTGCTGCCCGTTCATCCTCTGGACGGCGGCCGCATCGTAACCGCAGTCACACGCTGGCTGTGGCTGGCCGGGCTGATCGGCGGACTTGTCGTTATTTATTACACCTGGAATTTTGTACTTATTTTCATTTGGATTATGTTTGCATTGAATTTGTACAATAAATTCGTCAAATACCGCAAGAGAGGGCAGCAGCGGAGCGCCGCGGCGGCGTTTCCGGTCTCCGCACAGCCGCTTGTGGAGCAGGGGTATTTTATACCCGGTCCGGAGCATAAGAGGGAGCTCGACTTTTCGACCTATTCGAATCTGGACGACGCACGGCAGGTCGTTAACGTGTATTGGGACGGCTTGCAGTTTCAAGGCCGGCTCGAATTGCCCCAGCAAGGACTCGTTCGGCGCGCGCAGGTGGTCAAAATCGAACACGTGCAGAGGGAAGAGGGGCTGCAGCTCATCGTTCACTGCCAGGTCGATTACGAAGTGTATGAAAATGACGCCTATTACGACGTGCCCGTAGCTTCGCGCTGGAAATTCGGCGCCGCCTATGGCTTACTCGTCGGATTTCTCGTCTACATGATGCATCTGATTCATAAAGCTGTCGATCTATAATCGCTTACAAAGTAAACGCGGCGAACGATTAATCCCATAAATAAAAGAGGTTAATGTGATGAAGCAAATCGCATCCAAACGGTTGTCCCGGCTCGGCTCGGCGATTTTCACCGAAATGGCGGAATGGAAAGAAGAAGTAAGACGAAGCGGCGTCGATGTCATCGACCTCGGCATCGGCAGCCCGGACCGTCCTCCGTCCGCGAGAGTGATGGAGGCGCTGCAGAAGGCGGTCGCGAATCCGAAAGCATACGGATACCCGACATCCGAAGGCAGCCCCGCTTTTCGACAAGCGGTTGCGCGGTGGTATCAACACCGGTTTCAGGTGGAGCTAGATGCCGAGTCGGAAATTGTGACACTGATGGGGTCGCAGGACGGACTTGCGCATTTGGCCTTGTCGATAACGGACTCGGGGGATGTGGCGATCGTTCCCGATCCGGGATACCCGATCTATTCGGCGAGCTTGGTACTCGCCGGCGTAGAACCGTATTTGCTGCCCTTGCGGGCGGATAACGACTTTTTGCCGCGGCTCGAGTCGATTCCCGAGGATATTGCCCGCAAAGCGAAGTTCATGCTGCTCAATTACCCGAGCAATCCGCTGTCGGCGGTCGCCCCGCGGTCGTTTTTCGAGAAGCTTGTCGACTACGCAAGGCGGTACGGGCTGCTGATCGTACATGATCTGGCTTACTCGGAGATGGCATTTGACGGCTTCCGCCCGAACAGCATTTTGGAAATCGAAGGCGCCAAGGAAGTTGCCGTCGAATTTCACTCCTTGTCGAAAAGCTTTAACATGGCGGGCTGCCGCATAGCGTTTATGGTCGGGAACCCGGAAGCGGTCGGAGCATTAAAGACGCTGAAGTCGAATATCGACTACGGGGTGTTTGCCGCCATCCAGGAAGCGGGGATCGCCGCGCTTCAAGAGGATATGGAAACCGATCTTAGTGTGGCTCCGATTTATGAGCGGCGCAGGGATGTCGTTATCGACGGACTGCGCAGCGTAGGGTGGGAAATCCCTCGACCGAAGGCGACAATGTTCATATGGGCGCCGATTCCGGCCGGCTTTACATCTCGACAAATTTCCCGGGAAATTTTGTATTCGGCAGGCGTTGTCGTAATTCCGGGAGACGCGTTCGGCGCGGAAGGCGAAGGGTACGTCAGAATCGCTTTGGTGCAGGAGGAGGACCGGCTGCTTGAAGCGGTGGAGCGGATCGGCCGGTTTTTGCGGGAAAAAGGGAGCAGGTAATCTATGAGATGAGCCAAAGAAATGCACCGGTACGCCGAGTGGATGGACAGGAGAAAGGTCCTCTTGCGGGAGTGCGGATCCTGTGATATAATCCGCCTCTTTTCAAATTCATGTCATTATTTCTTATATCGGTCTGTCGCGAAATTAAAATATTCATCGGTTCCACCTCCATGTTAAAATCCAAGTAAGTCGTTTTTTTGGAGGAGAGAGCCGATGATTAAAGTAGCTATGTTAAGCTTCTGGCACGTGCATGCCAAAGATTATGCCAAGCAGGCTAGCGAGCATCCGGAAACGGAAATCGTAGCCGTATGGGATGAAATTCCCGAACGCGGCCGCAAGGAAGCGGAGGAGCGCGGGGTGCGTTTTTACGACAGCCTGGACGAACTTCTCGCTCAGCCGGATATCGACGGGGTCATCGTCGACACGCCGACCAATATGCACCGCGACGTCATGGTGGCGGCGGCCAAAGCCGGCAAGCATATTTTTACCGAGAAAGTAATAGCTCCGACTATCAAGGAATGCAACGAGATCATTCAAGCGGTGGAAGCTTCCGGAGTGAAGCTGACGGTTTCGCTGCCGCGGCTGAATGCGAATTATACGCTGGCGGTGCAGCAGATTTTGCAAGAGGAACTGCTCGGCAAGGTGACGCTCGTTCGGACGCGCCTGTCCCATAACGGCGGGGTGCCTTCGGAGCGAGGGCCGGAGGGCTGGCTGCCGGCGCATTTTTACAATAAAGAGCAGTGCGGCGGCGGAGCGATGATCGATTTGGGCTGCCATCCGATGTACCTTGCCCGATTGTTCCTCGGACTGCCGGAGAGCGTAAGCGCTAACTATGGCTACGTCATGGGCCGGGAAGTGGAAGACAATGCGGTTTCGGTGCTGTCTTATGCAAACGGGGCGCTGGCTATCGTCGAAGCCGGGTTTGTCAACCGTTTCTCGCCGTTTGTGATCGAAGTGCATGGTACGGAGGGCAGTCTGCTGTATTCGACACATGACAATAAGCTGCTTGTGCGCAGCTCGAAGCTGGGCGAAGAGGCGATGAAGGAGTGGCAGGTCAAGGAAGAGCTTCCGGCCAATAAGCCGTCGGCATTCGAGCAATGGGTATCGCATATTCGGAACGGTACGACCGCTGAGGAAAATATTCAGCTCGCGCTCGACCTGACGCGTCTGATGGAGGCGTCGAACCGTTCGGCGCAAAGCGGAGCGGCGTTTAAGCTGAGCGGCTTGGCGGAGTAAAACCGGCGGGATTGCTCATAACCGAACGGATTTTCTCGGGGAAGGTGAAAAAACGTGGATATACAGCTGCGAACGGGAACGAAGCCGTTTCCGTATCAAATCATGACGGAACAGCGTTATGCGTTGGATCGTCTGGATATTCAGTTCCGCTGGGGCGGCTACGGCATACGGGTGTATAAGCTGCATTACACGTCGTTCGGAGCGGGGAAAATCATCGATTTTCACAAGCATTCGGAATACGAATTTCACTTCATTCCCCGAGGAAAAGGAAGGGTCGTGCTCGGCGAGGAGTCTTTTTCGCTGCATGAAGGGATGCTGTATTTGACGGGTCCGAATGTGCTGCACAGGCAGGAATCGGATCTGCACGAGCCGATGGAGGAGCTGTGCCTGCACATCGACATCGTGAAGCTGGGTGGCGGCGCTTGCGGTTCCTCAGGGACGGACTGGGGCGAGCAGTGGGAATATGCCGAGGCGGAAGCCTGCATCCGGGAGCTGGATAAGCTTCCGCTGCGTCCGGCCGCCGACCAATACCGCGCGATGGAATGCTTTCTGACCGCCTATCGGGCCTGGCGGGATAACCAGCTCGGCTTGTATACGATGATCAAGCAGTCGGTCATCCAGATTTTGCTGCGGACGATCAGCGCTTATGCCCATGTGCCTCGGCTCGATCTGCCTTCGCGCGATATGAAATCTTACCGTTACCAGCTCGCCGTGCAGTTTATTCACGACAATTATATGGCGCCGCTGACGCTCGAGACGGTGGCGGAAAGAGTGCAGATCAGTCCGAGACAGCTGCAGCGCATTTTTCGCGAGATGACCGGCGGCACGTTCAGCGAATATATGGAGCAGGTTCGGCTGACGCAAATTTGCGGGGAGCTGGCGACCAGCGACAGAACGATTGAGCAGATCGCCTACGACAACGGCTTTTCCAGCTCCAACTATTTGCATTACGTATTCAAAAAGAAACTCGGCACGACCCCGACCCAATACAGGGCGCAGCATATGAAGGGCGTGTAAGGAAATTCCCGGCAAATACTCTTTGCCGGGAATTTTTTCGTTGAAATATTGAAGGGGCACCCGAACCCGGCGGGAGATGAAGCTGGGAACAAATTGACATGGCTATGAAATGATTTTTCAAGTAAGATGGAGGGAAAACGGGGTTTTGGTGACGAAGGAATAATGAATTATATCAACTCTTTTACGGTATCGCTATGCGCATGGATCGCCATACTTATTAACGGCTTAGTGCTTTTTCGCTTGAAGCCGACGCAGATCTGGAAGGAAATTGTGCTGATTTCCGTATTCGCCTCCAGCATATCCTTGATATTGCAGTCTGCAAACCTGATAGGGCTGATAACCGTTGTACCGCCTTTAGTGGTCATTGTTTTCTTTACCCTGTTAACGGGATTCAGCTGGATCCAATCGTTGTCTATGGTTGTCGTATGCTACACGATTAGCGGTTTATTGGAGTTTGCCGTTACTTTGTTCCTGAATCAATTTGACGTCGACCTCACCTTGGCGAAGCTGGCCGACGACTACACGATGGAATCGTGGTATTTTGTAGGCCTTCATTACCTCTTTTCCGCGTTTCTGTATAAAAAAAGGATAGGGTTTACCTCGATCGCCACGATGCATAAGCAGAAACGGCCCAAACTCCATGGCAGGTGGCTTGCGTTTCTTTTTGTTTTTTTATTTTGCAATTCGATTGCAGGAATTCTTATTGCGTTTAGAAAAACGGTGATTCTGTATCTGGCCCTGCTCTTGTTTTTCATGTTTATTGCCTACATGGCGTTTCAATATAAAAAAGAGCTTGAAGACGACTTTGAATTTTGATTTTTCGGAACTTAAATCCGCCTAATAGTTAGCTTGCTTTAACTTTGGCCGAAATATCCAGGCAAGAGAGCAGTCCTTTCTTGCGGTGATTTCAGGCCTTTTTGCCATTCAAACTAATAGTTGCAATAGCATTCTGTGTGATGTATCCTGATATTAGTTGCAATAACATCCTGTTTGAGGGGGGTAAATTTGAGCGAGCATTGGAAGCCAAATAACAAGAGCGTAGCGGAATCGCACGGCCAATACATCTCGGCGATTTATCGCCACATGCAAATATTGATCTCAGCCGAGCTTGCGCCATATCGAATCGGAAGCGGCCAATATATTTTTCTGATGGCCATTGCTTTTCAGCAGCCCATCACTCAGAAAGCGCTGAGCGAGAAACTGCTTATCGACAAGACGACCACCGCCAAGGCGATTAACAAGCTGGAAGCGGAAGGTTACGTGCGGAGGGAAGCCAATCCTGCCGACAACCGCTATCAGCTGCTCTATTTGACGGAAGCGGGACGCGAGGTCGTGCCGAAAGTGCAGGAAGCGCTGAGCCGCGTCAAGAGCAAAACCCGGAAAGGCATCACCGATGAGGAGTATGATTTGCTCATAAACCTGTTGAAAATCGTGCTTCGCAATCTGGTTGAACAGGAATAGGAATAAGAAGGACTTGACACCCCCAATGAGGGGTGATTTTTTTTCGATTGCCGCGGCTTATGAGCGGTGTGCATGATGCGTAATTTTTGGTTGCCGTCAATAAAATTGACAATGAGAATCATTTTCATTTAAAATTTGAAATGTGATCTTTTTTGCTGTAGAGGGGTGCCGGATGGAACAACGTCAACCGTTTTGCGGGCACTCGCTTCGTTACATGGGTGCCCAGGAACTGAAACTGGAGATGGGAAAAAATGAAGAGCTTTCCAGCGGCGGGCATATTTTGTTCGGCTTTGTGCTGAAAGGCTCGGTCAGGGTAACGTTGCAGGCCGGAGAACGGCGGAAGAACGGCCAGATGCATTATGGCGAACTGTTTTTTGTACCGGCAAATTGCCGCTGCTCGATATTTAATAACGACAAACAGCAGGTCTGCGTGGTATTGATGCGTTGTGCCGGCGACGGGCAAGACGGTGCAAACTGCGCTCTGCCGGCTCCATTTGGACGGTCGGAGGAGCTGCGGCTGTATCATCTGCGGATGCCCCGCATTCAACGCTGGGTTGCGGATTTTTTGAACGAATACTGGCAGCACGATTGGGCGTTGTTTTATCGGGTGCACGCCCAATTGTACGCCATTGCCGCCGAGCTTGCGGCATTTATGGGCAAGCCCAGAGGTGCGGACGACGATCTGCTCGATTATGTTGTGCAGATGAAGCAAACGATGCTGCAGCAGTACGGAGAGCCGATGGATATCGAGCGGATGGCGCAGCTTTCGGGCGCCAGCAGCGCCCGGTTTTACAAGGCGTTCAAGCAGCATACGGGACTAAGCCCGCTGCAGTTTATGACAAGTGTGCGGCTTAACGAATCGCTTCGTTTGCTGGCCAGGCATTCGTCATCCGTGATGGAAGTCGCCCATACGATCGGATATCCCGATGAATTATATTTCAGCCGGTTGTTTAAAAAACATATGGGCATTACTCCGACCGAATTCGCATCATGCTCCCGAACAAGAGTCGCCAATCTATGT
Organism: Paenibacillus hamazuiensis; assembly: GCF_023276405.1. Classification (NCBI taxonomy): domain Bacteria; kingdom Bacillati; phylum Bacillota; class Bacilli; order Caryophanales; family Paenibacillaceae; genus Paenibacillus; species Paenibacillus hamazuiensis. The sequence continues at coordinate 7,963,417 of NZ_JALRMO010000001.1, forward strand.
CCCGTTTTTCGCGGAGATTTGGCGGTACTCGGCATCACACCCGTTCTGGAGCTTCCGAGAGCATGGTACAGCGATCCGGTCAAAGAGCCTTATCTGAAGCAAATAGCAAGCTGCCGCCCGGAACTGATCTTTACGGCGCCGGTCGAAGACGAAGTGTACGAGAAGCTGTCGCAAATTTGCCCGGTCGTCATGATCAAGTGGAAAGGGTACTCGTGGAAAGAGCGGCTTGTGCAAATCGGAAGCACGCTGAACATTCCGACCGTGGCCCGGCGCTGGCTTGCTTATTTTCAAGCGAAAGCGGACAACGCCCGGAAGCAAGTCGAGCGCCGCCTGGGAGACGAACCGTTTCTCGTCGTCAGCGTTTATGAGGCGATGTTCCGTTTATATGGGATGCAGCGTATCAAGATCAGGGATTTGTTTTACGATGAACTAGGCGTGAAGCCGCCCGCCGCGGTTTCGCAAATCGCTTTCCTCGACGTGCCGTCTTTGCACGACATAGCTGCGCTGGACTGCGATAACGTGCTCTTTTTGGCGCCGAATTCGATGACAGACGAAAGCTGCTGCGGGATCGAGGAGGAATGGCTGCATTTAAAACGGAACCGCAGCAAGAAGCGGTGCATATTTATTCGCCATGAGGAACCGCTGCTTTACAATGCGGCATTTTATGAAAGTCTGATCGATCAGCTGGTGAACGATCTGGCCACCGGCTGACCCGGCGTCAGATCCGCCGGCTGCAAGAAAAATCCATGCGAAATACAGAAATGTCCATTCCAGCAGCGTACGAATGGTGTAAAATGAATTATTGTTGATAATGATTATCAATGTCACAAAAAATAACCGGTATAAATGGAGGAACTATGGAGCTTTCACAATTGATTCAAGAGCGCCGTTCCGTACACGTGTTCGAGCAACGCCCCGTGCCTGTCGATTTGGTCAAGCGGCTGTTGGACACGGCGGTTTGGGTGCCGAACCATAAGATGACCCAGCCTTGGCGGTTCATTCTGGTGCACGGGGAAGGCCGCGAGCGTATCGCCGCAGTGAGCCGCCAAGCCGGAGAACGGCGCGAGAGAGACCCGGAGAAGGCCCGCGAGGCGGGGCAGCGGTTATATGACAAGCTGATGGCGGTGCCGATGTTTGTCATTGTCGTAATGAAGGAAAATACGCATCCGGTCGTTTGGGAAGAGGATTACGCGTCGACGAGCTGCATCATTCACAATTTCAGCCTGCTGGCCTGGGAGCAGGGACTAGGACTCGTCTGGGAGACGTACCAGCTGATTCATCAACCGGAGTTCCGGGAAGCGCTCGGCGTCCGGCCCGGCGAAAAAATCGTCGGCAGCCTGCATGTCGGCTATCCGGCGAAAATTCCTTCCGCGCAGCCGAGAATTCCCGCGGAGGAGCTTTTGACCGTCATTGATGAAGCTTAGGCCGGCCGGGCAGGAGCGGCAAATGAAGCTGCGCTACATGCTGGCTGCTCTCGTCGTCTTGTCGCTCATCTCCTTGTTCGTCGGCGTCAAGGACATCAGCCCGCTGGAGCTGATGAAGCTGGGCGACGATCAGGTTCAGGTGCTGCTCATCAGCAGGGTGCCGAGGCTGATCGGCATCATCATTGCCGGAGTGAGCATGGGCATCGCCGGTCTTGTCATGCAGCAGCTGAGCCGGAACAAATTCGTGTCCCCGACGACAGGCGGAACGGACGATTCGGCCCGCCTCGGGATTCTCGTTTCGCTCATGCTGTTTCCGTCCGCCACATCGCTGCAAAAAATGCTCGTCGCCTTCGTGTTCGCCCTGGCCGGAACGTTCGTGTTCATGAAAATTCTTGACAAAGTGAAATACAAGGATGCGATTTTCATTCCGCTCGTCGGGCTTATGTTCGGCAATATCGTCACTTCCGTCGCCACTTTTTTCGCGTATAAATACGATTTGATTCAAAGCCTTGCCTCGTGGCTGCAGGGCAATTTCGCGCTGACCATGAAAGGGCGCTACGAGCTGCTGTACGTCAGCATTCCGGTGGTCGTTCTCGCTTATCTGTACGCGAACCGGTTTACGATTGCCGGCATGGGCGAGGAGTTTTCGGTCAATCTCGGGCTGAGCTACCGGCAGGTGGTTAACATCGGTCTGGCGATCGTCGCCCTCATTTCTTCCGTCGTCATGCTGACGGTCGGCACGATTCCTTTTCTCGGGCTGATTATTCCGAACATCGTCACCTTGTACCGGGGCGACAACCTGCAAAAAAACCTGCCGCATACCGCCGTGCTGGGGGCCTTGTTCGTCTTGGCGTGCGACATACTGGGGCGCGTGATCATTTATCCGTTTGAAATTCCGATCGGCCTTACCGTCGGGGTACTCGGAAGCGCTATTTTTCTTTACTTGCTGATCAGGAGAAGGGCATATGACGTATAAGGCAAAGATCGCGTTTCTGTCTGCGGGCGCGCTTGCGGCGATCGCCGTATTTTTGTTCGCCGGCGTCGGCGACAACTGGGGATACGTGCTGCCCCGCAGGGCGTGGAAGGTGCTGGCCATGGTGCTGACCGCCGGCTGCATTGCGTTCTCCACGGTCATTTTCCAGACGATGACGAACAACCGGATTCTCACGCCGAACATGATCGGGCTCGACTCGATGTATATGCTGACGCAAACGGCGGTCGTCTACGCGCTCGGATCGGGCAACAAGCTGCTGGTCGACAACAATTTCAACTTCGCCTTGACTCTCGGCCTCATGCTGCTGTTTGCCGGATTGCTGTACAAGGTGATGTTTAAGAAGCAGGGCAATCATATTTATTTTTTACTGCTGATCGGAATTATCCTGGGCACGCTGCTCGGCAGCTTGACGACGTTTATGCAGGTGCTGATCGACCCGAACGAATTTCTCGTCCTGCAGGGCAAAATGTTCGCCACCTATAACAAGGTGCAGGGACAGCTGACGACTATTTGCTGCTTCGTCGTGATTATCGTGGCGGTGTATTATTCGAGATTCGCCAAATATATGGACGTGCTCTCGCTCGGCAAGCAGCAGGCGATCAGCCTTGGCGTCGATTATGAGTTTGTCGTGAAAAGGCTGCTGCTCATCGTCGCCGCCCTCATCTCGGTGTCGACCGCCCTGGTCGGGCCGATCACGTTCCTTGGACTGCTTGTCGCCAATGTCGCCTATCAATGGATGAACACGTACCGCCACCGGCAACTCATCCCCGGCGCGATACTGATCGGCATCATCGCCGTGGTCGGCGGACAGCTCGTCGTGGAAAGAGTGTTTACGTTCACGACAACGTTGAGCGTCATCGTCAACCTGATAGGCGGCGTCTACTTCCTATATCTTCTGCTGAGGGAGAACAAATCATGATAGAGGTAAGGAACGTTTCCAAAGCATACGGCGGCAAAAGCGTCGTCGACGACGTTTCCGTCCGCATCGGGAAAGGGAAGATCACTTCTTTCATCGGCCCGAACGGAGCCGGCAAAAGCACCTTGCTGTCCATGATCAGCCGGCTCATTCCCCGGGATTCCGGAGAAATTCGGATCGACGGCGAAGAAATCGGACGCTGCAAAAGCACGGATTTGGCGAAGCGCATCTCGATCCTGAAGCAGTCCAATCACGTCAACGTGCGGCTGACGGTCAGGGAGCTCGTCTCGTTCGGGCGGTTTCCGTATTCGCAAGGCAAGCTGAAGCCGGACGACTGGCGGCACGTCGACGAGGCGATCGCCTACATGGAGCTGGGAGACATCCAGCACCGATATTTGGATGAGCTCAGCGGAGGGCAAAACCAACGGGCATACATTGCGATGGTCGTGGCCCAGGACACCGACTATATTTTGCTAGACGAGCCGTTAAACAACCTGGATATGCGGCATTCCGTGCAAATCATGAAGGTGCTGCGCCGCCTGGCGGGCGAGCTCGGCAAAACGGTCGTCATCGTCATCCACGACATCAATTTCGCTTCGTGTTACTCGGATTACATCGTGGCTTTAAAGGGCGGTAAGGTCATACGCGAAGGCACGACCGATGAGATCATCTCGCCTTCCGTGCTGCGGGAAGTATACGACATGGACATTCCGGTCGAAACGATCGGCGGCCATAAAATTTGCGTTTATTTTACGTGATAAACTATTAAAAGAGGTGGTCGTGATGAAAAAATGGTTGTTATTCGCGGTTTTAGCGATCGGTTTGACGGTATTTGCATCTGCATGCGGCACGTCCGGTACAGGACCGGCCGGCGGGGCAGCACCCGCTGCGACTTCAGGAGGTGGCACGCCGGCTGCGGCCAACGCTTCCGACGAGCTGGTTTTCAAACATCAGCTTGGCGAAACGAAGGTGAAGAAAAATCCGAAAAAAGTCATCGTATTCGATTTCGGCGCCTTGGATACGCTCGATAAGCTGGGCGTCGAAGTGGCCGGGGTGGCACAGTCGAACCTGCCGCCTTATTTGGCCAAATACAAAGACGCCAAGTACCAGAACATCGGAACGCTGCAGGAGCCGAATTACGAAAAAATCAGCTCGATCAAGCCGGATCTCATCCTGATTTCCGGCAGGCAGCAGACCGCTTATCCCGAGCTGAGCAAGCTGGCGCCGACGCTGTATGTGGGCGTAGACAACAGCAAATTCGTCGATTCGTTCAAAGCCAACATGAAGATGCTCGGGCAAATTTTCGGCAAAGAATCCGCCGTGGACGCTGAGCTGGCCAAAATCGATCAGGCGGTCAAAGAGGTCGGAGACAAGGCCAAGGCCAGCGGGAAAAACGCGCTCGTCATTCTTGCGAACGAAGGAGCGATCAGCGCCTACGGCCCAGGCTCAAGGTTCGGACTGATCCACGATGTGCTCGGCATCACGCCGGTTGAGAAAAACATCGAGGTTTCCACGCACGGACAAAGCATCTCGTTCGAATACATCGCGCAAAAAAATCCGGACTACCTGTTCGTCATCGACCGGACCGCAGCCGTCGGCGGGGAGAAGGCCGGTGCGAAGGCGCTCGTGGAAAACGAGCTGATCAAGAAAACGAAGGCGTTCACAAACGGCACTATCGTATACCTGGACCCGAGCTACTGGTACTTGTCGGGCGGCGGACTCGTCTCCGCTGCGGAGATGATCGGCGAGGTCGCGAAAGGGTTTAAGTAAAATAGGTGAAAAGGGCATTCCGCCTTTGGCGGGGGTGTCCTTTTTTATTGCCAGGGAATTATGCACGGCTAATTTTAGTGGGTAATCGGGGGCTCCGGTTCTATTTCACGTTTTTCGAACCGCCATTCGCCGCAACTTTATGATGAATCCAACTGATCATATTGACATTGAGTGTAAGAACGCCGATGTAAAACAGAAAGCTGAGCATAAGATTCCAGCTCTTATAGGTAAATAGCGAAAAATAACGTAAACAGATCCATTCCAGAGCGCAAAGTACAGGAGCCACCAGGAGGACGAAGTACCTTTTTTTAATTTTCCAGGAGAGAAAAAAATGCATGGCGATGTACATCGCTACGGGGTAAGATACGAGTTCCAAAGGGAAGTCGAAAAGTTCGCCGCTGTCCCGGTCAATCGTGTCGTACAAATCAACAGGTCTGGTCGCCAAAATAAATTCAAGCAGCGAAGTAAGATAAACATTAAATAATATCAAAGCCAACCCTTCGCTCAATCTCATGATTCTATGCTTGGCATAGATATAAATGGCGCTGCCTTCCGTAATGGTGGCGATGGCTATGACCGCCCATTCATTTTTGTCGAAAACGACAGGTTTGATAGGGTCATAAAACTTATGAAACAATTCAAGAGCGGTCTCCATTCGCCTCCCCTTCCTCCTTGCGTATGATGTTAGCCAATCTATTTATCGACAATATAGCGGCTATGATAGTGATCAAGTTGTACGAAACGGTGACCGCTGCCGGAACCCAGTAAGAGCCGGTAATAATGAAAATGCCGAGCAAGGTATCCAAAAACAATAACAGTTCGTAACCGGCTATCCAGAGAGCCGCTGCTCCGAAACGAACGGCAGCCGTTTTTTTCACTTTGAAAAGAGCGAGCACCCAGACGAAGCTTAACGGATACATAATGACAAAATGAACGGTGACAATCGCGAACGGCAAGTAGCTCTCCGTTAAATCGAGCGATTGGTAATCCGCCAGGTAAAAATCAAATGCCCAGGAATTGAAGCCCATGAACATAAAGACCAGGCAAAAATATTCCAGCCAATGAAAATGACGGGAGAGGGCGAAAGCTCCTTTTATCAAAAATGCGGTAGCAAAAATGCTTGCGATCAGAACGGATACAAGCATACCCTCCCTCCCCGATCAAAGTATATGGCGCATCCAGGCATGACCTGCAAGCTTTTCTTTTAGTGACAGAAAGTTTAAGTTCATTAACGCGCTAAAGGGCGTAGGAGAACTTTCTGCACGCAAGAAAAGCTTCCGCTAAAACACGAATGTATCTTCGTCGAGATGGCTTCGATCAGAAGCTTTTCTTATAGTGACAGAAAGTTTAAGTTCATTAACGCACTAAAGCGAGTAGGAGAACTTTCTGCACGCAAGAAAAGCTTCCGCTAAAACACGAATGTATCTTCGTCGAGATGGCTTCGATCAGAAGCTTTTCTTTTAGTGACAGAAAGTTTAAGTTCATTAGCGCACTAAAGCGAGTAGGAGAACTTTCTGCACGCAAGAAAAGCTTCCGCTAAAACACGAATGTATCTTCGTCGAGATGGCTTCGATCAGAAGCTTTTCTTATTATCAGAAAATAAAAGCAAATTTATCCAAAGCTATCCAGTTTCGTTCGGCGGACGTACCTCTGACGCCAGGATTGAACTTATGCGATGACAACATACTGAGCTTGCATAACGGACATCCCGATATCGGTTACCCCATATTTTTCCATCCAAAGAAATGAAAGGCAATTATGTCGGTCCAGCTTGCGTCTAACTGTTAGGGTAAGTTGTTTTTCGCTCATAAATCCGTGTTATTAACGACCGGAGGACTTTATGCTTAAATACTGGCTTTGGCCGTTCCTTGCAACTATTGTGGCGGTATGGGGCGGGAACTTGTGGTATTACGAGTCTCAAAAGCTGGAGAGACCGCTATTTCTAATGCATTACTACGAAATACCCGCATCGTTGTTCGAGCATATGAGTCTATACTTCGTAACGAATAACGACGTTAAACGAGTGCCGTTTCGATTAGAGCTGCCTAACGGACTGCAGCTGCGCGTTGAGCGCGTTTCGAACCGCGATGAGAAGGGGCGGCTACAACTGTGCGAAGCGATCGTATCTCCGCAGTCAGGCGTAATCGATTCGCTTGACCGGACGGTATCGTTCGATCGATTGCGCGTCTACTACGATGACGGGCTGGTCGATACCGTTCGGATCGGCGAGATTATCGTACACCCAAATCCACGGAGTCAATATCCGCTTCAATCCACTCACTCAAAAGGTTGGTCAGACGATACCGGCAGCGTAGGGTATATCGTCCGCAACGATGTCGCGATCACTTCCGTTACTTACAGTTTTCCGAACATACTGAACCAGGCGGTTGACGTTCGATTGAATGGACATATGCCGAATTTCGCCTTATTTCCCTTGAAACTGCGAGCCGATGATTCGGTACAGCTTGATTATTCCGTGCAATTACCGGATAACGATTTCCGCCGGTTTCATGCCTACCAGCTTCGATTTGCGCTGGAAACCGCGAACGGGGAAGGGGAATATGCATCCACGCAAATAGTGAACATACAGCCGAAGATATATGGGGAGCATCTTCTCATGTACATTCGACAACGGAAACAGGAGCCTGTGCTATGAGGAACGCCTTTCCGGGGTTCGCATGGGGACTGCTTATCGTCGTGTTGCAGAGGTTGAAAATAACTACATAGCTCTACAGCAGAACTATGGCGGTCATACGCGGGCCGGATGCCCCTACTCTCCCCGGGCACCGTGCCGTAGTAAAGCGTGTCTGCCGTCGATTTGCGTGAGCAAACCACGGCAGACAAACGCGGGCATGAGGCACGTAGAGACTCTCCACGGCATAGCCTCTAACGTAAAGCGTGCCCGACATAGGATTTTTTGGGCGAAGCTAAAAAATCGATGATGGGCAGACGCGAATTAGAAGCGAGCAGTTCCTCCATAAGGGCGGGTCCAGGGCGCCTGAGCGCAATGTTGTCAGGTTAACAGGCATGGACGAAATCAAGGGTTGAACCATATAAGAGCGAACGACACTAGGAACGTTATTCCTCGAAAATAAGTAGTTTATAAATAGCGGAACTCACGTTCGCTAATCTCGGAAAAATGGGCGATTTGAAAAAATAGAGAAACTGAGATGCGCTAAATAGGTGAAAAATGGCTTGAGGAGTGGAGAAACGGACAAATAGCACACCTCAGTTCCGCTAATTTCCAAAAATATCCGAAATCGACCCGATTAGCGAACCATAGTTCCGCTATGTTCCCGCCTAACCTGACAACATTGCGCCCGAGCGCCTGGGGGCCTCCTGTGGGGGGGGTTTGATGGGAAAATAGACGATGGCGCCCATTTTCATTCCCCATTGTGACGCTCGGTCATCTTGTTTAGGGGGTACCTTCATGAGTTAAGCGCTTTACTAAATATTTACCCACAGTTAACAAAAAAGGGTTGTAAGATGAAAAAACGGGTTGTATAATTAAAGTGTAATCAATTAAACCGGTTTAATAGACCGGTTTTCATTTGGCAAATCATTAAACCGGTTTAACGATTTCTTTACAAAAGGGAGGGGACCATGGCTACCATCGATGATGTTGCGAAACATGCCGGAGTGTCCAAAGGGACCGTGTCGAGCGTGTTCAGCAAAAAGAGACCGATCAGCCAGGAAGTGACTGAGCGCGTATTAGCGGTAGCCAAAGAGCTCGGGTATTATCCGAACCATGTTGCCAGGAGCCTGGCGATCAAGAAGACGATGATCGCAGGTCTCAAGATGCCGATTTCCAAAGACGGAACGATGTCGCAGTTTGAGATTCAAATGATCAACGGCGTCATTAAGGAATGCTCCAGGCACGGCTACCGGGTACTGCTGGACACGCTGCCGGAACACGATGATCCGAGGCAATTTTCCAGCGATCCTGTGGACGGCGTCATCATGCTAAACCCACGCAAGCACGACGCCAGGATCGAGAGGTACAGCCAGATGGGCATTCCGCTCGTGCTCGTCGGAAGACCCGATCCGCCGGACGATACGATCAGCTACGTGGACAACGACAACACGAAGCTGGCGTATGACGTAGGCAAATATTTGCTTGCATGCGGACACGAAAAGGCGCTTTTCCTGAACGCCTCGTCCGATATGACGGTTGCTTTTGACAGGGAAAGCGGTTTATCCGAAGCCTATCAGGAAAGCGGATTGCAGCTTGCGAAAGATCATGTGATCAATTTTTCGAGAAAACTGCATTCAAGCGCAACCGAATACGGGTATATGTCCATTTTGAACACGTATGGCAAAATTCCCTACACCGCCGTCGTTACGGATACGGATCGGGTGGCGCTCGGCGTGCTGCGGGCGACGAGGGAGCTCGGCGTCGATGTGCCCGGGCAGCTTTCGATCATTGCCCTGAGCAATGACGCGACGCTGGCCCAGGAGATGAGCCCGAAGCTGACTTCGGTGGAGCTGTTTTCGGAGAAGCTCGGTACGGAAGCGGCGAAAATTTTAATCGAGAAGATGAGCGACCCTTCCGCAATCCGGCAAAAAATTGTCGAAGCCGCCATCGTATTCCGCGATTCGTGCAGACGGCTGGGCGAATGACGCTCTAGCGGATAACCTCGCCCGGGCCGGCAAAGACACAGGCTGCACGCAGACTTTAAGTTTGTGCGGCGAAGCCTGTCCCATCAGGTTTGAAAGCGCTTTATTAAGATTTTGTAAAGCGTTTGCAATATAACAGCTTATTTTAAAATGCATCCAAAATGGGAGGTTCATGATGAAAACGAACAAAAAGAAAGTCGTAAGCTCCATGATGGCAGTCGCCTTGTTCGGCAGCGTTGTCGCCGGATGTTCCGGCGGCGGAGGCGGTTCGGAAGCCCCTAAAGCGGGCGAGCAGCCGAAAGGTGAGGAGAAGAAGGAAGAGCGCGTGCTGAAAATGATGTCCGGCGTTATCGGCGGTAAAACACCGGAGGAGAACACGCTTTTCGAGAAGGAGATCGAACGGCTCACCGGCATCAAGGCGACGCTTAACAAACCGGCTTCCGATTACGATCAGAAGCTGCTTGCGGCGATTTCTTCCGGAGAGAAGTTCGACCTGCTGCAAATCAGCAAGGAGAAAATGAATCTGTTCATCTCCCAGGGCATTCTGACCGACCTTACCTCACAGGTAAAGGGCTCCAAGACGCTGCAGGATCCGGAAGTACTGCCTTCCGGGGAGTGGGATCAGGTAAAGACGAAGGATGGCAAAATTTACGGCGTATTCACGAAGTTCCAAGGCGGTACGATGCCGATCGTACGCGCCGACTGGCTCAAGAAGCTGAACCTGCCGGAACCGAAAACGCTCGACGACTACTACAAAGTGCTCAAAGCGTTCACCGAGCAGGACCCGGACGGCAACGGCAAGAAGGACACTTACGGTCTCAGCACCGCAGGATCTTACGAGCTTCAAGGTTTCTTCAGCGCGGCGGGCCTCAAGCAGCGTTACGTGGAGAAAGACGGCAAGCTTGACGTTCCTTATGCCACCGACGCGGCGATTCCGGTCTACGAGTGGCTGAACAAGCTGTACAAGGAAGGCATTCTCGATCCGAACTTCGCCACTAATGATACCGGCAAAATGCGCAACCTGTTCCTGACCGATCGCGTCGGCATGATCACGTACTGGGACGCATGGGTGGGCATGCTGAACAATACGAGGAAACAGCAGGATCCGAACACGGCGTTTGAAGCAAAAGGTCTTCCGGGCGTTGCCGGACCGAACGGCAACTATATGCTTCGCCGCGGCGACCCTGACGTCTGGGTTATTCCGGTCAATGCGGAGCATCCGAAAACGGCGTTCGAATTCATCGAATGGTGGCACTCCAAAGACGGCATCATTCTCGGCAGCCTCGGCATCAAGGACCAGGATTACAAAATGAACGGCGACAAGTACGAGCTCACTCAGGCGGGCAAAGACCATGCTCAGGATCACGGCGTTCCGTTCTGGTACAACAAGAAGGTTCCGGCTCCGTTCGGCCTGCTTCCGGGCGTGAAGGAAGCTCAGGACCTGGTGATGAAATACGCTTCTCTGGAGCTGACGCCTCCGAAATGGGCCGACGCCGAGAAGATCATCAACGAATACATGTTCAAGGCGATTATGGGCGAAATGCCTGCAGCCGACGCGGTGCATAAAATGCGCGACACGCTGAAGGCGCAAAAGCTGATCGACTAAAGTATGGTAGCTGGAGGCTGTCCCTTTAAGGGCAGCCTCGTTACTTCCGAATGCCAAAAAGGCGGTGATTTTACTTGAAGGCCGTATGGAAATTTAAGTCTCTGTACATCATGATGCTTCCGATCATGGCCTATTTTCTTATTTTCTCCTATTATCCGCTCGTTCGCGGTTTTATGATCAGCTTTCAGGAATTCCGGCTGATCGGCAACCGTCCGTTCGTCGGATTCGACAACTATTTGGCGGTGCTTAGGGACAGCAGCTTCTGGGATACGCTGCAAAATACGCTGATCATCGGCGGAGGCACCTTGGTTGTAGGTTTTGTGATGCCGATCGTGCTTGCTCTGTCGCTGAACGAAGTATTTTCGACCTGGTTCAAAAAAGTAACGCAAATGATCGTTTATTTGCCTCACCTGTTCTCGTGGGTAGTCGTCGGCGGCATGTGGATACTGATGCTGTCTCCGGATACCGGGATCGTCAACCAAATCCTGAAGTTGGCCGGGGCGGCGAAGCCGATCGGATTTATGTCGAGCAGCGATTATATCCGCTGGGTGATGGTGCTGACCGCGGTGTGGAAGGAAATGGGGTTCACCTGCATCCTGTACCTCGCTGCCATCGTATCCATTAACCCTTCGCTGTACGAGGCGGCGCGCATCGACGGCGCGAACCGCTGGCAGCAGGTGAAGTATGTGACGCTGCCGTCGCTCGTGTCGACGATGAAGGTGGTCATTATGCTGAACGTGCTGAGCATTCTTCGCATGTTCGACCAAATTTTCGTCATGCGCAACGGCGCCGTAGCGAATAAAGTTGATGTCATCATGATGTATACGTATCAAAAAGGGATACTCGAGTTCAAGATCGGCACGGCGACGGCCGCCGGGTTCCTGGTCATTTTCGCCACGCTGATCATTACGTTTGTGACCAGAGCGATCATTCGTTACGATGAGGGGTGAGACATACATGCTCGATAAATATCCGCATAGCGGCTGGGCCAGCCGGCTGTTCGACACGATCAACACCGTTTTTCTGCTGCTCTTGATCGCGACGATGATCGTTCCTTTTCTGAACACATTTGCGCTTGCGTTTTCGACGAATTTCGCTTCCATGCAGCCGGGCATCGTACTTTGGCCCAAGGAGTTCAGCGTGGAAGGCTTTTCGACCGTTTGGAACCGGATGCAGCTTTACATGCCTTTTACAAACAATGTGATCGTTACTTTGGTCGGCACGGCCGGACATCTCATCCTTTGCGCGATGGCGGGGTATGTGCTCGTGCAGCAAGGGCTGCCGGGGAAAAAGCTGATGGTTTCCCTGATCATGCTGACGATGATGGTGCCCGGCGAAGCCATCATGATTCCGCTTTATATCGTGAATAAGGAGCTCGGCTTGCTTAATACTTTGACAGCGCTTATTATTTCCGGACTCGTATCCGGCTTCAGCATATTGCTTATGCGCAACTTTTTCCTGACGGTGCCCAGCGAAATGAACGAGTCGGCCCGGATCGACGGTGCGGGAGATTTCCGGATTTTCGTCACGATGTACCTGCCGCTGGCCAAAGCGGGACTCGCCACGGTCGCGCTGTTCGAATTCGTCAGCCGTTGGAACCAGTTTACTCCGGCGCTGCTGTACATTAACAACCACGCGAAATATACGCTGCAAATCGCGCTCAAGTCGTTGATCATCGATACCGACGCAACAAGCAGCAACTTCATCATCACCACCAACGTAAGGATGGCGGGTATCGTCATTGCCCTGCTGCCGCTTGTCATCATTTATCCTTATGTGCAAAAATATTTCGTCAAAGGCATCATGGTCGGTGCCAATAAGGAGTGATCCGAATGAACGGGACAGGAAGACGAGTCATCACGTCCTCATATACAAGATTCATCCCCGCCGAGGCGCAAAGCAGCTATATCGAAATTCCTTTCACCATGCCGGAGCAAGCGGAGGAGATTCATGTCGCCTACAGTGTGGTATCGCACGGGGAGCCGAGTGCGGTGATCGACCTCGGCGTGCGCGACGGCAAGCGGGTGCGCGGCTGGAGCGGCGGCGCCCGCACGGAGTTTCGGATCGGCCGGGAGACGGCGACCCCCGGTTATTTGGCGGGCGACCTTGCGCCGGGCGAATGGGCGGTGCTGCACAACGCATACAAGGTGCCGCAGGAAGGCTGCACGGTGAACGTCACCGTTCGCTGCTCTCTCGCCACGCCCAGATGGCTGAAGGGCGATCTGCACACGCACAGCGTGAACAGCGACGGCAAGTATACGCTGGAGGAAAACGCGGCGATCATGGAGCAGCTCGGCTGCGACTTCATCGCGATGACGGACCATAACGCGATCAGCCAGAACTACACGTATCCGCGCGGAACGAACGTCGTGATGATCCCCGGGATGGAGTTTACGACGAATTTCGGGCACAGCAATTTTCTCGGCGTGACCGATCCGCTGAACGATTTCCGCGTGAAAAGCCGGGATGATGTGAATGAGCACTTGGCTGAAGCGCGCGCCAAGGGAGCGAAGATCGTGCTGAACCACCCGCACTGCGATTATTGCGCTTGGGAGTGGGGATTCGACGTCGACCACGATTGGGTGGAGGTTTGGAACGGCCCGTTCAGCGAACGGAACGCGCGCACGCTCGCCTGGTGGCAGGAGCAGCTGGAATCCGGTCGACGGCTGGTCGCCGTCGGCGGAAGCGATGTGCATCGCCCGGACCCGTATGTGAAGCATGCGATGCCCTGCACGTGGGTGTACGCGGAGATGAAGACGATCGACGGCATTTTGGAAGGCATCGGCAAAGGCCGTGTCGTCATGACGCATTCGCCGGAGGGACCGTTTATGGAGCTGACCTGCGGCGATTACATGACGGGGGATGTGATCCCGGCTTCGGCCGATCAGGACGAAGCGAGCATAAGACTGCGAATCGACAATTTGCTTGCCGGTGACCGGGTGAAGCTGATCAGCGAGCGCGGCGTCGAGCAGACCGTCAACGTCAACCGGAGCGGCGAAGGCTTGTTTGAAGCGAATGCGGAGGGACGGTTATTTTACCGGGCGGAAGTTTGGCGTCATTTCGAGCAGGCGGATCAAATGCTGCTTGCGGCGCTGACGAACCCGATTTATTGGGAAAGGTGATGGAGGATGGAATTTACGGCAATGACGTTCAACCTGAGGTATAACGAGCCGAAGGACGGCGCGAACGCCTGGCCGAACCGGGTGGAGCACGCGGCGCTTGTGATCCGCGAGCAAAATCCGCTCATCGTCGGGACGCAGGAAGGTTATTACGACATGCTGACCGACCTGGAACCGAAGCTGCCGGGTTATGCATGGATCGGGCAAGGGCGCTTCGGGGGCCGCGACAACGAGCATTGCGCGATTTTTTACAAGGAAGCGGAGCTGGAGCTGCTGGAGCAGGGGCAGTTTTGGCTGTCGGAGACGCCGGATGAGATCGCGTCGAAAAGCTGGGGCAGCATGTTCCCGCGGGTTTGCACGTGGGCGCGGTTTCGCCACGTCGGCACGGGCAAGCAGCTGATGGCGTACAACACGCATCTCGATCATTACAGCCATGATGCCCGCTGCCGCGGGGCCAAGGTCATCTGGGACGTGATCCGTTCCCACAAATTCGAGCATTCGCTGCCGATCGCGCTGCTTGGTGATTTCAACAGCGCCCCGGACGATGTGCCGATCCGTTTTTTGCGCGGCGATATGGAGTATGAAGGCCGCTCGACGTGGCTTAAGGACGCCTTTACGGCATTATCCGGCCCGATCGGACTTACGGCCCACAGCTTCAAAGGCGGGACGGAGGGCGAGCCGATCGACTATATTTTCGTTTCGCCGGACATCGAAGTGCTCGAAACGATGGTCGTCCGCAGGTCGGTGGATGGAGCGTTCCCATCCGATCATTATCCGGTCGTTTCCCGATTGCAATTGTAAGAAAAGCTGGACAGAAAAAAGGAGATTAACGGATGAGCCGATCTTTGGAAAAAATATACGTCGTCTTCAAAACGCACTTCGATATCGGCTTTACCGGCTGGGTATCGGACGTCGTGCAGCGGTACAGGACCGAAATGCTGAAGGACGTTATCGATATATGCGAGAAAACGAAAGACAACCCCGGAGCGGAGAAATACGTATGGACGATGTCCGCCTGGCCTTTGCTGCAGTCGCTGGAAGGCGCGGGTGAGGAGGACAAAGCGAAGGCGCTGGAGTTTTTGGCGAGCCGCCAGCTGATTTGGCACAAGCTTCCCTATACGACGCATACGGAATTTTGCGGGCTTGAAGAATGGATTCGCGGCATGTACGTGTCGCGCAAGCTGTCGGAGCAGTTCGGCTACGAGCCGAAGGATGCGAAAATGACCGACGTGCCGGGACACACGTGGATCGTGCCGTCGCTGCTGAAAAAAGCCGGCGTGAACATTTTGCATCTCGGCTGCAACCCGGCCTCGACGCCGCCGGACGTGCCTCCGGCGTTTTATTGGGAAGGGCCGGACGGCGAACGGCTGCTGACTTTTTACTCGAAGGGCTCCTACGGCACCGGCATCCTTCCGCCGGGCGACTGGAACCACCCCGTTTGGCTCGCGATGATCCAAACGAGCGACAACCACGGCCCGCATGACGCTTCGGTCATTGCGGAGATGAAGGCTTCCATTCAGGCGGCTGGCCTGAATGCGGAGCTGCACATCGGCAGTCTCGGCGACTTCGCCGATGATTTTCTCGCGCGAAACCCGGAGCTTCCGGTCATTCGCGGGGATATGGCCGACGCGTGGATTCACGGCGTCGGGACGGCGCCGCGCGAAGTGGCGCGCGTCCGCGGGCTGCGCGGCCGGATCGCCGCGGCGGAGAGCGCGCTGGCGCACCGCGCGTTCGCAGGCGCCGGCGAAGAGATCGCCGCCGCGAAAGGGAAAATCGCCGAAAGCTACGAGCATACGCTGCTGTTCGGCGAGCATACGTGGGGAATGGACTGCAAGACGTTCCTGTTCCCGAGAACGTACGATAAGGAGTCGTTCCGCAAGGACAAACAAAGCGAGCGCTACAAGCGGATGGAGCATTCGTGGCAGGAGCAGCGCGAGTATCTGGATAAAGCCGAGGCTGCCTTGCAGGAAGCGGTTCGTCTGATCGCGGAACGCGGAGCGGCCGAGCCGTTCGGCGGCCAGGGCGATGACGGGATTGCCGGCAGCAGTCCGGTTGGGCACGGCAGTCCTGTCGATGATGACAGCTCGGTAAAAATGCTGCAGGTGTACAATTACCTCGGTTGGCCCCGCGACGGCCTCGTATGGCTTGATGAGGAGCAGCTGCCGAAGGAAGGCGAGCGGCTGATCGACACCGCTGCGGGCGGGCAGGTCCGCCTCATTCCTTGTGACGGCGGAGCCTATGCTTTCGTGAAGGAGCTGCCGGCGCTCGGCTTCAGGACGCTCGCTTACGAGCGCAATCCTGCGGGAAGCTCGCCGGGCGCGGAGCCCGGCGATGCGCCGGAAGCGGCATCGGGCGTCACGCCAAGCGCTGCACCGGGCACGGTGCCGGACGCTGTCCTCGAACTGGCCGCCTCGGCGGCCGATGTGAGCTCCGCCGTCCTCAAGGAGGTCGTTTCGGCCGGTGCCGGGCCATCTGTTGTCGGCCGGTTGACCGAAGCGGAAGCGGTGCTGGAAAACAGGCACCTGCTGATCCAAATCGACCGGCGCACCGGCTGGGTCCGCAGCTTTTTCGATAAAAGGCTGAACAAGGAATGGATCGACGGGGCGGCCGAGTATGGCTTCGGCCAGTTCGAATACAACGTATACTCCAGCAGCGAAATTACGAGGTATTTGAAAAAATACGCGTACCGGTTTTACGACTGGGGTGTGCACGATTTCGGGAAAACAGGATATCCCGAGGACCAGAAACGTCTATCTTATACGACTCAGCTGAGCGATATTCGCATCGTGCAGGACGGTTACTCCGTCCGGGTGGAATGCATCGCCGGCACGGAAGCCGAATCGGTCGGCGAATACGGAAACGCCCGGGAAGTGCGCTGGAGCTACTCGCTCTCCGAAGAGCCGTACCTCGATATGGAGCTGAACCTCGCGGGCAAGGAGGAGACGCCGAAGGCGGAATCCGGCCACCTGCTGTTCCCGCTGAAGCTGGAACGCCCGCAGTACCGCGTAAACAAACTTGGCACCGTGCTCGACCCGTGCACCGATCTGGTGCCGTCCTCGAGCACCTTGCTGAACTGCTGCGAAAGCTTTGTCGACGTCTCCAACGGCTTCGCCGGGATGGCGATCATCCCGCTCGATACGCCGCTGTTTTTCATCGGCCGCAACGGCATGTGGGATTTTGAGCCCGACTACAAACCGGAGAAGCCGGAGATCAACTTCAACCTGTTCAACAACTGGTGGGGGACGAACTTCCCGCAGTGGCAGGGCGGAGATTTCCGCTTTCGCTACCGGCTGGTGCCGCATGAAGGCGACTGGATGCAGGGCGGCGTTTGGAAAACGGCGCAGGAAACGATGGCGCCTCCGATGGCGCTGCAGGTTCATCGCCCGGCAGCCGGCGGCGTCAAGGAGATGCTGCCGCTTGGGCTGGACGGAATGGCCGTCGTCGCATTCAAGCCGGCGGAAGACGGGGACGGCGTCATTTTGCGCCTTCGCGAATGCATAGGGGAGAAGCGCCGGGTGGCGATCCATCTTCCTCGAGAAGTGCGCGAGGTCGTGCAAACCGATCTGCTCGAAAGGAATTCGGGTGCTTTGGAAGTGCGGGCAAATGCCGAGCGCAGCTGTACAGTCGTTTGTCTGCATACCCGGCCGTTTGAAGTGCATACCCTTCGCATCCGATAACGGCAGCGCTCTCGGGTAGACGTTCGGATCCTGCGGAAAACGCGAAAATCCGACAGGCTCCCTTCAAGTTTACAGAACGGCGATTCGTATCGTATGATAGAATCTATACCCAAGAATGTGAACGTTTGAAAGGAGCAGGGCATGAAGCCGACCATATACGATGTAGCCCAGGCCGCCGGGGTTTCCATCGCCACCGTATCGAAGGTCATCAACGGGACGGGGCGGATCAGCGAGAAAACGCGCAATCACGTGCTGAGCGTCATGGACCAGCTCAAGTACCAGCCGAGCATGGTCGCCTCCGCCTTAACCGGCAAAAGCACGTTTACGATCGGGCTGACCATCCCGGACCTTGCCAACCCGTTTTTCGCCGAGATCGCACGGGCTGTCGAGGACAGGGGACACGAGTACGGGTTTAACGTGTTCATCTGCAGCACGGACAACGATCCGGAGCGGGAAATCCGCTATTATTCCCTGCTTACGCAAAAGCGGGTGGACGGCATTATCGTGGCGACGCGGATTCAGAACGACCAATTTTTGAAGAAGCTGATCTCGCAAAATATTCCGATCGCGCTCATCACCAACGAAATGCCGACGCTTGCGGTCGATACGGTGATGGTCGACGATTTTCTCGGCGGCTATCAGGCCGGCAACTATTTGGCCGAGCTCGGACACCGGCACATTGCGATCATCGCGGAGGATTTGGTTAACAAAAGCAACCTCGAGCGCATTCGCGGCTGCAAGCAGGCGATGATGGCCGCTGCCGTCGAATTCGACGACCGCCTGCTCGCCGTCGGCGAGTTTACGGTGCAGAGCGGCAAGGAAGCGATGCTGCGCCTGCTGGAGCTGGACGACCGCCCGTCCGCGGTGTTCGCCTGCAACGATCTGCTCGCGATCGGTGCGATTCAGGCGGCCCGGGAGCGGGGGCTGCATATGCCGCACGATTTGTCCGTGATCGGCTTCGACAACACCGTGCTCGCGACCATCATCGACCCGCCGCTGACGACGATCGGACAGCCGATACAGGAAATCGGCCGGCAGGCGATCGACCTGCTCGTGCAGGAGATCAAGGGAGAAAAGTCGCTCAAGCAAAGAGTCGTGCTGCTGCCGGAGCTTGTGGTCCGCAGCTCATGCATGCCGAAGGAGCCGATCGAAATTCCGTAGAACCACCGTTTTTCGCCTCCTGTCTTGCGCCGAACCGGCGTAAGGCGCTCTCCTATCGGATGGAGAGCTCGGGGAGGTTTTTTTATCAAACCAACCGGGAGGATAAAATGGTATGACAACCAACTTTGATCTGCAGCTGGCGGAAAAATACGCGCCGTATATATACTTTGACCGCAAAGAACCGTTTTTCCCGGTCAGGGTGGGCGTCACGGTGTTTAGCGAAGCCGGCCGCTCCGGCTCGTTCAACCGGGAATTCCGCTTCGACAATCCGAAGCTGAAGCACGTGATCGAATACGCGATTTATTGGGATTATGACATTCAGCATTTGTATGAGATGGAGCATGTGTGGATATTCGTCGGACAGGACGGCGAGGTGCTCGATTGCGAGGCCAGTTTTCACGGCCGCTATTTGAAGGGGCTTTTGAAGGACCGAAGCAACATCGAGGACGGCACGCACGCAAAGCTGTATTCGCAGCCGGGCAAACACGCTTTTTCACCTATGGCCGAACTGTTCGAGCTGCTGCCGGACTTGCGGGAGGCGACAAACGTAAGGGCGGGGAACGGCGGATTGATCGTGACGGGCATTTACGAGGGTGTGTACACTACAAACGAAGAGAAAAACCGCATCGTAGAGCAGTATTTGCAAAAATTCCGCTTCGATCCGGCGATGGAATTCGAACGTTACGTTATCCCGCGTGATCTGTATGTGCCGTGGGAGCAGCTGTACAAGGAAATTCCGCAGCGGATCGAAAGCTGCCTCGCCGAGATCAGAGCCGCGCTGTAAGTTTTGGCCTGCCGTCCGGCAAATACGCGTAGCGGCGTCCGGGTGCGCGAAGGTGAACGCCGCGGATGCCGCTGCATTTGTTTTATGCCTGGAAATTATGAGAAGCAAACTTGCGAGAGCCGGGGGCTTCGTTCACAAGCTTTTAATATCGTGCGCAACCTCGGACAAATCGCCCGCAAGCTGGTGCCCGCACCCATCAAGCTCGCGGACGGCCGCCTGCGGGAGATGCTGCGCATACATCGCAAGATGGGCAAAAGGCACGACCTCGTCGTCCCGGCTGTGGTAAAGGAAAATTCGCTCTATGCCGGAAAGCCTGCGAGCGAAATCTTCACACGCCGCAAACTCGCGAGCTTCCCAATTTGGAGCGCCCCAGAAGGGCGGTGCGATCAGAAACATACCCGCAACCGGTTTGGCAGGCTCCTCTTCGGTTACATATTTCAGCAAAACCGAAGCGCCCAAAGAATGGCCGACAACGATCACCTCGCCGTTTAATGCGGCAAACTCTTTTCCAATCCGGTCTTTCCATGCTTCATAACGCGGGCTCCCTTCATCCGGCATCCGCGGATAAAACACATTTTATTCAGGGCCTAAGGCCTCCTTTAATTGCAGAGCCATTTTGCCGTCCGCTTCGTAGGCTCCGAGCCCTGCGCCTTGAATGAAAAGCACACGTTTTCTCAAGCGTCGTTCATTCCTTCCTCTGATTTTACCCGGAAAACGGAAAACTCCACCTTATTCTAGCACGAAACCCGGGAAGCGGTTTCTTTTCAATTGCTTTTTTCATGCTGTAAGTCCGCAACAAAGGAAATTCATTGACAACCGGAGAGCTTCGGTTATAATTTTTAGTAGTGGGGTAAGCGCTTAATCAAAATGATTTACTTTGCAATCAACAAGTGCATGATTTGAACTAAAGCACCATATATTTGAATCAGGTGAAGCGCTTAAATTTGTCGGTGAAGGAGCGGAACATGAAAACGATCAGATTGACGATGGCTCAGGCATTATTGCGTTTTTTGAACAATCAGTATATCGAAATCGACGGCGTGCAGCACAAAATGTTCAAAGGCGTGATGGGGATTTTCGGGCACGGCAACGTGACGGGGATCGGACAAGCGCTGGAGCAGTACAAGGATGAGTTTCTGTTTATTCAGGGCAAAAACGAGCAAGGTATGGCCCACGCGGCCATCGCATATGCGAAGCAAAAAAACCGCCTCGAAATGTTCGCCTGCACCTCCTCGATCGGTCCGGGCGCGCTTAATATGGTGACCGCCGCCGGCGTCGCGACGGTAAACCGCATTCCGCTGCTGCTGCTTCCCGGCGACATTTTCGCCAGTCGCCAGCCGGATCCGGTGCTGCAGCAGATCGAGTACCCGCTGGATTACACGGTGACGGCGAACGACGCGTTTAAGCCGGTCAGCAAATATTGGGACCGCATCTACCGTCCGGAGCAGCTGATGACGGCGGCGATCAATGCGTTGCGCGTGCTGGCGGACCCGGCGGAAACCGGCGCGGTGACGCTTTGTTTGCCGCAGGACGTGCAGTGCGAAGCTTACGATTATCCGGAATCGTTTTTCGCGAAAAGGGTGCATTACATCGACCGCAAGCCGGCTGCTCCTTCCGCGATTTCCCGGGCAGTGGAGCTCATTCGCGGCAAGAAGCGCCCGGTCATTATCGCCGGCGGCGGCGTTCATTACTCGCTTGCGACGGATGAGCTCGTGCGGTTCGCCGAGGCGTTTAACATTCCGGTTACCGAGACGCAGGCCGGCAAAAGCGCGATTTCGTGGAAGCATCCGCTCGGCTTCGGCGGGGTAGGCACTACCGGCACGCTCGGCGCGAACCGGCTTGCGGCTCAGGCGGATCTCGTCATCGCAGTAGGCTCCCGGCTGCAGGATTTCCCGACCGCCTCGAAAACGGCATTCGCTCCGGATGCCGACATTCTCAGCATCAACGTAAGCCCGCTTGACGCGTACAAGATGGATGCGACTTACGTGACAGCCGACGCGAAAGTCACTTTGCAGTCGCTGACCGCCGCGCTGAAGGATGCCGGCTATGCGGCCTCCTATTCGGCGGAAGAGCTGAGCGGCCTGAAGAAGCAGTGGGACGACGAGGTGGACCGGCTGTACTCGCTGACCAGCCCGAACGGCCTGGTGCAGACGCAGGTGCTCGGCACGATCAACGGCTTCATCGGCGAGGATGATGTCATCGTCTGCGCCGCGGGCAGCATGCCCGGCGACCTGCACCGCGTATGGCGCGTGACGCAGCCGAAGACGTATCACCTCGAATACGGCTTCTCCTGCATGGGTTATGAGGTTTCCGGCGCGTTCGGCGCCAAGCTCGCGGATCCGAAAGGCGACGTCTACGCGCTCGTCGGCGACGGCAGCTATCTGATGCTGCATTCGGAGCTCGTGACCAGCATCCAGGAAGGCCGCAAGATCACGGTGCTGCTGCTTGACAACAACGGCTTCCAATGCATTCACAACCTGCAAAGGGGCCACGGCAGCGACGGCTTCGGCAACGAGTTCCGCAGCCGTTCGACGGCGACGAACCAGCTGAGCGGCGATTACCTGCCGATCGACTTCGCCGCGCATGCACGCGCGATGGGTGCAAAAGCGTACAGCGCCCGCACGATCGAAGAGCTGCAGGATGCGCTGGCGAAAGCGAAGCAGGAGACGGTGACGACGCTGATCGACATCAAGGTGCTGCCGGGGACGAATACCGACGGATACGAATCGTGGTGGCATGTCGGCGTAGCCGAAGTGTCCACACAGGAGAAGGTGCAGCGCTCGTACGAAGATCTGCAGGCAAAGCTTGGCGAAGCGAGAAAATATTAATTCAGGAGGCATCATACCCATGAACGTAAAATACGGAATCTCCGCCATCAACTGGGTGAATGAAGACATCATGGAGCTTGGCGACCATTATACGGCGGAGCAGGTGCTGGGAGATATGTCCCGTCTCGGCTTCGAAGGAACGGAGTTTTGCCGCAAGTTTCCGCGCGACGTCGATGCGTTGAAGAAGCTGCTCGGCAGCTTTGACATGGTGCTGACTTCCCAGTGGAAGTCGGTTCATTTCAGCGATCCGTCCCGCCGCGAGGAAGAGCTCAAGGCGTTTCGCGAGCACACGGACTTTTTGAAGGCGATGGGCTGCAAATATGTGGTGACGTGCGAAACCGGCAACGCGTTCGAGGATTTGGAGAAAAACACCGTATCCGTCGAGCCGCTGTCTGACGAGCAGTGGAAGCATATGGTCGAAGGGCTGCACGAAGCCGGCCGCTACTGCAAGGAAAACGGCATGCAGCTCGTGTACCATTACCATGGCGAAACGGTGGTGGAGAGCGGCGAAGAGATCGCGCGCCTGATGGAATCGACCGATCCGGAGCTCGTGCATATGCTGTACGATACGGGCCACGCCTATTTCGGCGGCAGCGATCCGCTGCATATTTTGAAGACGTATTATGACCGCATCAAATACGTCCATTTGAAAGATATTCGCAAGGACGTGCTGGAATGGAAGCGCGAGACGAACACCCGCTTCCGCGAAGCTGTCCGCAAAGGCGTGTTTACGGTGCCGGGCGACGGCTGCATCGACTTCACGCCGATTTTCGCCGAGCTGAAGGCCCGCGGCTACGAGGGCTGGATGATCATCGAGGCGGAGCAGGATCCGGCGATCGCCAATCCCGTGGAATACGCGCAGAAAGCGCGTGAGTACATCGCTCAGGTGAGCAAATAAGAATAAGCTGTTAAGCCCTGCCGCTCGTTTCCACGGCAGGGCTTTTTCGATTCCCGGCAAATGATGCACAGCTAATATTGCGGATAACAGGGGGCTTTGGATCGGCCTATGGCGAAGGGAAGCCGATCCGGACAACCATCGCCCATTTTGCATGCTGCAGCGTGTCGGCCATGGAGGAGTAAGAGGTCATCTGCCCCGCATCCGTGCCTTGAAGCCCCCACACGAGAGTACTTTCATTCAGGGGGACTTTGACGCTTGTCTGCAGTTTCATTTCTCCCAGCATGTTGATCTCCGCAGGTTTTTCCACCTTGACGGCCGTACTGCCGTAGCCGTTCTTGGAGACGAGCGCATAAACCAGATCGCTGCCCGTTGCTCCGCTCGTGTCGTAACGATTCTGCAGCGAATAAACGAAATCGCTGTCGAATTGGTAATTTCCTTGGTTGTCTATCTCACTGTCCGGAAAGCCCATGCTGAGCCCTTCGGATGTTTTCGTTTTCATGCCATTTTGCCAATATTCGATGCTGACGGCAACCGTATCTTTTGCCCCGCGGTAATGGAGGGCTATCGCCCCCGACATCGTGCCCAGAAGCGGTTTTATCTTCGCATCGCTGCCGTCCGTCAGCCGCTCCGGAGAAGCGGTCCAGGACATGCCGTCAAACGCCGTATCCGCTATGGCCGGTACGGACATGTTTTTTGTCGCATGGCTTGTCGCATCGTGTACCACAGCTAATGCCATCATCCCGGATATGACAAAGGAAGCCAGTTTTCCTGCGGATTTTTTTGCGCCCATAGTGCGGCACCTCCCATGTTAACTGCATAATACCACATCATGTTAGTCATGGGAAATGTTGAAGGTGCCGCGAAGGGGCAGCAGGATAAGCCGCTTATTTTGAAATTAATGTATTGTTTTCACAAGTCCGCCGTCGATGATGTAGTCGGCTCCGGTAATCATGGCCGCTTGGTCGGAGGCGAGAAAAAGGATCAGATTCGAGACCTCGTGAGGCTCCGCGAACCGGCCAAGCGAGATGCCGTAGTTTTTGGCCATCTCATTTCGTTCCTTCTCGCCTTCGGGAGCCCGGCCGTCCCACATCGCCGTCAGCGTCGGCCCCGGAGCGACGGTATTGACCCGCACGCCTTTGGAAGCGAATTCTCCGGCTAAATTTTTCGACAGGTTGGTGACCGCCGCCTTGGCTGCACTGTAAGCGACAATAAACGGGTTCGGCATGATCGCATTCATGGAAGAAACGTTGACGATCGCGCCTCCTTTCACAGTGAGCAGCGGCAGCGCGGCGCGCGTTGCCCTCACGACGCTCATGAGGTTGACCTCCAGCATGTCGTACCATTCTTCGTCGGGCAAGGCGAGAAAACCGGCCCCTTTGCGGGTATCCGTGGCGCCGATGTTGTTGACCAAGATGTCCAGCTTGCCGAAGCGGGCCGCGATCTCGCTTACTGCCTGCTCAGCGCCTTCGGCTGTTGCCGCGTTGGCGATGACAGGCAGTACATCGGAGGTTTTGCCGAGCTGCTCAAGCTCTTCCGACGACTGGCGGGCGACAGCGGCCACTTTGGCTCCGGCCCCGGCCAGCACTTTAACGGCGGCAAGCCCGATGCCGCGGCTGGCTCCCGTTACCATCGCTACTTTTCCATCCAACGAAATGTTCATTTTCATCGTCCTCCCTGAAAATTGTGATTGAGTGCTCTTCTTGACGAGACTGATTATTAACGAAAAACGAGCTTTTGAGAAGTACGCTTTTTTTCCGGACATAGTCCTGTTTACCGTACTTAGTACGCGGTTTCGACGTACTTTTCAACGTGGGGATAATTTGTTAAAGTTACTGCAAAAGCAGCTTTATTGTGCCAGATTGGGGAGTGAAGCGACAGATGAAAGAGAGGACGACCGGATCCGTCTCCACGCAGGGCATTTTGGCGACGCTTAATGCGATCGGGGGAAAATGGAAGCCGTTCATATTGTTTATTTTGCTGCAGGAGGGGACGAAGCGTTTCGGGGAGCTGCGGCGGCTCATCCCGGAAGTGAAGCAGGGCATGCTGACCACCCAGCTCCGGGAGCTGGAGCAGGATGGGCTTATCGTGCGCAAGGTATACCCGGAAATTCCGCCGAAGGTGGAATATTCTCTGTCCGAGCATGGACAAACGTTGGGCAAGGTGCTCACCGATATGTGCGGATGGGGGTTCGAACATATTGAGTTTTTGAAACGCACCGGCGCAGCGAAGCAGGCAGGAGAGCAAAGTTAGCTGCGGAGCGTCGGTGCAGTCGTCCGGCAATATCTTGTCGGCATTTTAACGGACCGGGGCGCCCTTTTTTCTTCTATTCGAAAATTTGGCGGACCGTAGAGACGTTTTAGGGCTGCAGATGATGGATTGGAGCCATTTTTGGCGAAATGTAAGCGTCAAACCCAACACACCTGTCCATAACGATTCGAATCGGTCACAATAAATCTATCACGTATACGAAAGGGAAAAGCCGGAGATCTCCTCAAACGTTTACCTATTGCTGACGAATGAGGCGGGTTTTATGGGGCTATCAACAACGAACTTTAACAGATCCATTAACAAAAGACGGAAGCCCGATTATTGGCTTCCGTCTTTTTGCCACGAATTAATTCAATTATTTCTCCACTCCTGTATTCAAGCTCCTCGCAAATTTTCGCGATTGCATTCAGAGCAATAAACTCGTCTTTTGACATACCTTGAATTTCGAAGATACGGTCGTTCCCAGCAAACTTCCCCGTTCTCTCGCTGCGGCGTTCATAGTCCGTTCGCAGCTACATATTGGACTAGACAAATATTTTTGATAGTGTTACGAAGGATTACCTTAGAATCGCAGGATTTATGCGGAATTAATGCCGATTAAAACAAATATTACTTTTTCGAGGAGTGGAAATATTCCGAATATGTCTAGACAAATTTTCAAACTCTTAATGTCACGTTAATAGTATTTGATACTTATGTAACACTCTGATGACTGTTTTTACTTAGTATAAGGGTGTTGAACTGAATATGACACGCGGTCGGGGTGATCCAATAAGCCTTCTATGAACAAATACATTGAAATAGCCAAGATTCTCATCGATGAAATGGATGCTCATATGATTGCCGGAGGCGAGAAGCTTCCTACTGAGAAAGCTATGGCCGAACGTTTTCGCACAAGTCGTGAGACGATTCGCAAGGCACTGAAAAGTTTGGTTGAAATGGGACGGATTTACAGTATCCAAGGATCGGGCTATTACGTCCGGCAAAAGGGCTTGCATATGGAAAGCACCCTGAACCGGTATTCCAGCATTACCGATCTGATCAGCAGATCAAACCTGGCCGTGGGCGACTTGGAGATACAAATTTTCAAGCGCCGACCGGCCCAGGAGGAACAGGTTCTGCTGCAAACGGACAAGCAGGATTGGGTGTTTATCGTCGATAGGATCCGCGCTGCGGATGGAGAGCCGATTGTTTATTCGCAAAACATTGTACTTCAAAGCATTGTGGGGGACGATTTCCCGAACCGGTTCGAGTCCGGCTCACTTTCCCGATATCTCGAACAAAGTCACGGCATCACGATATCCGAAGCATTGATGGAAATCAAAACCGTGAGTGAAGAAGACTCTCTTCCTTTCCGGTTAAAACAATCCGGGGCGCCGCTTCTCAAATTCGTGCAAATTCATTACGACGCCAAAGCGAAACCGATTTTCCTGTCTTACGATTATATGCGCAACGATTTGATCCGATTTTTTGTACGAAGAACGAGAATGAACGGTGGCTGACGATGAACATTACAAAGTACGGCTTGGCGAAGGGGACCTGCATCTTCCGGTCGGATGGAGAGAAATCCTTTACGAGACGCTGTTTGCAATGAATAGCCGGCCTGTCATGGGCATCATCGAATTAAAGCCCAGGTTTGAACGAGACAGTCAATCATGTCTTGAAGCAGTGAAGATGTTAATCGAGCAATGCGATAAACAATCCTATTAATGAGGTGACGGCAAAGATGAAACTATTGAACGGCAATAAAGTAAAGCTTGCAGTTGTTTTGCTGACAGCAGTAACCGCAATATCAACAGGCTGCGGGGCAAAGACGACTGAAGGCAACAAAAGCGTCGCGGGCGACAATGCGGGACAAGCCTCCGCTCAAACGGCTGGGAACGTTGAGACGGTTGAACTGACGGTGGCGGGAAGGCGCCCTGTCGGCGATTCGTACGGGATGGAGAACCTCGCGAAGGCTGCGGAAAAATTAAATCAAAAGTTGGAAAAGGAAGATTCGAAATACCGGCTGAAAGTGAATCCCGTTCTAAAACCGGATGATTTGAATCAATATATCATCTTCTCCTCGAAGTCCGGTAAAGCGCCTGATATCGCAGAAATCGGCTACTCCAATATCGGCTGGCTGGCCGAAGGAAATTATGTGATGCAGATGGACGATATGAAAAACCAGGATGTTTTTAAAAACCTGATGCCTGGGTACTGGAATGCCGTTACATGGGACAAGCACATTTGGGGCGTCATTCAGGATACGGAGGCTAGAATGGTGTTCTTCTACAAGCCTCACCTGAAAAAGCTTGGCTGGACGGACGAGCAAATCGCTGCGCTACCTAAGAAGGTAGAGAACGGCGAGTTCACGATGCAGGACATGGCCGACGTCGCAAAGCAAGCGGTGGACCAAAAGCTCGTGAAGCACGGTTTTTTGCATAATACTGGCCCTCGTGACGTTGCAGCCTTCTATGTGAATAACGGTGTGCAAATGTACGACGAGGATAAAAAACAATATGTTTTCGACAAAGCGAATGTGGTCGAAACGTTCAAAGAGGTCAAGCAATTGGTTGATTCGGGCCTGCTTCCCGATTCGATGATGACTTACTCGGAGAAAGACCGGCTGAAAGAAATCGTCAACGGAACCGCGCTATTCGTAGGCGGCGGCATTTGGGAGGAAGCAAGGTTCAAGCAAAACGGTTATCACAATGAACTCGGCAACGTGAACAGCGAGTGGATTCAGCAAAACCTCGGCGTCATCCTGCTGCCTCCGAGCAAGAAAGGCGGCAAGCCGATCACCATGTCCAATCCTTATGTATACGTCGCCAGCAAGACGACGAAACATCCCGAGCTCGTGAAGCGGCTGCTTGTGGAAGTCAGCGCACCGGAGTACCAGAAAAACCATGCCACGCAAAGCTCGCATATTCCTTTCACCAAAGAAGCTCAAGAGCTTGCTAAGGAAAGCGCATTTTTAAATTCGGTCAGCTACATGACCAATTATTCCAAATTCGTGCCGAATCACCCGGATGAGCCGAAATACGAGAAAATCCGCGCCGAAGCGTTGAAAAACGTAGAAACAGGTACGATGACACCGGAAAAAGCGGCAGAGTGGATGGAGCAGCAGATGAAGCTAGACCTGGGCAGCATCGTGGTGAAATAAAGATGGTTTGGAGAAAAGTCAAAGAGCAGGGCTTTAACGCGATGTTATTGGTCCCATTTTTTTTCAATCAATACGTGCTTTTTTTGGCCACGGCGATTTTGGTTATTCTGATCGCATTCACGTCGATGGACTCCTCAATGCACTGGAAGTTCAACGGTATCGTGAACTTCCGCAAGGCGCTCATCGACCCGAAAATCGGCCTCATTATGCTGAATACGATTATATTCGTATGTATGACGCTGCTGTTCAAGGTCGTTTGGGGATTTATTATAGCCGTCACTACCACCTATTACATGGAGAACAAAACGGTCGGCTCCTGGTTCCGCACGATTTGGCTGCTGCCCCGGGTATCGCCGGGAGTCGTGGAGGCGATGCTCTGGACGTGGATTTTCAGTTCGAGCGAGTATGGCGTCCTGAACAGCTTGATGCATACTCTCTACGGCTCGGCACCAGTCGCCTGGCTGGACAAGTACCCGCTGCTTATCAACATTTTGCTGGCAGGAGTCATGGGTTCGTCGCTTTCGATGGTTATTCTGTCGTCTGCGATGCAGTCTATTAACAAATCGTATTTCTACGTGGCCAAAGTGGATGGAGCGTCCGAGTGGAGCATTCTGCGCAACCTGATCGTACCGTTCCTGCGCTGGCCCATCATGTTTCTCGTCATTTGGCAAGGGTTGGCGCTGCTTACAAGCTACGAGTCGATTTTACTGCTGACGGACGGAGGCCCGAATAGCCGTTCGGAAACCTGGGCGTTATATGCGTTTCATAAGGCGTTCTCCAGTCTGGATTTTGGATATGGTTCCGCTGTTTCGCTTTTCATTTTGCCTATTGTGTTCGTCGTTATATTTCTCGCCTATCGCGTGTTTGGCTTCCATAAGCTTATGAATGCAGCGAAGTAGGGGGAAACGCGATTCCAGGAAGAAAGGAGACACGCTGAAGAAATGGAAATGATCAAACAAATGCAAGCAGGGCGCAGCCAAGCATACCCGCGGCAGCGGAGGCTGGGGCGGATAAAACAGTCTTTGCCCAACATCCTGTCTATCGCTCTAATGACGGTGACGTCGGTACCGCTCGTATTGCTATACGTATGGATCGTGCTCATTTCGTTCAGCGGCGAATTGATCGGAGGTATTTTCCCCAAGTCCTTTTCGCTGCAGAACTGGAGCTTCCTATGGTCACCGAACCTTGTGATGGACGGTGCAGTCTATCCGAATGTATGGAACATGTTCGGCAGTACGCTAACGATTGCGTTAGGCACATCGGTCGTAGAGGTGGCGGGAAGTCTGATGGCCGGTTATGTATTGTCGCGTGGAAACTTTCCGGGAAGCAAGTTCTTGCTTCAGTCCACTTTGCTGACGCATGCTTTTCCGGCGATAACCGGCATGATTGCAGCATTTTACATTTTGAACGCCGTCGGACTTGTAAACACGTTGACCGGAATCATTTTGCTCAAGGCGTTCGCAGGCATGGGCATGTCGACATGGATCATCAAAGGGTTTTTCGACGAAGTTCCGAAGCATCTTGAATGGGCGTCCAGCGTGGACGGCAGCAGCCGATTTCAAACGTTTATCCAGGTATATCTTCCGAATGTATGGCCGGGAGTCGTCGCCATTTCGCTGTTTGCGTTTCTGAGCGGCTGGGGGGAATACGTCATGGTTTCGGTATTTCTGTTTGATGACCGTACCAATACGCTTTCGATGATTTTGCACAGCCTGTTCGTAGAAGAATTTCACGGCAGCTACGGCATCGTCATGGCGCTCGCTGTTTTTTATATGCTGCCTTGTCTCATATTGTATTTTTTCTCCCAACAGGCTCTCATGAAGATGAAAATGTAGAGGTGACCTCGATGCGAGTGGAACTCCGTAATGTTAGCAAAACTTATGATAACGAAGCCCCTTCGGTCAAGGGGTTGAATGTAAGCGTCGGTGACGGCGAATTAGTCACGATCCTGGGTCCCAGCGGCTGTGGCAAATCGACAAGCCTGCTGATGATCGCGGGCATTTATCCGGTGTCCGAAGGAGAGATTTATTTTAACGGCAAGCCGATGAACGGCGTGCAACCGAAAGAGCGAAATCTCGGCATGGTATTTCAGCACTCCGCATTGTATCCGAATATGAATGTGCAGGACAATATCGCGTTTCCGCTCAAAAACCAGGGCGTGCCGCTCAAAGAAAGGCTGCACCGGGCTGCGGAAGCGGCGAAACGAGTGCATATGCACGATTATTTAACGCGCAAACCGAGCCAGCTTTCCGGCGGACAGCAGCAGCGGGTGGCCATTGCCAGAGCGATAGTCAAAAATCCGAGCCTGCTGCTTCTCGATGAACCGCTCTCCAGCCTCGACGCCAATTTGCGTATCAACATGCGCGAAGAAATTCGCCGGCTGCAAAAGGAACTTGGCATCACCGCCATTATGGTGACACACGATCAGGAAGAAGCTTTATCGATGTCGGATAAAATCGCGATCATGAACGGTGGTGTGCTGCAGCAGTTCGGTACGCCGCAAGAGCTTTATAATGCTCCGGCGAACTGGTTTGTCGCCCGCTTCCTCGGCATGCCTAACATGAACGAATTGGAGTGCGTATGGGAGACGGCGGGACAAAGCTTACGGTTGACGGAAACCGGACACGTCGTCCCGCTGCCGTATGGAGCGATGGAAGGGGCGAATGGAGTACACAGGAAACAGCACATCCGCTGGGCGTTCCGGCCGCATCAGGTCAAAATCCGTGCGGCGGAGCCGGTTTCCCCAGAACCGAATCTTTCGGGAAAAGTGGTGCTTACCGAGTATACCGGAAGAGAAAATCTGGTCCATATCGAGATAGGCAATTCGATCGTCAAAGGAGTCGCGGATGTGGGGTTGCAGGTGCATGAAGGACAGACGGTGTGGTTTCAAGTCGGAGGAAACTTATATCTGTTTGAGCTTGATTCGGGGCTTAGTCTCTGCTCGCATAAAGGTTGGGACAACCAGCCCGAACGGGAACCGAACCCGGAAAGAGCAGCTATTGTATAAAATGATCGTTCATCTTGGCATTCAATGGATTATAACCGATCTGGACGGCACCTTATTGAATTCCAAGCAGCAAATTTCCGACAAGCTAATGAAACGAATTCAACAATATATGAGGTGGGGAGGCCACTTTTCATTGGCCACCGGACGAACGTTACCAGGCGTGCTCCCCATTATTCGAGCCCTTAACCTGGCCTCGCCGCTCATTTTGTATAATGGCGCCAAAATTTACGATCCGGTCGAAGGCCGTTATCTCGTCGAACACGCGCTGCCCTCCGAGGCGGCTGAAGCGGCACTGAATCTCTACAAGTCCGTTGGCAAAGAGCTTGGCCTGGATTTGCTTGTGTTTGGCGGCGAGCGCGTCTATAGTCCGGAATATTCGGATGCCGTCGTCCAACATGCGAATAAGGATCAAATTGACATCGACCGTCGTCCTTTCGAATACTTCTATGCGATGCCGGACGGCATCAGTAAAATGATGCTGATCGGGCCTCCCGATCGGATCCGGCTCTTTCAGCAGGAAGCGGCCGCCCTTAATACCGTGCAATCCGAACCGACGTATTTGGAAATATTGCCTCCGAATGTCAATAAAGGAACCGCTTTGCTCCGTCTCATTGAACTGGTTGGCGCAGAGCCGGACCAATTCGCGGCAGTCGGAGATAACTTGAATGATCTCGAGATGGTGGGAATGTTGCGCCACGGCGTCGCTGTCCGGAATGCCCACCCCCGGCTGAAGGAAGCTGCATCCTGGGTGACGAACCGGACGAATGACGAGGATGCGCTGCTGGAAGTGATTGAGTATGCATTAGGAGGGAGAAATTTGCAAGGATCTTCTGTTTTTAGGGACGAGCGCCGTTGAAGCGATTCCCGCCTATTGACTCCCGCACGCAAATTTTCGCCAAGCATATCAGCCATAAATTCGCTTTGCTGCATGAAGATATGCAGGTGCGTTCGACGAAAGCGGCGACCGTGTAACGGTTGCTTACGATGGGCTGCGGTGGGATCAACTCATGTACATGGAGGTATGAGCAAATGAGGAAAATACTTGATCCATCAAAGGGGACATATATCGGCGGCCATAGAGGGGCTGCCCGATATTATCCTGAGAATACGATGTTATCGTTTGAGAAGGCGTTGGAAATGGGAGCGGATCTTATTGAGCTTGACGTTCATCTTAGTAAAGACGGCATTCCGGTCATTATTCATAACCACACTTTGGACGAAACAACCGACGGCAAAGGAAGAGTGAACGATTACACCCTCGAGCAATTAAAGCGATTGGATGCGGGAAGCTGGTTCTCCGAGCAATATGCCGGCTTGCAAATTCCGACCCTGGAAGAAGTTCTGCTTTGGGCAAAAGGGAAAATCTGGGTAAGCATCGAACTGAAGCAAACCCCGTGGCATTACGAAGGATTGGAAGAGAAGGTCGTGCAGGTGATCGAAACAACGGGCATGGTCGAACAAGTCCAGGTGATGTCCAGCGACCATCTTGCCGTTAAAAAAACGACCGATTTGAACGGTGAATTGATGGCGAGCATGATCTATCACTGTAAATTGCTTGACCCTGTGAAAAATGCCAAAGAAATCGGCGCCCGCATCTTAAACGCATCTTGGCACCATCTTTCTAAAGACGTCGTCGACAAGGCGCATCAAGCGGGATTATTGGTATGCGGGGGCCTGAACAATGATCCGGATATTTGGATCATGATGCAGGAATGGGGCGTCGATATGGTGGATACGGATGTACCGGACGTGCTTAAGAAGGTTACCAGGCTGCGCGTTTGAACAGATTTATGATTAAGGGAGTGGTATACATGTCTTACTCATTGCCGTCAATGGACATATTTCCGAATTCCGCCCCCAGGTATCCCAATGTTTGGTTTTACATGGAGCAATCCTTGTGCTCGTCTTATGACGGAGCCGTAAAGCTGCTTTTGAACGAGCTTGAGGATTGTACGGGTATGGCCAATGATTTCGGGTATTTCCACAACGCCGAGGGTTGCGACGCCTTCGCCCAGCGAAGAGGCCTGCAGCCTATCCGTTTGGGGCCAGACGATACACGCAGTCACGACCATTCGATGCACATTCGTTTTTATTTGGCTCCGCTCAGAAACCGGCCGCCGACGATGATCGAAGGAAAATCTTATTACCAAATTGCAGCCAGCGTCCATTACGAGGTGGATCGGCCCAGACGTTTACATTCCTACGTCGACGAATGCCCTCTATGCGGCTGTACAGGTGAATACTCCGCGTACATGGGTGCCGCGCACAAGGACAAAGATGAGAAGGTGCACGATCCTTTAGGAGTAGAAATTTTATTATACGGCACAATAAGAGGCGAAAAAATTATCGCTTTCGAAGGCGTAAACTCCTTGCAGCAAAAATATGCAATGAACCTGCGCGTCATCAAACCTTTTCGCGATGACATGAACACAGCCAACTTGGGATTGGTGATTATGAACAAAGTGCTATAACCAGCGGTTTCGTTTTCATGAAAAATGTGAAAAACCTCGTTACAGAAGGTTTTCCACATTTTTTCTTTTTGTCCTTGACTTTTAATTTCAAATGTGACGGCTGCTGCAATTAAAAATTAAAAGAAGCAAGAGCCTCGGAGGCGCTATAATCGCAAACACACAGCGCCGTGGCCTGTCCCCTTTTTGTTGCTACTTCTCCAATTAAACGGCAGAGATCATCCGGGTTCAGAGGCTGGCGTCCAAATCGTTTGTTATCGCTTTCGGATTGACACGCCGTCCGGTTTCGTCGTGATGAGCTCCCTTGGTCAAAATGACGATCTGCTCCCGATTGCCTCTTTCCTTCATCCATCG
Source organism: Paenibacillus hamazuiensis (assembly GCF_023276405.1). Taxonomy (NCBI): domain Bacteria; kingdom Bacillati; phylum Bacillota; class Bacilli; order Caryophanales; family Paenibacillaceae; genus Paenibacillus; species Paenibacillus hamazuiensis. Next base: position 7,998,453 of record NZ_JALRMO010000001.1, read on the forward strand.
GCCGATCGTTCGTTCGCTGGCGCCGTCTTCCCCATATTGATACGCAGTATCGATCGCGTTGCCTCCGCTTGCCGCAAATTCGTCCAGCAAGCTGCTGATAAGCTCGAAGTTCTCGGCTCTAAAATGATCTCCGCCCATAATCAGCTGGCCGACGGGTTTATGCAATCCTTCAATGGAAATTCGTTTCATCAGTCCGCAGCCCCTTTCGAAAGGAATTTAGGGTAAGTGCTTTCCCTGCTTGAGCTTGTGTCCGGTATACCGCGACCAAAAACGTTTCGACAATAAGCAGGCCGTAATTTTTTGGCGAAATCTGTCTGAATGGCATGCAGCTCGGAATAACGGAGTTTTGCAAAATTTCGCAAAGCATCTTCCCATTCCGGGGGGATTTCAGTATAATGGGGATTAAGCGCTTAACCAAACTCCTTTCAACAAGCAAGCACGTCCAAATTATAGCCATTGCGAGGTTTGAAACTATGGGGAAACTGACAGTAGGCATCATCGGCGCAGGCCGAATCGGAAGACTGCACGCGGAGCACTTGAGCCGCAACGTGCGGGTAAGCATCAAGATGATCTCCGACGTATTTGTGACGGACGAATTGAACTCGTGGGCCACAGATTTGGGCGTCGGCCGCGTAACGAACGATTACAAAGACATTATGCAGGATCCGGATATTCAAGCCGTCTTTATTTGCTCGTCGACGAATACGCACGTTCCGTTTATTACCGAAGCCGCTCAGGCGGGCAAGCATATTTTTTGCGAAAAGCCGATCAGCCTCGATTACCGGCAAACCGTGGAAGCGCTTGAAGCGGTGCAAAAAGCGGGTGTGCTTCTGCAAACCGGCTTTAACCGCCGGTTCGACCATAACTTCAAGCGGGTGCGCGAGCTCGTTCAGAACGGCACGGTCGGACAGCCGCATCTGATCAAAATCACATCCCGCGACCCGGCGCCGCCGAGCCTCGACTATGTGAAAGTATCCGGCGGCCTGTTTATGGATATGGCCATTCACGATTTCGACATGGCCCGTTTCGTTTCGGGCAGCGAGGTGACCGAAGTCTACGCGCAGGGCGCGGTGCTTGTCGATCCGGCGATCGGGGAGCTCGGCGACATCGATACGGCGATCATCACGCTGAAGTTCGCTAACGGCGCACTCGGCGTCATCGATAACAGCCGCAAAGCCGTTTATGGCTACGACCAGCGCGTCGAAGTGTTCGGCTCGGAAGGCAGCGTAGGCACGAACAACGACTTCCCGAACACGGCGGAGATCAGCACGAAAAACGGCATCATCCGCGACAATCCAAAGTTTTTCTTTCTGGAAAGATATCACGATTCCTACATCGACGAGACCCGCCAGTTTATCGACAGCGTCCTGAACGGGGAAAAGGTGCCGGTCGACGGCAACGACGCGCTGCAGGCGGAGAAAATCGCGTTTGCCGCTAAACGATCGCTTTCGGAAGGAAGACCGGTCAAGCTTGAAGAAGTTAAATAGGGCTGCCGAATAATAGGCGGACCAAGTTTTTCCACTCGGGAGGGAGCAACAAACGATGACAGCCTCGAATTTGATCGTCAGCAGCTCCAAGCTGCGCAAGGGTGACGGCAATGTGCTTGCCATCACGCCGGAATCGGCGGGTTGGACTTACGTCGGCTTCGAAGTGTACCGCTTGCAGGAAGGGCAGCAGCTCCGTCAGGAAACGGGAGACCAGGAAGTATGCGTCGTCATTATGACGGGAAAAGCGAATGTGGCGACCGCGAAGGAAAAATGGGAAGACCTCGGCGGCCGGATGAACGTGTTTGAGCAGGTGCCGCCTTATTCGGTGTACGTACCGAACGGGGACCATTATGACATCGAGGCGCTGACCGAGCTGGAGGTGGCGATATGCCGCGCTCCCGGCAAAGGCACTTACCCCGCGCGCCTCATTCCGCCGTCCGAGGTCGGTGTGGAGGTTCGAGGTAAGGGCAATGCGCAGCGGTACATCCACAACATTTTGCCGGAGGGGAAACCGGCGGACAGCCTGCTCGTCGTCGAGGTGTTTACGCCGAACGGCCATTGGTCGAGTTATCCGCCGCACAAGCACGACCAGGACAATTTGCCCGAGGAGTCTTATCTCGAGGAAACGTACTACCACAAGGTTCAGCCGGAACACGGCTTTGCGATACAAAGAGTATATACCGACGACCGTACGCTGGACGAAACGCTCGCCGTGCGGAATGGCGATGCGGTGCTTGTGCCGAAAGGCTACCATCCGGTATCGGCGCCTCCGGGTTACGATGTTTATTACTTGAACGTTATGGCCGGGCCGACTCGGACGTGGAAGTTCAAGAACGATCCGGATCATGAATGGATTTTCAATGAGTGGACGAAGTAAACGAGCCGGAGCGCGGGGCGGTGATTCGGGCGGTGCAGCCGCTCCGGATAAGCCTCTCGCTTAACAAGGAGGATCCTATGAGCTACATTACTTTTGAAGAAAACCGCCCGATGGATTTCATCGGCTTGGGCCGTTTGTGCATCGATCTTAACGCCAACGAAATTCATCGTCCGATGGAAGAGACGCGGACGTTTACCAAATACGTGGGCGGATCTCCCGCCAACATTACGATTGCGATCGCCCGCCTCGGGAAAAAAGCCGGCTTCATCGGACGCGTGTCCGACGATCAGCATGGCCGCTTCATCACGAACTACCTGAAGGAGCGCGGCATCGATACGTCGAGCGTCATTACCGACAAATCCGGCAGCGTGACGGGGCTCGCTTTCACCGAAATCAAATCGCCGACCGACTGCAGCATCCTGATGTACCGTGACAATGTCGCCGACCTGAAGCTCGAGCCGGCCGACGTGAAGGAAGAATACATCAAAAATGCGAAGACGATTATGATTTCCGGCACGGCGCTTGCGGCAAGCCCGTCGCGCGAAGCGGTGTTCAAGGCGGTGGAGCTTGCGCGCAAGCATAAGGTCGTCGTGTTCTTCGACATCGACTACCGCCCGTACACGTGGGCTTCCAAGGACGAAGTAGGCATCTACTGCAGCCTTGTCGCCAAGAAAAGCGACGTCATCCTCGGCGGTCGCGAGGAGTTCGATTTCCTCGAAGCGCCGTACGGCCCGCTGAAGCAGGACGACCGCGCGACGGCGGAAAACTGGTTCCGCCATAACGCCAAAATCGTGCTCGTCAAGCGCGGCGGCGACGGCTCCACCGCTTTTACGCACGACGGCCAGTCGTTCAAGGGAACGACGTTCCCGGCGAACGTCGTTAAGACATTCGGCGCAGGCGACTCGTTCGCCGGGGCGTTCATCTACGGCCTGATGAACGGCTGGGACATTTCGCGCAGCCAGCAGTTCGGCGCCGCTTCCGCCTCCATCGTCGTGTCCAGCCACAGCTGCTCCGACGCGATGCCGACGGCCGAAGAAATCCAGGCGGTTATCGATAAGCATACGAGCAAGTAACGCAGAATAGACGATCGGAACGAACAACTTTTAAGGAGAGATCACCGTGACTCAAATATTGAAAAACTTTATCGGCGGCAAATGGGTGGAAGCGACCTCCGGCAAAACCGATATCGTGCCGAATCCGGCGACAGGCGAAACGCTGGCTCACGTGCCGCTGTCCTCGAAGGAAGATGTCGCCGCCGCCGTGGCTGCGGCCAAAGCGGCCTTCAAGGAGTGGAAAAACGTAGCGGTACCGCGCCGCGCGCGCATTATGTTCAAATATCAGCAGCTGCTCGTCGATAACTGGAAAGAGCTCGCCGAGCTCGTGACCAAGGAAAACGGCAAAAGCTACGGCGAAGCGTACGGCGAAGTGCAGCGGGGCATCGAGTGCGTCGAGTTCGCGGCCGGCGCGCCAACGCTGATGATGGGCAGCAATCTGCCGGATATCGCTACAGGTCTTGAGTCGAACTTCCACCGCTATCCGATCGGCGTCGTCGGCGGGATCACGCCGTTCAACTTCCCGATGATGGTGCCGTGCTGGATGTTCCCGCTGGCGATCGCCTGCGGCAACACGTTCGTGCTGAAGCCGTCCGAACGCACGCCGCTGCTCGCTAACCGGCTCGCCGAGCTCTTCAGCGAAGCGGGGCTGCCGGACGGCGTGCTTAATATCGTGCACGGCGCTCATGACGTGGTTAACGGCCTGCTCGAGCACCAGGATGTCAGCGCGATTTCGTTCGTCGGCTCCCAGCCGGTAGCCGAATACGTATACAAAACCGCCGCGGCGCACGGCAAACGCGTGCAGGCTTTGGCCGGCGCGAAAAACCACGCGATCGTCATGCCGGATGCCAACATGGACCTCGCGATCAAAGAGATCATCAACGCGTCGTTCGGCTCCGCCGGCGAGCGCTGCATGGCGACATCCGTCGTCGTTGCGGTAGGCAAAGCGGCGGATGAGCTGATCCCGCGTCTCGTGGAAGCGGCGAAGGCGATCACGATCGGCAACGGCCTTGACGAAGGCGTGTTCCTCGGTCCGGTTATCCGCGACTCGCACAAAGCCCGCACGGTTTCCTATATCGAAACCGGGCTGAACGAAGGTGCGATTGCGCTGCTTGACGGCCGCGAAGCTCCGGCTGCCGGCGGCGACGGTTATTTCGTAGGCCCGACGATTTTCGACCATGTGAAAAAAGGGATGAAAATTTGGTCCGACGAAATTTTCGCGCCGGTGCTTTCCATCGTTCGCGTCGAAACGCTCGATGAGGCGATCGAGCTGGCCAACGCGTCCGAGTTCGCGAACGGCGGCGTGCTGTACACCGACAGCGCGAAGGCGATCCGCCATTACCGTGAAAACATCGATGCGGGCATGCTCGGCATCAATGTCGGCGTACCTGCGCCGATGGCGTTTTTCCCGTTTTCGGGCTACAAAAAATCGTTTTACGGCGATCTGCATGCCAACGGCAAAGACGGCGTCGAATTTTATACCCGCAAAAAAATGGTCGTCGCGCGTTACTAGTAGAGAGTGTTCAAAAAGCGAGCGAAGGAGTTTAGGGGTATGCTGAAGGAGCGTAAGCGTTCGCCTTTGAGATCGTAAATTAACCTTTATATTTTATTTATAAATTTACGATCTCAAGAGCGACCGGAAGCATTCCCCTACTCCGAAGCGACGCACCTTTTTGAACGTACTTTTGAAGGCGGCTAACGACAGGGAACAGAAGTAAGGAGCTTGGCTTATGCCGGCTCCTTGCTCGCGTTCCCTTTCCCGTTTGCCGCCGTGAAACGGCCCATACCCGCATAAAGGAGCGATCCCGTTTGAAGGCTCTCGTCAAAACTCACCCGGGACCCGGAAATGTCGAGCTGATCGATATTCCGGAGCCGAAAATCCGTCCGGACGTCGGCGTGAAAATCGAAGTGAAGTACACCGGCATTTGCGGCACCGATCTGCACGTTTACCACGATACGTTTAAAAATTACCCGCCCGTCACGCTTGGCCACGAGTTTTCCGGCGTCGTCGTCGAGGTCGGCAGTGCGGTGCAGCGCGTGAAGCCGGGCGACCGGGTTGCCGTCAACCCGTCGACGGCCGTCGTCTGCGGCAGCTGCGAATACTGTCTGCAAGGCTACTATATGTTCTGCCCGATCCGCCGCGGGATGGGACACGGCGTGAACGGCGCTTTCACCAAATATGTCGCCGTGCGCGAAGACCAGGTGTATCCGCTGCCGGATCACGTCTCGCTGGAGGAAGCGGCGCTCGCCGAACCGCTCGCCTGCGCGGTGCAAGCGATCGAGGAGCTGACCGACCTGCATGCCGGCGACGTCGTGCTGCTGTCGGGTCCCGGTCCGATCGGCATGCTCTGCCTGCAGCTGCTCACGGCCAAAGGCTGCCGCGTCATCGTCGCGGGCACCGGGCAGGACCGCATGCGCTTACGTTTGGCGCTGCGCCTCGGAGCCAGCCTCGCCGTCGACGTGACGGCCGAGGATTTGCAGGCGATCGTCCTCCGCGAAACGGGAGGACTCGGCGTGGACGCCGCCGTCGAATGTGCCGGCGCCGGCGCATCGGTGGTTGCTTGCCTTGAGGCCGTAAGGCGGCTCGGCAAGCACATCCAGGTCGGCATCATCGGCAAAGATGTGACGCTGCCTTTCGACACGGTGCTGTACAAGCAGCTCCAGGTCGTCGGCACGCTCGCGCATTCGCAGAAAACGTGGGCGCGCGTCATCAAGCTGCTGCACCAGCGGAAGCTGGCTTTGACGGAGACGGTCACGCACCGCCTGCCGCTCAGCAGGTGGAAGGAAGCGTTCGAGCTGTGCGAGAGGAAGCAAGGGCTGAAGGTGTTTTTGTCATACGACGAGTAACGGGGATACAATGAGAGGGGATTGGTTATCAGCCCCTCTCGCTTCAGATCGGGCAAAAGTGTCATAGATTCGCTCGAAGAGGCATAAGATTTAATAGAGTAAAGCGCTTTACTTATTGCCGGAAAATTATGCGAAGCAAATATTTAGCGAATAACAGGAGTTCCTTGAGGAGGAAAATCATATGCCAACCGCACGCTGCGCCAAACCCGAAGAGCTGGAGGCGCTTATCGCTTTATCGGACCGCACGTTCCGCAAACCGGGACAAACCTCGATGGGAACGGCTTATGCGATGCTTTTTTCCGAGAATAATGCGGAGAACCTTCTTGTCATGGAAGAAGACGGCATACCGGCAACGCTCGTAGGGCTGCTGCCGATGCAGCTGTCCGTTGCAGGCTGCGCGATCTCCGCTGTCGGCATGGGCTCGGTCTGCACGGAGACGGCTTATCGCGGGCGAAATTTTGCCGATACGCTGGTGAAGATGGCGATCGATCAATGCCGGGAAAACGACGTACATGTGCTGCTCATATCGGGCAACCGCAGTCTGTACCTCAGAAACGACTGTATGGAGGTAGGCTCAGTCAGGCACTTCACGCTGATGCCTGGGGAAGACTGGCAAGGACTCGCCGAACAAGCGGGAACGGTCCGTCCATACGATGAAGAACGCGATGTTCGGGCTATGCTGCGGCTGATGGAAGCGGATCAGGCATACTACCGGCGTTCGCCGGAAGAGATGTCTTTATTGATCCGCAGCGCGGCCGTGATGAGCAACTACTCGGCGGAGCAGCATGTGCTGGTGCATACGGCGGACAACGGCGAGATGCTCGGCTACATCGTGGTCGGACTTCCGGCAAAGGGGGACTCCTTAACGGCTGAGGTCGTCGAATATGCAGGAGGAGACGAAACGGTTGTGCGCTTGCTGAGCGAGGTCGCGGGACACTTCAAACCGGAACGGACGAATGTCCCCGTCATGCCGCATCGGCATGCGTTGGCGGAGAAACTGGCCTCCACCGGCTGCGCGGTTAAGGAAACGACGATTCCGGGCACGATCCGCATGATTGACTTCACCGGTATGTGGCACGCTTTGCGACCCTATATGGCAGGACGTATCGGCGAAGAGGCGGCATCCCGTCTCGAATGTGTGGACTACGCAAACGGCAATTACCGGATCCGCTTGGGGAACGAGACGCTTACAGTCGACCTGAGAGGAGCGACGACGCTTGTTTTTAACGGTCCGCAGCTGACGGGGCAGGGGGAGCTTAAAAGAGTGTTGGGAGAGCTGTTTCCGCTGCCGTTTGTTTATACAAGCAATTTAAATTTTGTTTAAGAAGTTATATTTTGATTAATCGCTTAACCTTATTCCGCTGTGAAATAGAGCCCTTCGATATATTTGCAGCGGAATAATAAAGCGCTTACAAATGAAATTTACTTAATTCGACAAAAAAACATTGACAAATGTTTGAACATTACGCATAATCAACAATACATAAGGTTAACCGCTTACCCCTTTTTGTCCCAATCGTTAAACCGGTTTAATTGAAAGTTGTCGACTTTTACGCAAAGGAGAGATGGACACAGCATGATGTGGTATTTCAAAGCCCTCGGCAGACGAAGGCTGATCGAGTTTATCATTCTCGTCATTTTTGCCGTTTTCTTTATGGGCCCTTTACTGAACCTGCTTTTGTTAGCGTTTACAGGAAAGTGGCAGTATCCCGCTCCGCTCCCGCAATCGTGGTCCCTGGACTGGTGGAAATTCGTTTTGTCCAAGGATGAGGTGGTTAAATCGATCGGGCTTTCCTTTGTGATAGCCACGGTTGTAACCGCTTTATCGATCATTATCTGCATCCCGGCCGCCTACGCGTTTGCGCGGATTCGTTTTCCGCTCAGCCGGATGTTCCTGTTCTCGTTTTTGCTCACCAACGCTTTTCCGAAAATGGGGCTTTACGTCTCGATTGCGGTGCTTTTTTACAAGGTCGGTCTGATGAATACGTTCATGGGCGTCGTGCTCATCCACATCGTCAACACGCTGATGTTTATGACCTGGATTCCGTCTTCGGCGTTCCGCAACGTGCACCAGGCGCAGGAGGAGTCGGCGAGGGACGTCGGGGCCAGCCCTTTCAGAGTATTCTGGAACATAACGTTTCCGATGGCGCTTCCCGGCATCACGGTCGCTTCGATTTTCACTTTCCTTCATTCGCTGGATGAAGCGCAAGGGACGTTTCTTGTCGGTATCCCGGATTTCCGGACCATGCCGGTCGTCATGTACTCGATCATTTCCGATTATCCGAGTACGGCGGGCGCGGTGTTTTCGATTATCCTGACGCTGCCGACGATCGTGCTGCTGCTGGCTGCGCAGCGGTTCGTTTCGGCCGACGTGATGTCGGGCGGCTTCCAGATGAAATAAGATCACATCTACACACGGGAGGAACCTATGATTCAGCTGTCGATTCAAAACCTCACGAAGCGGTACAAAACGGGAGATGGCGTATCCGGCATCAACATTGACGTGGGCAAAGGCGAGCTGGTTACGCTGCTCGGGCCCTCCGGCTGCGGCAAAACGACGGTGCTGCGCAGCATCGGCGGCTTTCTCGAGCCCGATTCGGGGGATATTCTCATCGAAGGCAAAAGCGTGCTCAAGCTGCCGCCGGAAAAACGGCCGACGGCGATGGTATTCCAGGGCTACAACCTGTGGCCGCATATGAACGTTTACAACAATCTCGCTTTCGGTCTGAAAATCCGCAAAAAAAGCAAAAGCGAGATCGACGAAGCGATTCGGCGCGTGCTCGATCTTGTCCGTCTGCCGGGCTCCGAGAAAAAATACCCGGGCCAGCTGTCCGGAGGTCAGCAGCAGCGGATTGCGGTCGCCCGGGCGTTCCTGCTCGAGCCGGCGGTGCTGCTGCTTGACGAGCCTTTCTCCGCGCTCGACGCGAAGCTTCGCCACGAAATGCGCGAGGAGCTGCGCGACATCCAGGCGAGCACGGGACTGACGATGGTGTTCGTCACGCACGATCAGGAAGAGGCGCTGTCGATTTCCGACCGGATCATCGTGATGAATGCCGGCAACATCGAGCAGATGGCGACGCCGCAGGAAATTTACGACCATCCGAAAACATTGTTTGTCGCGCAGTTTATCGGCAAAATGAATTTTATCCAAGGCAAGGCCGAAGGCAGCCACGTGCATGTAAAGCAGCTTCGGTACGCCAATACGGAGCAACTGCAAGGAGATGTGACCGTCGCCGTCAGGCCGGAGGATATCGCCATTTCGAAGCCGGATGAAGGGATGCGGGCAACGATTCACCAAATCATGATTCTCGGTCATTATGCTGAAGTTTCGCTGGAGACGGAATGCGGCAATTTGAAAGCGTTTTTACCCCGCGATTCCGTGAAGGACATGTATCCGGGCCAGTTCGTCGGCATTACGTTTTCCAAGGTTCTGACCTACAAGTCAGCTTAAGGTTGTTTAAGGCGGCTCCCACCAAAGTACCGGGAATTGGCTGCGGAGGTTGGCTTCACTTTGGGGGGACCTAATATATAATTTGGGAGGAATAAGGGATGGTCAAAATGAAAAAGCGTTTGAGCATGGCAGCGGCTTCCGTGTTGGTGTTGTCTCTTGCGGCAGGCTGCGGTTCGGGCGGAAGCGGAACCGCTGCTACAGGCTCGTCCGGCGGGGGCGACGCGTCGAAGGCCGGGGCGAAAGACGAGTTTTCCTTCTATTTCACCGGTTCGCTGAATGTGAAGGAGCTTTGGGAAACGCTGGTGCCGATGTTCGAGAAGAAAAATCCGAATATCAAGGTCAAAATGGTGCATATCGACTCCAGCGCCGGCGGCCAATCGACGGTCGACCGCATCATTGCTGCGAAGCAGGCGAATCAGAAATCCGGCAACATCGATCTGTATGAGGCGGGATTGTCGGACGTAACGAAGGGCATCAAGGAAGATCTGTGGGCCGCAGTAGACAGTAAGAAAATTCCGAATCTCGCCAAGATTGAGGACAAGGCAATAACGACCGTCAAATCGATGGCGATTCCGTACCGCGCTTCCGCCGTCGTGCTTGCCTATAACAGCGCCAAGGTAAAGACGCCGCCGAAAACGGCTCAGGAGCTGTACGACTGGATCAAGAAAAACCCCGGACGGTTTGCGTACAACGATCCCGCCACGGGCGGCGCGGGAGATTCTTTTGTACAAACCGCCATCTACAACTTCCTGCCGCCGGAAGCGAACGTAAGCGACGATCCGAAGTGGATGCAGCAGTGGGATAAAGGGTTCGCTCTTTTGAAGGAGCTGCATCCGTACATGTATCAGAAAGGCGTTTATCCGAAGAAAAACCAAGGTACTCTCGATTTGCTCGCCAATGGCGAAGTCGACATGATTACCGCCTGGTCCGACCAAGGGCTTGAGCAAATCGGCAAAAAGCTGCTGCCGGACACGACCAAGCTGACGCAAATCGAGCCGTCTTTTACCGGCGGTCCGACCTACCTGATGGTGCCGAAGCTCGGCGAGCATCAGGAATCGGTAGCCAAATTCCTTGACTATGTGCTGTCGCCGGAAGCGCAGTCGGTCATCGTCAGCAAAATGAACGGCTACCCGGGCATCAAATGGTCGGAAATGCCGCAGGAGCTCAGAGACAAGTTTAAGGACGTGGCCGGCGGCTACCGCACGTTCGCCCTCGGAGATCTGGGCAAGGAGATTCAAAAACGCTGGCAGCGGGATGTTGCCGGCCAATGAGCAAAGCGATAAAACAGGGGATTTTCGGGCTCGCGCTTGTCATCCCCTCCTTCCTGATCTTGTGCTTCGTCGTCATCGTGCCGATCATTCTTGCCATCAACGAGAGCTTTAAGGACAGCAAGGGCAATTACAGCTTGACGCATTACGTCTATTTATTTACGGATAAGGTGTCGGTAGCGAACATAACGTTTACGTTAAAATTGACCCTGATTTCCGTCGTGCTGGTGCTGCTCATCGGCTACGCGCTCGCCGTCTACTTGCGGTTCAGCAGCGGTCCGATCGTCACCGGCATCAAGAAAATGTACATGATTCCGATGTTCATTCCTTCAGTCATCGCCTCTTACGGGATCATCAATATGTACGGCAACCACGGATGGCTTTCCAGGCTGCTGCTGCCGTTTGGCATCGAAGAGATACCGAAGATCATTTTCGATTATAAAGGGATCATCCTCGCCAACCTGTGGTTTAATATTCCGTTTACGACGATGCTGCTCAGCTCGGCGCTGTCCGCCATTCCAAACGCGATCATCGAAAGCGCCAAAGATATCGGAGCGAGCCGGCTGCAGATCTTTTTCCGGTTTATTTTGCCGCTGTCTTACCGGACGATGTGGGTGGCCGTGACGTTTATTTTCATGGGAATTATCGGCGGCTTTACCGCGCCGTTCCTGATCGGTCCGAACTCGCCCCAGGTGCTTGGCGTATCGATGCGGCAAATTTTTTCGGCGTATCAGGATACGCAGCTGGCGAGCGCCAACGCGGTATTTATGTTCGTGCTTTGCTCGATTATGGGGTATTTCTATATCCGTACGATGATCAAGGACGACAAGACATCGTCGCATTAAAACGAACGGGGCCTGTTCTGTTCGGCAGCGCGCGGGAGAGATTTCCTTCGGCGAATGCTCCCCTTTTGCACCTTTTCCTTTAGCCGGGCTTTCGAATGCGGGAGGCGGGCTAAAGGAAAGGGTGCTTTTTTCCAATAACAATCCGGCATATACTTGCTGTATGGACATTTACGATTGTCGGGAGGAGACGTCATGAACACATTGCTGCAGGCGGAAGGAACGGTCACGCCAAGCTGTTCCAAAAGCCACATTACGTATACGCTGCATCTGCACGAGGAATGCCGCGAGCTCCACGTGGAATTTGCTTACGAGCCGAAGACGCTGGACGATGAGGAACAGGCGAAGCCACTGATTTTGCAGGGCTTGGAGCAATTTATTCTCGATGAGCATAGAAAAGGATATGAGGAAAATTGGCGGGATTTCATGCCGCTGAACAATCTGCTGACGCTTTCCTTCGACGATGAAAACGGCTTCCGCGGAGCGGGGCACCGGCACGATCCGGCTCAGCATCTGGTGATTGGAGCGGAGCAGGCATCCCCCGGACTTGTCCCGGGGATATTTCCGCGCGGACAGGTGAAGGTGATGATCAACGTGCACTGCGTGGTTACGGAAAAGTGCCGCTATTCTTTGCATGTTTGGGAAGGGGGCGGCGTATAATGACCGAGTGGCTGCCGTTTGAGCTGCACTGCCATACGTTTCACAGCGACGGGAAGATGTCTTTGGAGGAGTTGGCGCTGGCCGCCAAAGCGCTCGGATTGCGCGGTGTCGCCTTAACCGATCACAATACGATGACCGGGCTCGCAGGACGCGAGGAGGTAACGCGAAAAACCGGAATCGAGATCATACCCGGGCTGGAGTGGACGACGTTTTTCGGCCATATGCTGACGATGGGCATCCGGGACTATGTGGATTGGCGCAATCTCAGCCCGTTTCATATCCACCGGGGCATCGAAGCGGTTCACCGCCAGGGCGGCCTGGTCGGCGTCGCCCATCCTTTTAGGGTCGGAAGCCCGATGTGCACCGGCTGCTTCTGGGAATTCGAAGTGACCGACTGGAACGAAGTCGACTACGTGGAAGTGTGGTCGGGCCTGTTTCCGTCGATCCGCAAAAATAACGCCCGTGCGTTCGGCATGTGGACCGATCTGCTGAACAAAGGCCACCGGATTGCGGCGACATCCGGCCGGGATTGGCACGTATCGGATCCGGTCAGCGAGCCGGTGTGCGCGACGTTCCTCGGTATTGACGGGTGCGCCGGAGGGCTTGTCCCAGCCGCTTTGGATGCGCTGCGCAGGGGCGCCGTCATCGTCTCGATGGGGCCGCTGCCGACACTTGCCGTCACGTCGCCGGAGGGACAAGTGGCCGGGGTAGGTGACGAGCTCCGGCTGCAGACCGGCTCACGGTCGGCGAGGGTTGCGGCCGGAGCCGATTTTTCCGCGCGGGAAGGACAGTGGGAGCTGCCGGAGCAAAAGCTGACGCTGAGGATCGTCAGCAACGCAGGGACGCTCGGCGAATTCGCCGTCACCCGAAGCGAGCCCTCCGCTTCCGGCGACATTTCGCTGGACGGAGTGCGCTGGCTGCGGGCGGAGCTGTATGGCACCTTTTGCGGCGCACATACGATGATCGGATTTACGAACGCGATTTACGTTCGCGATTTACATGGAGGAAGTGAACTAACATGATGGGAACAGCAAGCCTTTGGACGATCTCGCACGGAGAGCTGCTGCTGCGTATGGTGCTCGCGGTAGTGCTTGGCGGCGTGGTCGGCATGGAAAGGGAATGGCACAATCACGCAGCGGGCTTTCGCACGCATATTCTTGTTTGTCTCGGCTCGGCGACGATTATGCTGCTTTCGATTTACGGCTTCTCGGAGTTTGTGAATGAAACCAATGTAAGGGTCGATCCGGCCCGCTTGGCGGCGCAGGTGATCAGCGGCATCGGCTTTCTCGGTGCGGGGGCAATTCTTCGCAACGGCTCCGTGATCAGCGGGCTGACGACCGCCGCCTCGGTGTGGGTCGTCGCCGCCATCGGGCTTTGCGTCGGAGCCGGGTTTCTGTATGCTGCGTTTTTTGCGACGATGCTCGTGCTGATCAGCCTGCTGGTGCTGAACAAGTGGGAGAAATATTTGATGCGCAATCGAAGAAACCATGAGCTGACCATCAAAACGCTGGACCAACCGGGCGTGCTCGGCAAAATCGCTTCCGCATTCGGCGAGCAGGGGATTCAGATCGTAAATGTGAAAATGATCCCGGAGAGCGAGGACGGGAACAAGGCGACCATGCGGCTTTGCTTCAGCTTGAAAGTAAACCATCCGAGCAAATTCGTCAGCGCGATGGAGCAGATCAACACGCTCGATTTCGTGCTGTATACAGAGTCGGACGGCAAACCGATGATCGTCACCCATTCGGCCGGAGTCGAGCAGGTGCATTAGCCGGAAGTCGGTTCGGCGTTTATACCGCCACCAACTGGGAGCTAGGAACGATGCGGCTGAAGCAGCTCATCGAAGCGCTGCACGCGCTGATCGCAGGCAAAAACGTCGTCGGCATCGACGTCTGCGGCGAGCTTTCCGCACAAGTCGATGCATGGCGGAATGCCGGACAGATCCGGCTCAACGAGCAGGCGAATCTCGCCATATTTGAATCGGCGCTCATGCATGCGTGACGCGCCGCACTATAGGCTTGTCCGAAGAAGCATACGGGACACCATCCGTGCGAATGCCGGAGGGTGTTCTTTTTTTTGCGTATTCTGACGCAATGGAAAATTCTAGATTGGTTGAACTCCGCATGATATCATTAAGAATGGATCGTAAACGAACCATACCCATAACTATGGCAATAACAGCCCCTTGAGGTGGCATACAGGAGTTGTCTTGGAAAAGATGAGGATGCTGGATGAACATGCGGTTTCACAGGCGCCCGGGGAAATCGGGGGATCGCTTGATGCGGAAATGGCCCGGTTGGCACACCTGATCTATACCCATGCTCCCAATGACGGTACCTTTAGCCAGCGTATCTCCGGTTTGCACGTCAGCCGCTATTCGCGTACGGACATGGACTACGTGAAAACTTTCTACTTGCCCTCATTGGTAATTGTTGCACAAGGGGCAAAGACCGTCACGGTGGGGCAGGAAATCTACCAGTTCGGCAGGTCGCAGATGCTTATGTTTCCCGTTGCCCTTCCGATCGCTATGAAGGCCACACACGCCAGCTATTCCGAACCGTTCCTCGGCGTAAGACTGGACCTTGATCCGCAAAAGATCGCCGAGCTGGTCCTGAAAGTATATCCCCAGGGTTTGCCTCCGGCTCGTCAGCGCAGCGCGGGTTACGTCACGGGCGCCGACCTGGGCATTATAGGTGCGGTGAAGAGGCTGATGGATTGTCTGCCGAATCCCGGCGATGCTGAATTGATTGCCCCGCTCGTGATGGACGAGATTTTGATACGAGTTCTGCGCAGCACTATCGGCGTTCACGTCGCTGAAATGGGTTTTGCGGATTCCGGCGTTCAGCGAGTTGCGAAGGCGATTGCCTGGCTCCGCGACAACTTCTCCCAGCAGATGAAGGTTGCAGACTTGGCCGAGCTGGTGCATATGAGCGAATCCTCATTTCGCGAGCATTTCAAGTCCGTCACCTCGCTGAGCCCGCTGCAGTACCAAAAAACGCTGCGCCTTCATGAAGCGAGACGTCTGATGGTCTCCGGCTCAATGGATGCGACCACGGCATGCCGGCTGGTGGGGTATGTGAGCACCTCACAATTTAATCGAGATTACAGCCGCCTTTTCGGAAGCCCGCCCAGGAGAGACATCGCCAGATTGCGTCGGTAAATACACATGCCGGATGGGCCAAATCCGTATGGGACGGCACCAAGCGTTGCCGTCTTCACTGCGTCGGTATGTACTGCCCGAGATACGACATTACCCCGATTTTTCCCTCGCACCCCGCGGCCGTAGGGCCAGGCGGGTTTTCTTTTTTTATTCGCGGAAAATTGGGCGTCCATATTCTTCCATGGGTGGTCGTGGTAGAGGTCAGGGCAAGTTCCGGCGTTTTAGGCAAGAAGTGACGCGGAACGGGCAAACATCCGGGTGAAACGCAACTTATAATGAGCTTAGCCTCGAGGCCGGCGATGCTGATCATTGATTCGCACCGTAGGCATTCGAGAGCTCTACTATATAGCAGGTCAAGGAGGACTTCATTATGCGTGTTTTTGTAACAGGAGCAACCGGCTTCGTCGGCTCCGCCGTCGTGCGCGAACTGATAGAAGCAGGGCACGAGGTGCTCGGCCTCGCTCGCTCGGATGAGGCTGCAGCCATGCTCGACGCGGCCGGAGCTGCAGTGCACCGAGGCTCTCTGGATGATCTGGAGAGCCTGAGGCGCGGAGCTGCTGCCTCGGATGGTGTCATCCACACTGCCTTTATTCACGATTTCTCGAATCTTACGGCCTCCGGTGCGACGGACAGGCTCGCAGTCGAGGCGCTCGGCACCGCGCTTGCGGAATCCGGCCGGCCCTTAGTCGTCACCTCCGTGATCGGACATCTCACGCCAGGCCGCCTCGGGACCGAAGAAGACGATCCCGATCCGGGCTCCGCTGTGACGCACCGTGCCGCTTCGGAAGCGGCGGCGCTTGCGATGGCACGGCGCGGCGTGCGCGTGTCGGTGGTGCGGCTTCCGCACTCGGTACATGGCGATGGCGATTACGGCTTCGTTCCGGCCTTGATCAATGTCGCCCGCCGCACGGGTGTCTCGGCCTATGTAGGAGACGGCGCCAACCGTTGGCCTGCCGTGCACCGACTCGATGCTGCACGTCTTTACCGGCTGGCGCTGGAGGCGGCACCGGCGGGCACCAAGCTGCATGCGATTGGCGACGAGGGGGTGGCGATCCGTGAGGTCGCCGGCGTCATCAGCCGCCGCCTGGGTGTCCCGGTGGAAAGCAAGTCGCCCGAGGAGGCAGCGAGCCACTTCGGTTGGTTGACGCACTTTGTTTCGATGGATATGCCGGCATCAAGCGCTCTGACGCGGGAACGATTCGGATGGCGGCCTGTGCAGCCGGCGCTTATTCCTGATCTTGATCGGGAGCAGTATTTCACAACCTGATGATTCCGAATAATCGGCTGTTCTGATGTGCTCTCGTTGTCGGCATGTATTCTATGTGTCCGACATTTCCCGGCGCTGACGTTGAATCCGGTGAGGCATGCGACTACAGCGATGGATTTGATCCATCGCTTGTATTCGTTAGTGGTTTTTAGTCAGTCGCCCATTTAAGTTAAAGAAGCAAACGATTCCGATTGGCGGTGCCGGTAATCGCTTAACAATCGCTGCATGTTTTCCAACGTGCCGTCCCGATGGGGAACATGGATGGAAACCGTCAAGCTTGGATCCTCCAAATATTGAAACGAAACATGATCGAAATTCAAGACCCCGAGATTCGGACAACGAAGCGCCTTTGGGGCATCGATGGCGTCGAGAACCTCATGAGACTCCCAAAATTCCCGGAATTCCGGGCTGGCTTGGCACAGCGCATCGTATTGTTCAGACCACCAAGGGTCGTCAACGTAACGCGCATAGCCTGCATGGAATTTAGCGGTTATCCGCTTGGCGTGGAGCTCCCATTGATCTCCCTTGATGTAGCGAAATCGGGGAGATGTAAAAGTCATCCAAACAAAGTTCCGCTCTTTATCCGACATGGCGGCAAGGTCTCCGTTCAATGCGCAGTAGGCCGAATTCCAGGCGATGATATTCATGCGTGCATCCATGACATTCGCCGGTGAAGCACCTTGGCTATCCAAAAAACGTTGAAGCGCCATGCTCACCCGGGCAGATATCTTCGTTTCTTCTAAGGGCGGTTGTTTGCGTGCAAGAAAAAACAGGTGCCTGCGTTCCGATTCATCGAGTCTAAGCGCAACGGCTATTCGATTGAGTACCTCTACGGATACGTTGATAGGACGGCCTTGTTCCAAATAGGTATACCAATCCAAGCCTACGTCCGCAAGCTGGGCAACCTCGCCCCGGCGAAGTCCCGGCGTGCGTCTGCGCCCGGACTCCGGCAATCCCACCTGCTTTGGGGTAATCCGTTCCCGGCGTGTGCGCAAAAAACGGGCTAATTCCTCGTAACGGTCCAACTTGATCGACATGTTCACCACACCTCCTATCGAACGCGAATGTAGGACTCCCAATCCTACGATAACCAGTCTCTTCCTGGCTTTGTCGAGCCCATATACACTAGTTTATGTCATCCTTCGGGATGGAGGCAAGAATGGGAAGGGGCAGGAACGGCGGCTTGAACCTGCACATGTCCATTCGGACAAAACAATTGAGGTGATGAAAATGAACAAGAAGTATGAACATATCGTACTATTGAAACTCAAGCCTAACGTTACGATCGACGAACAAGAAGATGCGGTGAAGCACGCCTATGCCTTCAAGGATGCGATTCCGGGCATTGTGGGCCTTAGCGCCGGAATTAACGTCACGGATGAAGCGGAGCATATGCAGGGTTATACGTTAGGCATTCGGGTAACCTTTGAGAATCGGCAGGCTTGCCGGGATTATATCCGGCATCCGCTGCACCAGAACTTTTTACAGCGAGTCGGCCCGTTTGTGGAAGGGATCGCAGTCATGGATTACCCGTTTGCATGACCGCATCCCATTATGCGACTCAAATGAAGGATACAAGAGCTCAATATACTCATGATGAAGGCTGCCGGCACATTCGGCAGCCTTTGCTCGCCTAACGGGGCAGAAGAACGTAATGAACAATTGAAAAAATCGTTGTATATTCGTTCGTTTCTCTCCGGTGATACATAACGAAACTCCTTCTGCATTGAGGTACTACCGGCGTTGCCGATAATTCCAACTATATGTGTCTCCTGTGATCACGACTTTCATGCTGATTTATTTATAAAATAAATACTTTTTGTTAAATTAGTTAATTTAATTACTTTTATAAAGAATGTTTGCTGTGGCCGTGATTTTGATATAATAGGAGTGATGAGCATCAAAGGAGGCATACATTCGTGAGAAAACGCGTGAGCGTCGATCAATATATAGAAAAAATAAAACCTGTAATAAGAAGAATCAAATTCAGCCAACTGAAAATGGACGATATCGCAAAATATATGGATATCAGCAAAGTGACGCTCTATAAGCATTTTGCATCCAAGGATGAAATCATCCAGCAGGTTGTAGAATATTACATTCATTACGTGCAAGAATCCAATGCCGTTGTCAAAGATGATGACGTCTCTTTTGTCGAGCGCTTTCAATTAACGTTTTTACAATCTTTGATCTGTGTTACTTATATATCCGATTTGTTTTTGGAAGATCTCAAAGAATTTTATCCCCACCATTTTGATAGTCTTGCAGCCGCCCAACAAAATCGAAATAAAAATTTGCAAACATTTTTTCAAGCCGGGATGGATCGGAAGATTTTCAACAGATTGAATGCAGCGCTGTTTATGGTTCAAGATGACGCCGTGCTGCGGCGCTTCATGGAACCGTCCTTTTCGATTCAGTACGATGTCACCTTGAAACAAGCCATTATGGATTTTTATAAAATGAAACAGTATCAACTGCTTAGACCCGAGTATTTGGATACGGTGGACGATTCTGATTTTGAAAAACGGATCGTCAATATTTTACAGACCATTTCATAATCATGTTAAAATGGCCGGGATTCCTTGCTTGATAAGGAGTCCCGGTCTACTGCTTTATTGCCGCTAAACAGCGGGGTGCTTGGGTTTTGGGGGGGCTTTTCAGGGATTCCCATGGTATAATCGATATCAGAAAGGAGAGAGCGAGATTGTCACAACCTTCAGAGCAGGACCGCTCGATTTTGCTGGTCGACGGAATGGCGTTATTGTTTCGTGCTTTTTACGCTTCCGCTTACGGCGGGTACATACAGAAAACGAGCGCCGGAGTGCCGGTAAATGCGGTGCACGGCTTCGTCAAATATTTTTGGGATGCGGTGGAGACGTTTCGCCCGTCGCATGTCGCCTGCTGCTGGGATATGGGGAGTTCGACGTTCCGCACGGAAAAGTTTCCGGACTACAAGGGAAACCGTCCGGAAGCGCCGGAGGAGCTGATCCCGCAGTTTTCGCTTGTGAAGGAAGTGGTCGAAAGCTTCGGCGTGCCGAACATCGGCCTTCACGGCTTCGAGGCGGACGACTGCATCGGCACGCTTTCCCGGCATTTCGGCGAAGCTGCCCGGGTATACATACTTAGCGGCGATCACGATCTTTTGCAGCTGGTAAACGATAAGGTGACCGTCGTGATCATGAAAAAAGGCTTTTCCAACTACGCCGTATACACCCCGCAATCGCTGCGGGAGGAAAAAGGGCTGTCGCCCCGGCAGGTGATCGACATGAAGGGGCTGATGGGGGACACCAGCGACAATTACCCGGGCGTGAAAGGCATCGGCGAAAAGACGGCGCTGAAGCTCGTTCAGGAATACGGATCGATCGACGGGATTCTCGAAAACCTGGATAAACTGCCTAAAGGAATCCGCAGTAAAATCGAAGCGGAGCTGGATATGCTGCATCTGTCGCGGGAGCTCGCGACGATTTTGACCGAAGCACCGGTTGCCTGCGCGCTTGAGGATTGCCGATGGGAGATCGATGCGGACCGGGTGCTCGGCAAATTCGACGAGCTTGAGTTTAAAGGGCTGAAGCGGCTTGTGCAGCGGGATTAACAAGACCCCAGGAATACTGGGCTAACCCCCACGAACCTAAAGTTTCTCCCTTTTCCACCATGCCGTCCATTTGGTAAAATGAAGCGGAGGCATGGCCGCTTTGGTCAAAAATGAACATTCGGGTTTCGTCCCGATCGGGAGGCTGTAACGATGAGCAACATCAACGTATGGGAAAACGCGGAGCCGGGCGTCAAGCGGAAAATTTTCGCGCCGGGGCAGACGATTATGATGATGGAAGTGCATTTTGAAGAGGGAGCGGAAGGGTACGTCCACAGCCATCCGCACGAGCAGCTGTCGTACTGCCTGAAAGGCAAGCTGGAATTTACGATCGACGGGGAAAAAACGGTGATCGGCGCCGGCGAGACGATCTACATTCCGAGCAACGCCAAGCACGGCTGCAAGGCGCTGGAGCCAAGCGCTCTGCTCGATTCGTTTACACCGGTGCGCGAAGATTTGATCAAGCGCTGATTGCAGCAGGTACCTTGCTCCAAGGGAGAAAGGTACCTTTTTCGCAGGCATGAATGCGCTTACGATGGCGGTTTATGATTCAGCCGAGAACACTTGTGACTTTAGTCATAAGATGAATCGGCTTCGGAGTTTCGGATGGATGTGCCCCAATTTTGGTGCGTTTTACATCCAACACATGTTATGATGTAATATTAAGAAAAAAATAAAACCGTAAGCGAACACACCGAAGCGCAAATTCGACAGTATATTCAAAATCAGAAAGGTGGTGAAAACCATACAAATCCATAAAGCTTACAAATTTCGTATCTTTCCCAGCCAAGAACAAATTACGCAAATCGCTAAAACGCTTGGATGTAGTCGATTCGTTTTCAATCATTTCTTAGCGAAGTGGAATGAAGTATACAAGGAAACGGGCAACGGATTAACATACTGTGCCTGTTCCGCTGAATTACCAGCATTAAAATCCGAATTTACATGGCTAAAAGAAGTGGACAGCATAGCGATTCAATCGTCCGTAAAGAACCTTGCCGATGCTTACGCCCGATTTTTTAAGAAGCAAAACGATGCTCCACGATTCAAAAGCAAGAAAAACAAAGTGCAATCCTACACAACCAAATATATAAATGGAAATATTGCTGTCGTAGGCAATAAGATCAAGTTACCTAAATTGGGATTTGTTCGTTTTGCGAAATCAAGAGAAGTGGAAGGACGAGTTGTGAACGCAACCATTAGACGGAATCCTTCTGGAAAATATTTCGTTTCCTTGTTGGTAGAGACGGAGATACAAGCATGGTCAAAAACAAACAAGGAAGTGGGAATCGATGTTGGATTAAAAGACTTTGCGACCCTTTCTACTGGTGAAGTGTTTGCGAATCCGAAATTCCTTCGCAAGATGGAGCATCAATTAGCCCGTGAACAACGCAAGCTTTCCAGATGTAAAAAAGGTTCATCCAACTGGAACAAACAACGGGTCAAGGTTGCTTGTATCCATGAAGGGATTGCGGCTGCTCGTACCGATTACTTGCACAAAATTTCAACGCACATCGTCAAAAACCACGACATGATAGCGATGGAAGATCTGCAAGTTTCGAATATGATGCAGAACCATAAGTTAGCAAAAGCGATTAGCGAAGTGTCTTGGTATCAATTCAGAACGATGTTAGAGTACAAGGCGAAATGGTATGGAAGAGAATTGGTAGTCGTGGGGAAAACATTCGCCTCTTCTCAGTTGTGCTCTAGTTGCGGATACCAAAACAAAGAGGTTAAAAATCTGAATCTTCGTGACTGGACTTGTCCTTCGTGCCATGAACATCATCAAAGGGATATAAACGCAAGTCGAAACATTCTTGCCGAAGGCAAAAGACTATTTTCAGCGTAAATCGTTACGCCAACCGTAGGGACTACGGGGGTAGCCTGCTTACCTTCGCTCATTGGAGCGTTTAGCGCAGGAATCTCGCGACTTTAGTCGTGAGAGGTTCAAATAAACTTTTAAGGATGGTGACGGATCATGGCTTTGATGCAATGTCAGTTTTTCTCGGAGGCGTTGGGATTGAGCTGTTCGATGTACGCGATCATACCCCAGCCGACCAAAGGGCAGATCGGTCTGGCGTCCAGCGCGCGCGGCGGCAAACATCCGACATTGTTTTTGCTCCACGGAATGTCGGACGACCATACGATATGGCTGCGCCGCACCTCGATCGAGCGTTATGTCGCTTCGCTCGGCCTCGCCGTGGTTATGCCTGCCGTGCATCGCAGCTTTTACACCGATATGGCGCACGGAGGCAAATATTGGACGTTTATCAGCGAAGAGCTGCCTGAGCTCGCCCGTTCGTTTTTCCCTTTATCGGACCGGCGGGAGGACAACTTCGTGGCGGGGCTGTCGATGGGCGGCTACGGAGCGTTCAAGCTGGCGCTCACTTGCCCGGAAAAGTTTGCGGCCGCAGCCAGCTTGTCGGGAGCGCTCGATATGGCGGAGCATGTGAAGCGGCGCGATTCGCAGGAGATGCGGAACATTTTCGGCGATTTGTCCGCTTTGGCGGGCGGCAGTCACGATTTGTTCGCGCTGGCGTCGCAGCTGTCGGCGTCGGATAAGCCTCGTCCGATGATGTATCAATGCTGCGGCACGGAGGACTTTCTCTATGAAGATAACGTCCGTTTCCGCGATCACTGCCGCACGATAGGGTTGGAGCTGACTTACGAGGAGGAGGCCGGATCTCACGAATGGGGCTACTGGGACGCCAAAATCCAAAGCGTGCTCAAGTGGCTTCCGCTCGCTCCTTAAAAGAAAAAACCTGAGCCCGGCCGTCCGGATTGCTCAGGTTCCTGCATCATATTGGCGAGGTGCGCCTTGCGGATTATATATCCGTGAAGTTAATCGTCCCGACGATTTCGCCCAAAAAGGTGCGCAGCTCCTCCGCTTCTTCTTCCGTCAGCTTGTACGCGTATTCGAGGTATCCTTCCGCGGCGAGATCGTCCGGGCCGATGACGGCGGTGCGTCCGGTCTGCATGTCGGTGACCATTTTTTTTCCGTAAAAACGGTTCGTGTTGATTATCGCCAGGTCGAAACGTCGCATCGTCTCGCCGACAAAGCAGAGAAAACGGGTTGTCGTTTCTTCGGTCGTATCGTACAAGAAATCAAATTCGGACATGAGGAACAGCTCCATTCGGCACATTTTTCCTTCGATTATACATGATTAAATTCAAATAATAAATTTTCATTTCGGTCAAAAAGTGATAGAATTTAATGAAGTGATTCCATTCCAGATTCATATTTTTTATTTTAGGAGGCAAAGGAACGGTATGGCTAAGCCCAAAATGAGAAGCGACATGATTAAAAAAGGCTTCGACCGCGCCCCTCACCGCAGCTTGCTGCGCGCTGCCGGCGTGAAAGAAGAAGATTTCGATAAACCGTTTATCGCGGTGTGCAACTCGTACATCGATATCATTCCGGGACACGTGCACCTGCAGGAGTTCGGCAAGCTGGTCAAAGAAGCGATCCGCGAAGCGGGCGGCGTTCCGTTCGAATTCAACACGATCGGCGTGGACGACGGCATCGCGATGGGCCACATCGGCATGCGTTATTCGCTGCCGAGCCGCGAAATTATCGCCGACTCCCTGGAGACGGTCGTTTCGGCGCACTGGTTCGACGGCATGGTCTGCATCCCGAACTGCGATAAAATTACGCCGGGCATGATGATGGGCGCTCTGCGCGTCAACATCCCGACCATCTTCGTCAGCGGCGGTCCGATGAAGGCCGGCAAAACAAGCGACGGACGCGCGATCTCTCTCTCCTCGGTATTCGAAGGCGTGGGAGCTTACCAAGCCGGCAAGATCGACGAGAAAGGCCTGCAGGAGCTGGAGCAATACGGCTGTCCGACATGCGGTTCCTGCTCCGGCATGTTTACGGCGAACTCGATGAACTGCTTGTGCGAGGTGCTTGGCCTTGCGCTGCCGGGCAACGGTACGATTTTGGCGATTTCCGAAGAGCGCAGAGAGTTCGTCAAGCGTTCCGCCAAGCAGCTGATGACTCTGATCGAGAAGGACATCAAACCGCGCGACATCGTGACGATGGAAGCGATCGACAACGCGTTCGCGCTCGACATGGCGATGGGCGGCTCCACGAACACCGTGCTTCATACACTGGCGCTGGCGCGAGAAGCAGGCTTCGAATATCCGATCGAACGCATCAACGAGGTTGCAAAACGTGTGCCGTATTTGTCGAAAGTGGCTCCGGCCGTCGACGGAAACAACACGTGGCATATCGAAGACGTGCACAATGCGGGCGGCGTGAGCGCAATCATCAACGAGCTGCTCAAAAAGCCGGGCGTGCTCAACGGCGACTGCATCACGGTTAATGCGACGACGCTTCGCGAGGCGGTTGCCGGAGCGGAGATCAAAAATAAGGACGTTATCCGTCCGCTCGATAACCCGCACAGCCAAGAGGGCGGTCTGGCCGTATTGTTCGGCAACCTCGCTCCGGAAGGCAGCATCGTGAAAGTCGGTGCGGTCGATAAATCCGTCGGCGGCCGCCACGTCGGCCCGGCCATCTGCTTCGATTCGCAGGAGGAGGCGCTCGCCGGCATCGCCAACGGCAAAGTCAAAGAAGGACATGTTGTCGTTATCCGCTACGAAGGACCGAAGGGCGGTCCGGGCATGCCGGAAATGCTCGCTCCGACGTCGCAAATCGTCGGCATGGGCCTCGGCGCGAAGGTCGGCCTGATCACCGACGGCCGTTTCTCCGGCGCATCCCGCGGCATCAGCATCGGCCATATTTCGCCGGAAGCGGCGGAAGGCGGTCCGATCGCGTTCGTCGAGGACGGCGACTTCATCGACCTCGACATGATTAACCGCACCATTACGCTGCAGGTGAGCGACGAAGAATTGGAGCGCCGCCGCGCGAACTGGAAAGGTTTCGAGCCGAAGGTGAAAACGGGTTATCTCGCACGTTATTCCAAGCTGGTGACGAACGCAAGTGCCGGCGGTGTGCTTAAAATTTAATCAAGCTAAGGGAGGCCTCGCGGAAGCGGGGCCTTTTTTCCGGGAAAGGTAAGGGGCACCCCGAAAAGTTCTATCAAGCGGTCTGATCGATTATTTGGGTGAAGCGGGTTACGCGTTCAAGTCGACATCCTCGTTTTCGGAGGGAGTTTCGAAATCGCCCGGGTGGTCTCTCGGGATACCTTCATGCAGATTGCGATTTTCGTAGGTGTAAGCGTTTTGCGAGCGCTGATCCTCACGCCATGGCGTGCTTTTGCCGATGGATTCTACGAGAGAGCCGGAGCCGTAAGGACCTTCCGGAAATTCCTCGGCCGTCAAATCGTTGCGCTGGGATTCGACATTCCGGAAGTCGGTGTAGCGCTGCTGCTCCTCTTCTTGAATAAAGCCGTTTTGGGCTTGAGGGGACAAGTTGTTGCGGATCGATTCGCGTTTTCGTTCCAAGCGGTCCATTGGGTAACCTCCCGTGATGTACGTTTTCTCCATTGTGCCCTGAACGTACCGCTGTTATCCCGATACAGGAATATATGGTAAAATGTTCTTGATTTTGCGCTCAGGACATGCTATCATATGGATAATTTCAAAACGAACGGAACGAGGAAGCACCTCTCTTACACGGTAGGAGAGGTGCTTTTTTGCGTTCTGCGTTTGGAAGCTGACCACCATTCGAAGGAGGAGACAGATGTGAACGTCGTCTTTTTAACAACGCTGGAGAAGAAAACAACGGAAAACCGGGTCAAAACCGCAAGGCTGACCATTGCCGAGCAGCAGGGGGAATGGAATGCGATATGGAGCGAGCCGCGGGATGACGGCAAGATGCAGCAGTCGGTCTGGTACGAAGGGCACAGCTGGGAAAGCCTGATGGAAGCGTTTCGGCAAAATTTGTACGTCAAGCAGTCCGAGGGATACCGACCTTTGCTTGACGCGGCGGTTGCCGATCCGGTCGAGCTGATGGGCGAACGGTATGCGCAGGCGATGATGCTGCAATATTACAGCGAGTTCAGCAGCAACGAGGAGCTGTATGAGCAGCTTCGCCAATGGCGACGAGAGCAGTCGGCGAAGGACGGCAAATCGCCGTTTATTTTGGCGACGAACAAGACGCTGCGCATGATCAGCGCCTTCGTTCCTCACACAACGGAGGAGCTGATGCAGCTGCCGGGCGTAGGAGAACAACGGGCCAAGCAGTATGGCGAAGCGATTTTGCGGCTTACCCAGCCGTATGACCGCGAGATGGCGTTTCCGCTCAATTGGGTGGAAAACCGTGTAAACCGGGCCGAGTTCGTGCTGTGGCTGCAGCAGCAAAAAGAAGAGAAGCGCAAGGCGGAGCAGCAGCGCAAGGAGCTTAAGCTGAGCCTGCTCGAAGCCGTATCGCAAGGAGCGGCGCTGGCGACCTTGGCGGATAAAACTTCGCTCAAACGGCGCGATCTCGTCGCATGGGCGGAGGAACTGGACCGCGAAGGCTACGATATGACGCCGCTTGCCGACGCCGAGCTTAAGTCGGTGCCCGCTGCTGAGGTGGAAAAAGCGCTCGGAGCGTTCGATCTGCTCGGCGACCGGTACCTGAAGCCGGTGCTGGAATCGATGTACAAGCCGGACGAGCTGAAGGGCAAAGAAATCGATCGCATCTACGAATGGCTCCGCCTGCTTCGCCTGAAGTACCGCAAAACAAAAAGCCCCGACATCGTCGAGGCCAGCTAGCTTCACAGCCAATCTTTCTTCCGAAATACCACAAACATCGCTACGCCGACCACGATCATAAATACAACGGCAGCCACGCCGCCATATTGCCAGTGCAGTCCGGGGATATATTCGAAGTTCATTCCGTAGATACCGGTGATGAACGTGAGCGGCATGAATATGGTCGTCAGCGCGGTAAACACGCGCATGATTTCGTTCGCACGGTTGGCCAGGCTGGATTGGTATGCCTCCCGCAAGTTTCCCATCAGGTCGCGGAACGTATCGAACGTCTCCGCGATCTTTACCGCGTTTTCGTAAATGTCGCCGAAGTACTTTTTCAGCGGCTCGCTGATCAGCTTCAGGTCCTTGCGGTTTAACGTGGCGATCACCTCGCGCTGCGGGACGAGCACTTTGCGGAGCCACAATATTTCGCTTCGCAGACCGATGATTTCGTTCAGGTGCGATTTTTTCGTATGCATCAAAATGTCTTCTTCCAGCTTCTCGATCTTCACGTCGATCCGGTCGGCGACCGTCGTATAGTTATCGACCACGAGATCGATCAGATGGTAGAGAAACAAGTCCGGGGCCGAAACTTCCTCTTCCCAAAGAATCGGCTTCAGCGTGCGGATTTCGTTGATTTTTTGCCGGGTTACGGTAATGATGTAATGCTTGCCGAGAAAAATGTTAAGCGAACGGAGGAAAATTTCCTCGTCGTCAAAGCGAATGCTGTTCATCACGATGAAATAATGCGTGTCGTAAATCTCGATTTTCGGGCGCTGCTCCTCTTCCATCAAGCAGTCCTCCACCGCCAGATCGTGCAAATGAAACAGCGGCTGCAGAACTTCCAAATCTTCAATTCCCGCGTCGATCCAGTAAAAGCCGGATTCGGGCTCAACCACGGTTTGGGTAATATCTTCGATAATCGTAAAAATGCCGTTTTGTACAAGACGTGCCTTCATCTGTCCCCACCCTTTCTGCCAGCGGAAAACAGCCGGGCACGCAGGGGTTACAAAACAACCGCAGGCGTGAGCACCGACCGTTTTCCAGCTTTCATATCCAGTTGTTTTGCGAAATACGGAAAACTTCTACTTCGGTCCCCGTCCATGCGCGGATGTGCACCCCTTTTCATCATCATGTCGAATACTTGTCTAGTATATACCTTCATTTTCCACGATTCAAGGAGAAAAGAATGGATTTCCGGCGATTTTTGCGCCTTTTTTAAGTTATGGTAAAAGCCGTCATTTGGTTCCGTTTTTATATGCTTTGCGCTTGACGCGCGGAAGGTTTTCGTATAAATTATTTATAACAACTGCATATCGATGGAGCTCTTATCAAGAGTAGGTGGAGGGACTGGCCCTATGATACCCGGCAACCGACAACCCTTTCTAGCGAGGGGGATGCACGGTGCTAATTCTTGCGGAAGCGATTCGCTTCTGGGAGATGAGAGAGGATAATGTGACAAACAAAAACCTTTCTCGCGCCCTGAGAAAGGTTTTTTTTAATTCTCGGGCGGCGGCTCCTACAACCCATTGAGAACATATTAAAGGAGTGAGCAGTATGCCGATTAAAATTCCCGATCATTTGCCTGCCAAAGAAGTGCTGGTGCAAGAAAATATTTTCGTGATGGATGAAACCGTCGCGTTTCATCAAGATATCCGTCCGCTGCGGATTGCGATCCTGAATTTGATGCCGACCAAAGAAACGACGGAGACGCAAATTTTGCGGCTGCTCGGGAATACGGCGCTGCAGGTGGAGTTTGTGCTGCTGCACCCGAAAACGCATACGTCGAAAAATACGTCGGCCGAACACCTCGAGCAGTTTTATAAGACGTTCGACGATGTGAAGCATGAGCGGTTTGACGGCATGATCATTACCGGCGCGCCGGTGGAAACGCTCGAATTCGAGGACGTCAACTACTGGCAAGAGCTGAAGACGATCATGGATTGGTCGACCCATAATGTCACATCGACGCTTCATATTTGCTGGGCGGCGCAGGCCGGCTTGTACCACCATTTCGGAGTGCCGAAATACCCGCTTCCGGAAAAAATGTTCGGCGTGTTCCCGCACACGATCTCAAGACCAAACGTCAAGCTGCTGCGCGGCTTCGACGAGACATTTTTCGTGCCGCAGTCGCGGCATACGGAAGTGCGCCGGGAAGATATTTTGAAGGTGCCGGATCTGGAAATTTTGTCGGAATCGGAGGAGGCCGGCGTGTATATCGCCGCCTCGAAGGACGGCCGCCATATTTTTGTAACCGGACATTCGGAATATGACGCGTGTACGCTGAAAGCCGAATACGACCGCGACATCAAGAAAGGGATGAATATCGCCGTTCCGAAAAACTACTACCCGAACGACGATCCGAGCCGTCAGCCGCTGGTGACATGGCGCGCCCATGCGAATCTGCTGTTCTCGAACTGGCTGAACTATTATGTGTACCAGGAAACGCCGTACGATTTATACAAAGGAGAATACGCCATATGACATTGAATGAAACGCTTCGCGGATTAAATATCGAAAGCCGGCTCGCGCAAATCGGCTCCCAGTCCGAGCCGGTTACGGGGGCGGTCAGCTTCCCGATCTATCAATCGACGGCATTCCGCCACCCGCAGCTCGGGAAAAGCACCGGCTTCGATTATGCGCGCACGAAAAGCCCGACGCGCGCGATCCTGGAAGAGGCGATCGCCGACCTCGAATCCGGCGATGCCGGCTTCGCCTGCAGCTCCGGTATGGCCGCGCTGCAAACGATTTTCGCGTTGTTCAGCCAAGGCGATCATTTGATCGTCTCGCTGGATCTGTACGGCGGCACGTACCGATTGCTGGAGCGCATCATGTCGCGCTTCGGCGTGACGTCCACCTACGTGGACACGAACGATCTTGACGCGCTGGAAACGAGCTTTAAGCCTAACACGAAAGCGATTTTGATCGAGACGCCGACCAATCCGCTGATGATGATCACCGATCTGGAGCTGGTGTGCAGCTGGGCACGCAAGAAAGGCATCCTGTCGATCGTCGACAACACGCTGCTGACGCCGTTTTTCCAGCGGCCGATC
This sequence comes from Paenibacillus hamazuiensis, assembly GCF_023276405.1. Taxonomy (NCBI): domain Bacteria; kingdom Bacillati; phylum Bacillota; class Bacilli; order Caryophanales; family Paenibacillaceae; genus Paenibacillus; species Paenibacillus hamazuiensis. Next base: position 8,028,645 of record NZ_JALRMO010000001.1, read on the forward strand.
GAGCTTGGCGCCGACATCGTCATCCACAGCGCGACGAAGTACCTGGGAGGCCACAACGATGTGCTCGCCGGCTTGATCGTGACGAAGGGCAAGGAGCTGTCCGAGCAGATGGCGTTTCTGCACAACTCAATCGGCGCCGTGCTGAACCCGCAGGACAGCTGGCTGCTTATGCGCGGCATGAAGACGCTCGCGATCCGCATGGAGCGCCATCAGTACAACGCCACGAAGATGGCGCAGTATTTGGAGCAGCATCCGCAGGTAGAGCAGGTGTTTTACCCGGCGCTGCCGACCCACCCGGGGCATGAGGTCCAAAACAAGCAATCGTCCGGAAACACCGGCATCTTCTCCTTTAAAATGAAAGACGCCCGTTTCATCGAGCCGATTCTCCGCCATATCAAGCTGATCGCTTTTGCGGAAAGCCTCGGCGGCGTCGAATCGCTGATGACGTATCCGGCTGTGCAGACGCACGCGGACATTCCGGAGGAAATCCGCCGCAGGGTCGGCGTTGACGACAAGCTGCTGCGTTACTCGGTCGGCATCGAGCATATCGACGATCTGATCGCTGATCTGTCCCGCGCGATAGAGCTGGCGCAAGAGGAGATCGAAGGGAAGTAATCCGCCCGGCGGATCATTCTAAAGAAGAAGGCGGGAACTACGGTGAAATACAATTTTGACGAGATCATCGACCGGACGGGAACGGCTTCCTATAAATGGGATCAATCGGAAAAGCTGTTCGGCCGCGCCGATGTGCTGCCGCTGTGGGTGGCGGATATGGATTTCAAGCCGCCGCAGGAAGTGGTGGAGGCAATTAACCGCCGCGCGCAGCAAGGCATTTACGGATATACGATTCGAACGGATTCGTACTACGAGGCGGTCAAAGGGTGGCTCAGCCGCAGGCACGGCTGGAGCATTGAAAACGATTGGGTCACATCCAGCCCCGGCGTCGTCCCGGCGCTCAGCCTGATCGTGCAGGCGTTTACGGAGCCGGGAGACAAAGTGATTTTGCAATCGCCGGTTTATTATCCGTTTTACGATGTAATCAAAATGAACGGCCGCGAGGTCGTCGACAATGCGCTCCGCGAAGAGAACGGCCGCTTCGTCATCGATTTCGAGCTGCTGGAGAAACAGGCTGCGGAAGGCGCCAAGCTGCTGCTGCTGTGCACGCCGCACAATCCGGGCGGCCGGGTGTGGACGAGGGAAGAGCTGACGCGGGTCGGCGAGATTTGCGTACGTCACGGCCTGCTGGTTGTGGCCGACGAGATCCATCACGATCTCGTCTATCGCGGGCATAAGCATGTTCCGTTCGCGTCGATCTCGGACGCATTCGCCCAAATTTCGTTCACCTGCATCGCAACGAGCAAAACGTTCAATTTGGCCGGCCTGCAAGCCGCTTCGGTCATTATCCCGAACGAGCGGCTCCGCCGCAAGTACAACCAAGCTTTAAAAACTTTATCTCTGCACATGGAAAGCTACTTCGGGCTAACGGCTGTGGAAAGCAGCTACACGTACGGCGAAGAATGGCTGGAGCAGCTGATCGATTATTTGCAGGGCAATCTGGACTATCTGCTGTCGTTTATGCATGAACGCCTGCCCCAGGTCCGCGTGATGAAGCCGGAAGGCACGTACCTCGTTTGGATGGACTGCCGCGCCATATCGGAAGACCCGAAGGTGCTGAAGCAGCTGATGTTCGAAAAAGCGGGCGTCGCTTTCAGCGAAGGCTCCGTGTTCGGCAAGCAGGGCGTCGGCTACCTTCGCGTCAACATCGCCTGCCCGCGCTCCATCCTGGCCGAAGCGCTGGAACGCTTCGCAGATGCGGTAAATGCGTAATTGAATAAAGAATAAAGCAATATAGAAGAGCCTGGTGAATTATCAGGCTCTTTTTTGCTGCTCATATTGGCAAAGCAGCTCTGGCCGCGGTGCAGATGTTGTTGTAAATGTTGATATTGAAGTTTTAAGTTGAGGGTAAGGCTGACGTTGATGCTTGTGTCGATATTGAAGCGGGAGTGTGAGCGGAAGTTGAATTAGAAGTGATGTAAGTAGGAGCGGGTACAGGTGCAGGAGTAAAAGTAGAAGTAGAAACAGAAGCAGAAGTAGAAACAGAAGCAGAAACAGAAGCAGAAGCAGTAGCAGTAGCAGTAGCAGTAGCAGTAGCAGAAGCAGAAGCAGAAGCAGAAGCAGAAGCAGAAGCGGGTGTTGCGTCGCAGTTGAGCGTGTCGGCCATAGGTTTTGCACCAGCAAAACCATGGCCGACAACCGCGGGTCCGAGGCACTTAGCCCCACCTCCGGCATCGCTCCAAAAGTGTAGCGGGCCGGGCATAGGATTTTTTATCCAAAGGTAAAAAAATCCATGCCCGGCAGACGCGACCCTAGAAGCGAGCAGTCCCTCCCAGCGGGCGGGTCCAGGGCGCCCGAGCGCCTGGGGTCCCCCTTTAAGGGGGATTTAGGGGGTGGACCTCCCGGATTTAGGGGGTGGACCTCCTGATTTAGGGGGTGTTATGCCTTTAGGGGGGTGACTTCGTTTGAACATTCATGATATGATATTTCTAAGTTTTGGATAAAAGCGGTTTAACTACTTTATCGAGCGGGGGATACCATGGCACGCAACGTTGAAGGAAGCAAATGGAAAGAGCGGCTCAAGCTTATGGTGTACCTGCCCTTTCCCAATTCCGCGCTCAAATATTTCCCCCCGGAGTTCACCTTTCGCGACCCTATTCTATCTCTGGTGAAGCAATACCGTCATGAGGGACGCTTGTGCGGCATGATTTTATTTCATTTGGAAAATTACACCCGGTTTTATTCGACACATTCGTATTCTTCGATCAAACAACTGCAAAATCAGATCAAACAGGTGATGAAAGCGGTCGTAGCCGCCCATATCGCCCCTCAGGATATTCTCGGCATCAAACAGTTCAGCGGCGATAATTACGGGGTTATCGTGAAAGAGCATGCCGATTTTTCATTTGACGAGCTGCAAAGAAAAGGGATGCAGATTCGTCACGAGCTGGAGCGGCAAATGCGGCTCTGGGCGGGAGCCGGCACGAGCGGACCGATTGTATTCCGGGTCGGATGTTACGTGATCGGACAGGAGATCGAGAGCGCGGAAACTGCGCTTTCGCTTGCCTACCATTACGCTCTTTCGATTGCGACCAGGCGGCTGCCGGGCAGCTTCTCCCAATCGAGGCAGCATATTTTGCAAATCGTTCAGTCCGAAAATATTTCCGTACTGGCCCAGCCTATCATGGATTTGCGCAGCGGGGACATTTTCGGTTGGGAAATGTTGTCCCGAGGTCCGCATAACAGTCCGTTTCATACGCCGGTGGAGCTGTTCGATTTTGCCTACCAGGCCGACGTGCTGTCCAAGCTGGAATTTCTCGTGTTCAAAAAAGCTTGCGAGGAAATCAGCGCGCGCCAGATCAAGGAGCAGGTATTCATCAATTTGACGCCGGTCACGCTCGGTCATCCGCTTTTTTTAAACCAGGTGCTCGAGCTGCTCGAAGGATACCCGAACCTGTCGCCTTGTCAAATCATCATCGAGATTACGGAACGCCATGCGATCCAGGATTTCGAATACATTGGCTCGATCTTGGCCAAATACCGATCCTACGGGTTTCGCTTTGCGGTGGACGACGCCGGGGCCGGGTATTCGAGCCTGCAGTCGATTTCCGAGCTCATTCCGGACATTATCAAGATCGATAAATCCGTCATCCAGAACATCGACACGACATCGGTCAAACAATCGCTGCTGCAGGCATTGCTTCATTTTGCTCAGCATATCAACTGCCAGGTGATCGCCGAAGGGGTGGAGCGCCAAGAGGAGGCGGAGGTGCTGGTCGATATGGAGGTTCCAATGGGACAAGGTTTTTTCTTTGCCAAACCGGCCCCATGGATGACAGAGCAGGACCGCCAGGTTCAAATGTCGAGAGCCAAGGAGCGGATTCCGAAAAGCCGCAAGGTCAGCTCGGCTTAAAAATAACAGATCCGTTTACTTCTTTGCAAAAAGGACCTTCACGGGTTCTTTTGTCGTTTTTACGACAAATCCGGCATCAGGATGCGGGTGACGGTTGGGCCCGTTTATGGTACGATGGATGAATAAGCGATGGAAAGAAGGAGTGCATAACGATGAGTTCTATCGATCCGATTTTGGCCAAGGCGCTTGCCGGCGGTCGAATTGAGCTTGAGGAAGGCATAGCGCTTTTCGAATCCGACGAAATTGAGAAAATGGGGCATACCGCCAACCAAATCATGCTGAAGCATCATCCCGAACCGATTACGACGTTTGTCATCGGGCGAAATGTCAACTATACAAACATTTGCGATGTGTACTGCCGGTTTTGTGCTTTTTACCGGCCGCCGGGCTCCAAGGAAGGGTATGTGCTGCCGGACGAAGTCATATTCCAAAAGATTCAGGAAACGATCGATGTCGGCGGCACCGAAATTTTGATGCAGGGCGGCACCAACCCGGATCTGCCGTTCAGCTATTACACGAATTTGCTGCGCGAAATCAAGAAGCGCTTCCCGCAGATTCAGATGCATTCGTTCTCACCGGCCGAGATCATGAAAATGAAGGAAGTGTCGGGCGGCTTGTCGCTGGAGGAGGTCATCCGCCAAATCCACGAGGCCGGCCTAGATTCGCTTCCCGGCGGCGGCGCGGAAATATTGGACGACCGCACGCGCCGCAAGATCAGCCGCCTGAAGGGCTCCTGGCGCGACTGGATGGACGTCATGCAGACGGCCCACAAGATCGGGATGCATACGACCGGAACGATGGTTATCGGCTTCGGCGAATCGATGGAGGAGCGGGCGCTGCACATCATCCGCATTCGCGACGCGCAGGACGAATGCATCAAAAACGGCTATAAAACGCCGGGATTCCTTGCATTCATTCCATGGACGTTCCAGCCGGACAATACGAACCTGAAGGCTGAGCGCCAAACGCCGGAGGAATATTTGAAAACCGTCGCGATCAGCCGCATCATGCTCGATAACATTCCGAACCTGCAATCGTCTTGGGTGACGATGGGACCGGAAATCGGCAAGCTGTCGCTGCATTACGGCTGCAACGACTTCGGCAGCACGATGATCGAAGAGAACGTCGTTTCCGCAGCCGGGGCTACGCATAAGGTGAACATCTCATCCACGCTGCAAATCATCCGCGAAGCGGGCAAAATTCCCGCGCAGCGCAATACGAAATACGAGATTCTTCGCGTATTTGACGATGAAAATGCAACGGTGGACAAAGATTTTGTCATGCAGAACTGATTAACGGTTTTTCGAAACGCTTATCTGACTAATCCTCCGCAGGGATTCGTACCGATAAGCGTTTTTTTGTTGAATCTTCTCCACAAGACCGATCGCTGAGTTTTTACCGTTTACCAAATTCAGGTAGTAATGAGGGGCAAAGATATGAGAAAGTTGATAACGTATTCTTTTTCACTCGGGATCGCATCAATTCTTTTAGCTTCATGTTATAAGATAAATGTTTTTGATTTTTCCTTTTTGGGAATGGAACAAGGTTCGGAAGATGGATATGTTAGGCGATGGGCTAATGTAAGTTTTTTACTTGGGGAACTCGTATCAATTTTGTCTGTATCACTTCTTTACAAAAATGCAATATTAAAAAAAATAATAGCCGTATTTCTACTTATATTTGGGGTAGCATCTATCATAATACAGGGACCGCCTATATTTTGGTGGACACTTACGGGAATCGGAAAACATGAATATTTACTAATTGACTTGCTGCATATAATCGTGCTTGTGCTGTCTGTTATATTAACAGTTCATATTTGTTACGCTTTTAAATATGACAAATGGGAAGGAACGAATGGAGAACCATGAGCTCCTTCCGGATCGGCGAATACTTATCCCAGCGAGTCGCGGACCGCAGTCGACGTCCAACTTACATCTGGTCTGGATGGTTCTATATTCCAAGGGTTTTTATTTGCAGCATAGTAACATGGCAAACAAATTGATCTTCCAATCCACTTGGATTACTCCAAATTGCTGCCCTTACAAACTTATTATCTTTCTCCGTCCCGCTTAGCGCTCAAGTGACAACGATTGTTGCCCCCTGTTTTTATGGACTGCATGATCCGTTTCCGCAAACAGTCCGTCTTTAAACCGCTTCAAGCTTATCCCACTGTCCGGCTCCCTTCCAAATTGTTGTTTGTATATATGCAACTGGCGAACCATATACTTTAAAAAGAACTTTGGGAAGCGAAAGGAGTGAGCACAGTGAAGCTGTTTTCGATTACGCTGATGTCTCGGGAAGCGGAGATGGCGGATATGCTGACCGGAAATATGGAACAAGCTTTGGCTCATTTACATATCGGCAAGGATATTGTGCAGCTCTCCAAAAAGGAATTGGGGCCGAACGTCCAAATTAACGGTGTGGGCGTGCTGCCGGTTTTTCAGTTGGGGGAGCATGCGGACATGGTTTACCGGAAGGTGGCCGAGTGCATCGCGGATCTGATTTTGCTCGAACAGGAAGACGGACTTGTGCAAAAGATGATTCAGACCGATTACGGCTACCACGATAAAGACGACATCGAAGCGATATTGGCGTACTGCCGCCAGATGCTTCATGGTGCGGAGGATGCTCACGAGCAGGGAAAAACGACGCTGCTTCGCCGTAAAAACCGGTTAACCGACGCATTCCATAAATATTTGCAGGAGCATACCGATCTGAATTTGCAGGGATTTGTCCGCTTCCGTCTCCACGAGTACTTGGAGGAATTAAGGGAAGTCGTCGAATACTCGATCGACGAATTTGTGATGGATAAACAATATCAGGAATTTATTTCGCTGTTAAAATATTTTGTCTACATTCAGGAAGCGAAAATCCCGGTCGCGCATCTGATTCATCAAGGGGGCAACGATTTTACGCTGCTGGGCGATAATTTGGAGCCGATCGATACGAGCGATTTCGATGCTACGCTGACCGTGGAAATGATCGAGAAAGACATCAATTTCGAGGATATGATTGTCAGCACACTCATTACGGTATCACCGCAAAAAATTTTTATTCATACACGGGAGCCGGAGGTGCAGGTCATCCATACGATCCTGCAAATATTCGAGCAGCGGGCCGAAGTGTGCAGTTACTGCAAGCTGTGCAAGGCGCTGCTCGGCGAGCCCAAAGGTTCCGGCGGGGCTTTCCAGCTCGGCGAACATTCTTGACAACCGGCGGCCCGGTGTTTAATATTATGAAAGTAAGGCTATGATCAAAGACAACGATTGCGAGAAAGGACCGCTCAGAGAGAGGGGACACGGCTGCAAGCCCCTTCGGGAACCATTCGCGATTTACCCCTTTGTAGCTATGGTATGGAAAGGCTCAAGACAGAAGGCCAAGTAAATGCCATCGGGTCATTACCGTTATCCAATGATTCAATGAGGATTCTCCGCGGCCGAGTCGGCCCGTCCAGAATCGAAATTAGGGTGGAACCACGAGACCAAGCGCACTCGTCCCTTCGCGGGATGACGCGCTTTTTTAATTTTTTATCGATTGGAAAAGGGAGGAAAACATCATGTCAATTCGCATAACATTTCCGGACGGAGCGGTGAGGGAGTACAACGCAGGCACGACGATTGAACAAATCGCCGGCTCGATCAGCCCCGGACTTAAGAAAAACGCAGTAGCCGGGAAAGTGAACGGCAAAGTGGTCGATTTGAACACGGAGCTGCATGAGGATGCGGCGATTGAGATCGTGACGCTTGACAGCGCCGACGGCCTGGAAGTATACCGGCACAGCACTGCGCATCTGATGGCGCAGGCGATCAAACGGATTTACGGGATCACCGAGGTGAAGCTGGGGATCGGTCCGGTGATCGAGGACGGTTTTTATTACGATATCGATATGGAAAAGTCGCTCACCCCGGAAGATTTGGAAAAGATCGAGAAGGAAATGGAAAAGATCACTCACGAGAACTTGCCGATCGTACGCCGCGTCGTTTCGCGGGATGAAGCGATTCGGATTTACAAGGATCTGGGAGATCCGCTCAAGCTTGATTTGATCGACGGATTACCGGAGGATGCGGAAATTTCGATTTATGAGCAGGGCGAGTTTTTCGACCTTTGCCGCGGGCCGCATCTGCCGTCGACCGGGCGGATCAAGGCGTTCAAGCTGCTCAGCGTAGCGGGCGCTTATTGGCGCGGCGACGCCAAAAACAAAATGCTGCAGCGCATCTACGGCACGGCTTTCCCGAAAAAAGCCGACCTCGACGAGCATTTGCGGCTTTTGGAGGAAGCGAAGAAACGCGACCACCGCAAGCTCGGCAAAGAGCTGAAGATGTTTACTTTTTCCCGGGAAGTGGGACAAGGCTTGCCTTTGTGGCTTCCGAACGGGGCCAAGCTGCGCCGCACGATGGAACGCTACATCGTCGATCTGGAGGAGCGTCTCGGCTACCAGCACGTGTATACGCCGGTGCTCGCCAACGTGGAGCTGTATAAGACATCGGGCCACTGGGACCATTACCATGAGGACATGTTCCCGAAAATGGTTATGGACAATGAAGAGCTTGTGCTTCGCCCGATGAACTGTCCGCACCATATGATGGTGTACAAAAGCGATATGCGCAGCTACCGCGACCTGCCGATCCGCATCGCCGAGCTCGGCACGATGCACCGCTACGAGATGTCCGGCGCGCTGACCGGTCTTCACCGCGTAAGAGCGATGACGCTCAACGACGCGCATATTTTCTGCCGGCCGGACCAGATCAAGGAAGAGTTTGCCCGCGTCGTCAACCTGATTCGCCAGGTTTACGAAGATTTCGGCATCAAGGAATACCGTTTCCGCCTGTCGTACCGCGATCCGCAGGACAAGGAGAAGTATTATCAGGACGATCAGATGTGGGAAATGTCCCAGCGCATGCTCCGCGAGGTTGTTGAAGAGCTCGGACTGCCCTTCTACGAAGCGGAAGGCGAGGCGGCGTTCTACGGGCCGAAGCTGGACGTGCAGATCAAGACGGCGCTCAAGAAAGAGGAGACACTGTCGACCGCGCAGCTTGACTTCCTGCTGCCGGAGCGGTTCCAGCTGGAATATATCGGAGAAGACGGACAGAAGCACCGTCCGGTCGTAATTCACCGCGGCATCATTTCCACCATGGAACGGATGACGGCATATTTGCTGGAAAACTTCGCAGGGGCGCTGCCGACCTGGCTGTCGCCGATTCAAGCCCGCGTCATTCCGGTTTCGACGGCGTACGAGGCTTATTCGAACCAGGTGACCGAAGCGCTGCAGCAAGCCGGTATCCGTGCAGAGGCGGACAACCGCAACGAAAAGCTCGGCTACAAAATCCGCGAAGCGCAGCTTGAGAAAATTCCGTATATGCTCGTCGTCGGAGAAAACGAAATGAACGCCGGCTCCGTCTCCGTCCGCAAACGCGGCGAGGGAGATCTCGGCGCCAAAACGATCGCGGATACGATCGCGCATATCGGCGAAGAAATCCGCACGAGAAAAGTATAAAGCAAGGAGCGAAGGGAGCTGCCCTTCGCTCTTTTTTTGCCGGGAAATCATGCGAAGCAGGCGTGAATAATCAAACCAGATTGGGAAACCTTAACCATGAGAGACTGCCTCAGGTATAAAGTTTTACAAAAGGGGACAGCCTCTTATATTAAGGGGAGGTATCTCAATCGTTATGTTACCCAGAACGGCGTTTCACGCCAAATGGATTTGCCTGGCCAGTACTTTGATCATGCTTTTCGTGTTAATCGAACAAGAACAGTCTCCGGCTGAAACAGAACATATAACCCAATCGATGAACTGGACATTCGGACCGGCAACGGCCAATGCCGAAAAAAGTGAACGGGCTGCCGCCGCGGAAAAAAACTCGTCCGCCGATGGCAAGCGGGATGCGGTAACGGCATCCTCCATTGCCGCCCAAACGCAAGCTGCAGTAAAACAGCAGGAACGGCATTACAAGTTTGCTCCGGATTGGAAAACGGATTTAAGCCAATATACGGCGGTCGAAGTCGTCGCAACCGGTTATTATGCCGGGAAGGAATCGACCGGAAAAAATCCGGGACATCCTGAATACGGATTGACTTATTCCGGACTTAAGGTAAGGCGCGACGATAAGTCGTTTTCCACGATAGCCGCCGACCCTAAGGTGTTCCCGCTAGGCACCGTACTTTATATTCCGGGTTACGGCTACGGAGTCGTGGCGGATACGGGAAGCGCGGTGAAAGGGAATCGCATCGACCTTTATTTTGAAACGAAGGATCAAGTGTTTAAGGAATGGGGCAAGCGCACCGTCAAGGTGTACGTGGTGAAAAAAGGCGGGGGCAAAGTAACGGAAGCGATATGGAATCAGTTGAAAAACGAAATTTTGTCCTAAATCGCGCTCGGCAATATTCACCAACATAGATGCTCGTCCTCCTTCCCATACTATAAGTGTGAGGGAGGTGACGAACATGGCTAAAAACAAGCAAAACAAAAACCAGCCGGTGCAAAACGATGTCGAATTCGCCCAAGAGGTGGCGACTACAAACCAGCAAGCTCAAAATGCTTGCGAAACAAAAAGCAAATAATTGTGGATTGATGATAAAAGCAAGAAGGCGTCGCTACTTAGAGCGGCGCTTTTCCTTTTGGGGAAACGAACGAAGTTACGGGCCTGATGGAAGATTGTCCGTTATTTTATCATGGAAAAACCAGTAAAAAATGCACAAACACGATTTGATGTTAAAAAAGTTATTTTCAAAATACGGTTTTTGGTGTAAAATAAAATTATTGTGATGAATGTTAACATTTAAAGACAGGTGATATTTCATGCTAAGCGCAATGCTGACGGGGAGCTCGATGAAGGTGAGTCAAAGAAGAGCCGCGGATATATATCCTTTTCTTGAGGCCTATATTGCTCGTAAAGAGCAGCAAATTGCTGAAATCGAGCAGGTCGTCGAAAGGTATGAAAGGAAGCGTTTGATGGAAGAGCGCGCCTATCAGTCGATGTCTCCGCTGCGCCGCATGTTTTCCGGCAAAAAGCCGGATCATCATCTCGCCGTTGAATATATCCATTACGTCAAGAAACCGATGGACCAAATACGCCAGCTTCGCATAGAGCTGGAGAATGCCAGGGCGATCTTGAATCAGACGAATCCTTCCGATTTGGTGAACGTTCCGGAAGATATGGAAAACGAATTGATTTGACATGTCATAAACCCTCCGCGGCGTGCGGGGGGTTTTTTTGTGGTGTAGACACTCGGCGGTGCTTTGTGTCCGCGAATGCCAGACACGTTGCGGCTAACGCCGAAAGTGGTGCTTGGCTCGCTTTAGTTTGGTGGTGGTGGGGTGGTGGAGGGATCTCATTTTCCTATCTATTCGTTAATCTATATGATTTTTCAGATACAATAGTTGAGACTGACACAATAGGGAAAATTGTAACCGATTTTTCATACAAATTGTTCGATACTATTGTCCTAGGGTAGATATGTATATGAAATTTCATATAGACTGCTCTGTTTTACGATCTTAGGGCAACTTTTATATGATTTTTCGTATAGAATCCGCAAGTAGAAATGGTGTGTTTTAGCTGGGCTTGTGCCACACTTCATGCGGGTACACTTTAATTTGGTGCGATACGATAATATGGCAAAAAACAATCCGGCACGTTTTGTTATTGCAAAATGGTGCCGGATTGTCATGTGAGGTATCGTCAACGACTATTAACGGCTTTCCTTGGAAGGAATGCTGCCAAGCTGGTTCAGCTCGATAAAATCGTGCTCCTGGCTGTAGGCCGGGACGCCGTGGATGCCGACGTCGAGGCCGACGAGTTCTTCGTCGCGGCTGACCCGGACGGGTACGAACAATTTGATGGTCTTAAACGCGATCCACGTCAAAGCGAAGCCCCATATGCAAACGACGACGAGGCCAAGCGCCTGGACGCCGAGCAAAGAGAAGCCGCCGCCGTAGAACAGGCCGCTATACTCCTGACCGATGCCTTTGGTCAGCTCGGGTTTGGCGAACAGCCCGACCGCGAGAGTGCCGAGGCTGCCGCTGACGCCGTGTACGGCGAAGGCGCCGACCGGGTCGTCGATTCGCTTCGATTCGAGAAACTCCGTGGCGAAAACCATCGCGATGCCGCATACGGCCCCGATCAGGATCGCCGCGCCGTCGCTGACGAAGGCGCAGCCTGCGGTGATGCCGACGAGGCCGGCAAGAGCGCCGTTAATGACCATCGGCGGGTCCGATTTGCGGTAACGCAGCATCGTGAACAGGATGCACGTCGCGCTGCCGGAAGCGGCGGCCAGCATCGTCGTCACCGCGATATGGCCGATCGAGCCGTTGGTTGCGCTAAGCGTGCTGCCTGAGTTAAAGCCGAACCAGCCGAACCAAAGAATAAACGCGCCGACGGAAGCGAGCGGGAGATTGGAAGGCGGGACGATGTTGGCCGTGCCGTCCGGACCGAACTTGCCGATGCGCGGGCCGACGATAATGGCTGCGGCAAGAGCCGAGAAGCCGCCCAAGGCGTGAATGACCGCCGATCCGGCAAAATCGATCATGCCGAGCTTGCCGAGCCAACCGCCCACGCTCCACACCCAATGGCCCGCAATCGGGTAGATGATGCCCGTCATGGCGATCGTATACAAAATATACGCATGGAAGTTCATGCGTTCGGCAACAGCGCCCGATACGATGGAAATAACCGCGATGACGAAGGCGCATTGGAACAGCCAATAGGTGTCATGGGAGATTGTTAAATTGATGTGTGTAAGGTCCCCTCCCATCATAAAGCCGCTGGAACCGATGATACCGGACATATCCTTGCCGTACATGAGCGCAAAGCCGAAGAAGTAAAAAACAAGTGCACCAAAAGCGATATCGACAAACACCTTCATAATGATGCTGACTGCATTTTTTTGCCGGACGAACCCCGCTTCTAGCAAGGCGAATCCACCCTCCATGAGCAAAATCATGGCCGCTGTCAGTACGACCCAGATCGTATCCAAGCCGCCAGAGAGTGTAGCCACATCCATCATGTTCATCTCCTTAAAACGTACAAATATGACACTTTCGACCATCATTATACGTGTCTAATGATAGTAATGTCAACGAAATACGTAAGATAAAATGACACAAATAAACGATTGTTCGTTCCTATTTTGTTCTCCGTCCCGGGACGGAGCGGACATTCCATCTTACGCCGCTTTTAAGCTGCTGCAGAAAGGTTTACAATGTACACATGACAACGGATGCAACCAGCATAAAAAGGAGACGGACTTTGCCATGAACGCTCACTTTTTAAATAAATTGCTGCTCGGATTCGCCTTGATCGCGGCAGGGGTGCTCTTTTTGCTGAATCAGCTCGGGGTGGTCGATTTTGACATACGCAGTTTATTTTCAACCTATTGGCCGGTTTTTATCATTTATTTCGGTCTGTCGGGCTTTCTCCACTCCACCCGCCACAGGCATTGGGGCGGAGGCTACGTATGGAACAGCATCGTGACGGTTGTCGGGACGATTCTGCTGTTGAACAATCTTCACGTTACCGATATTTCCTTTCATGACGTGTTTCAATATACGCTTCCTCTGCTTCTGATTGTTTTTGGCTTAAGCATGCTGTTCAAGCCGGCCCGTCCGGATGATGAACAAAGGGATGAGCTGCGGCGGCAGCGAAGGGAGGCCAGACGGCAATGGAAAGAAATGAAACGAGCCTACAAAAGCCGCGAATACCGCGACGACGCGAAGGAATTTTACGAAAAGGCGAAGGAAGTGTTTCATAAGCACTCCGGGCACGAATATATCCATACCGATTGGAAAAGCAATGTTCAGGAGCGGAGCAGCTTCATCGGCGACGTCCATCTGGGCCAGGATTACTGGGAGCTCACTCCGCTGAATATTTCCCATTTTATAGGGGATACGGTCGTTGATTTAACGAAAGCTTCCATTCCTTTAGGGGAGACGCGCATTACCGTGTCCGCCTTCGTAGGGGACGTCAAACTGCTTGTGCCGAACGATTACGATGTGGAGGTGCATGTGGAGGCCTCATCCTTTATGGGTGACATGAACGTGCTCGACCGCCGGGAAGGCGGCATGATGCGATCGATCTCCATGCAAACCCCCCATTATTCGGAAGCAGGGAAAAAAATCCGTCTCGTCGTCAGCATGTTCATCGGCGATGTCGTAGTTAAAAGGGTAGGATGATCCGTACATGTTGCCATCGAAAATGACCAATATCAAATGGAAGGTACTTATTTCCTTCGGGGCGGTGACGCTGCTTGTGATGGGCGGCTTCATCGCCGCCATCCGCATTTTGTCGGAAGGCCTGCAGGCGCCGGTGATCCAGATCACGGTGCTGGCGGGGCTGCTTTTGCTCGGGCTGACGGTCGGCTTTTTCCGCGGCCGTTCGATTCAAAGGGGCTTGGATACGCTGCACTTATCGATTATCGAGCTGTCTAAAGGAAATTGGACCAGGCGTATTTTATCCGATCCATCGGACCCGTTTCACCGAATTTATCAAGACTTCAACGAGATGGCCGAGGCCGTGGAAAATAAAGTGCAGCTTCTGCAAAAAACGGCGGAGAAACATGCGTCCGAAACGCAAACCATCGAACGGGCCGTTACGGAGGAGAGGAAGCGGCTCGCCCGCGACCTGCACGACACAGTGAGCCAGCAGCTGTTTGCGATCCATATGTCCGCAGCTTCTCTGCCGAAGCTGCTGGAGCAAAAACCCGAAGCCGCACAGCCGATTATGGAGCAGCTGACGCAGATGTCCCATCATGCGCAGAAGCAAATTCGCGGACTTATCGCCCAGCTTCGGCCCATCGAGCTTGAGGGCGTGTCTCTCAAAGAAGGGCTCGATAAGTGGTTCCCCGATTATTGCCGGCAAAACGGGCTGCAGGGCCGGCTGGAGCTGCAATGTCTGGAAGGATTGTCCGAAGCGATCGAACATCAGCTGTTCCTGATTGTTCAGGAGGGTATGGCCAATGTCGTGAAGCACGCGTCCGCGCAATCGGTCATTTTGTCGCTGTTCGATGCGGGGCATCAGGTGATGCTGCAGATTCGGGACGACGGGCAGGGATTCAGCAGGGATGACGTGACCGGCCAATCGTACGGGCTGACGACCATGCGCGAGAGGGCGCAGAAGCTCGGCGGGGATATGGAAGTGACGAGCAAGCCGGGTGCTGGCACAACGATTAAAGTAAAAATTCCAAAGTTCAAGGAAGAGCCGAAGGTGGTAAAAAACGATGACGGAAATGATTAAAGTAATGATTGTGGACGATCATGATATGGTGCGCATCGGGCTGCGTACTTTTTTGTCGCTCGAAACGGATATGGATATTGTCGGCGAAGCACCCAACGGACAGGAAGCACTCCGGATGATCGAAAAAGGGGAAGTCACCCCGGATGTCGTTCTGATGGACCTGATGATGCCGGTGATGGACGGCGTCGAAGCGACAAAACGACTGCAGGCGGTAAAACCCGCCATCAAGATCGTGCTGCTGACGAGCTTCCTGGAGGATGAAAAGGTGCTGGCTGCCGTGGAGGCGGGAGCGACCAGCTATGTTCTGAAAACGGTGTCCTCCGATCAGCTTGTCCGCGTCGTTCGCAGCGCGTACAAAGGAATGCCGGAAATGAATACCGAAGTGGCGCAGGCGCTCAGCCGCGGACTAAGGCAGCGTTCGGCCCAAGGGGAGGACGACGGCATTACGGCGCGGGAGAAAGAAGTGCTGCTGCTGATCGCCGAAGGCAAATCGAATCAGGAAATCGCCGACGAGCTGCACATCGGCATCAAGACGGTCAAAACCCATGTCAGCAATTTGCTCATGAAGCTGGACCTCAGCGACCGGACGCAGCTCGCCATCTATGCTCACCGGAACGGGCTCGGCGGCAAAAACTGACACTTGAACATCCCCGCCACTCGCAGCCCTGCCGCTGAGGCGGGGGATTCTTGGGCAGTCGGCTAAGAGGATAAAACGGTTGCTTAAGGTCCATCCTACAACTGAAGAATAGCGAAGGAGTGGGGACATGGAGCAGCTTCAATCCGGCTTGGCCGGCAAAGAGGAATCTTTTGACGCGGCCCGGGATTATTTGAGCGGTTACGGATTTACGCTCGGCGGAAATTGGACCTATGAGAACGGCTGCTTTGACTGCAGCCTGGACGAAGCGCAGAAAGTATGGCTGCGCATCCCGTTTCAAACGACGAGCGGCGAAGTCGATGGCAACGCGGAACGGACCGGGGCCACGATTTTGCTCGGCCAGCCTTTCGTTCTGAATCATGTATACAACGAAGGGCTTGACGCCGAAGCGCATGGTGCAGGTATGCTCAACCAGTTTCAGGAACCGGTCGACAAGGATGCTCCGGTGGGCGACGAGTGGGTATCCAAAGCCCGTCAATTGCTGAAGGAAGTCGAACAAAACTGGTTGAAGTAATCCGACTCAAGTCGGTTTATCCAAACCGGCCCGGATGACGGTTTACCCGAGAGCGATGTCCGTTTTCTCTCACTTTGGAGGGCAAGGACGTCGCTTTTCTTATATGTTGTGTTGCATTTATGGTGTCAGTGCAGCTGTACTCCATCGTTTAGCGGGTCCGGTCCATAGGTTTTGCGTCAGCAAAATCATGACCGGACAACCGCGGGCACGAGGCACGAAGCTGCTCTTTCTGCTGAGCACGCAGTACAGCGTGTCCGGCATAGGATTTTTCGAGCGAAGGCGAAAAAATCCATGCCGGACAAACGCGAACCAGAAGCGAGCATTCCCGTACTGCGGGCGGGTCCAGGGCGCTTGGGGCGCCTCGGGTCCCCCTTTAGGGGGATTTAGGGGGCATGGCTGATTTAGGGGGTGGTCTGTGGTTTAGGGGGTAAATCGGTGATTAAAGGTGATCATGCTGATTTTTTAGCATCCATTTATAAAATTTTAAGGTTGCATTAAGGTTGAAAGTGCATGATATAGTCAACGATAAAATTTAGACAGCGCATTCATACGAGTCATGTTCAGTTGGAGGGAAAAGGACTTATGGAGGACAACAAACGCAACGATTACAGCGATTTTTTCGGCCGTCGTTCCACCGATGAGCAAAATAACGAACTGCGTGACGGAGCGCAGGGAAAGCCGGAGACGGAACGGCCATCCTACTATTACTCGTACGGTCCGTATAAATCGTCGGGCCACGATGACAAGGCCGCGGACAGCGGTTATCCGGCCGGCAAAAGCGAACAGCCCGGGGTGGAGGTGACTCCGCCAAGACCGCTTCGCACATTTGAGCCGTATTCGTCGCAAACTTCCTCCTCAATGGGCAACTGGCAGTTCGAACCGAAAAAATCGTCCGGTTTAAAAAGCGGATTCGCCGCTTTCCTGGCGGGCGCTCTGGTCGTAGGAAGCCTGATGTTCGCATCGGATAAAATGAATCTGTTCACCGGCTCGCAGGGAACGCTCGGAGCGGCGCCCTCTTCGTCCAACGCGGCCGGATCGTCTTCCGGAGGCAGCGGCGATATCAAGAAAACGTCGGTCGACCTCTCTCGCCCGAACAACATCGCGCAAATCGTCGAACAGTCCAGTCCGGCGATTGTCAAGATCGAAACGAAGGTCAAGGCGAAAAGCTCCGGCCGCGGAAACTCGCTCTTCGACGATCCGTTCTTCCGCCAGTTTTTTGGCGATGATTTCGGCACCCAGCAGCCGAGAAACAAAGGGAATGATCAACTGCAGCCCGGCGGCATGGGTTCCGGCTTCATTTTTGAAAAGTCAGGCTATATTCTGACGAATGAGCACGTGATCGACGGCGCCGACGAAATTTGGGTTACGGTGCAGGGATACGATCAGCCGTTTAAAGCCAAGCTGCTCGGCAACAGCTACGATCTGGACCTGGCCGCGTTGAAAATCGACGGCGATAAAGATTTCGCCACCCTGCCGCTCGGCGATCCCGAAAGTGTCAATGTAGGCGATTGGGTCGTCGCGATCGGCAACCCTTACGGCTTCGACCATACCGTTACCGTAGGCGTACTCAGCGCGAAAGAACGCCCGATCAGCATCCCGGACAGCCAGGGCACACGCGAATACAAGCATCTGCTGCAAACCGACGCATCGATCAACCCCGGCAACTCCGGCGGACCGCTGCTCAACCTGAACGGCGAAGTGATCGGGATCAATACCGCAGTCAGCTCCCAGGCGCAAGGGATTGGCTTCGCGATTCCGACCAGCACGATCTCTTCGGTTCTCGACAACTTGAAAAACAATATCAAAATTCCGAAGGAGCCGGTTCCATATATCGGCGTATACCTGCAGGATATCGATAAAGAGTGGGTCAGCGAGCTGAAGCTGGAAAACACGGAGGGTGCGATCGTCTCGCAAATCGACCGTAAAGGTCCTGGCTTTAAAGCGGGACTGAGACCTTACGACGTCATTCTCGACGTGAACGGCCAGAAGGTAAAAACGTCTAAAGAACTGGTAGACAAAGTCAAGACATTTAAAGTAGGCGATAAAGTTACGCTAAACATCATGAGGGACGGCAAAAAAATCCCGATCGAAGTGACGATCGCCGACAAAAACGAACAGCAGCAGTAACAGAGAGAAAAAAAGGTTAGAACGAAGGAAGTAGAGTGGACGCGAGGGCGTGAAGCTCTGCTTCTTTTTGTGTACGGGAACAATATTCGGTAAAATGAGATATAACTACGGACGTGATAACGGTTCACGATCCGCATTGGGCAGGTGACCTGGTTTGAGAGAAAAAATCCTAGTGATCGACGACGATGAAAAAATCATTTCCATGCTGCGCCGCACCCTCGCTTTCGAGGGCTACACCGTCTTTACGGCGCACAATGGCGTCGAAGGCTTAAAGCAAATATTGGAGCACGATCCGGACGTCGTCGTGCTCGACGTGATGATGCCTCAGCTCGACGGCTGGGAAGTGTGCCGCCGAATCCGCGAAAGCGGGTCGGAGGTGCCTGTGCTGATGCTGACGGCGAAAGACGAGGTCTCCGACCGCGTGCGCGGTCTTGATCTCGGAGCTGACGATTATTTGGTCAAGCCGTTTGCGCTCGAGGAGCTGCTCGCTCGCGTGCGTGTGCTGTTGCGCAGACGCGCCGCGGACAAAACGGAAAAACCGACCAATCGTCTTCAATATTTGGATGTGACGATGGATCTGGACACCCGCGAAGTGTATCGGGACGACAAACGAATCGAACTGACGACCAAGGAGTTCGACCTGCTCCACCTGTTTTTGCAAAATCCGAAACGCGTGCTTTCCCGCGACATCATCATGGAAAAAATATGGGGCTACGATTACAGCGGCGAATCCAACGTGCTGGAGGTGTATATCGCCCTGCTGCGGCAGAAAACGGAGGAATATGGCCATAAGCGCATCATCCAGACGGTGCGCGGAGCGGGTTATGTGCTGAGAGGTGAAGCCTGATGAGCATTCGGCTGCGGCTAACTCTATGGTATACAGGCATCTTGTCGGTCGTATTGCTGCTGTTCGGTATCGGGCTTTATTTTTTTCTGTACTATTACATCTATGACGATGTGGCTGACGTTCTGAAGTCGGAAGCGGACGCGGTTCACTCCCGTATTCAGCTCAGGCCGTCCTTGACACTCCAAGGCAATCTCAGCCTTGACCTGGCGCTGGGAGACCGGGACGTTCTGCGCAACACGGGCACCTATTATCAAGTGGTAAACATGATCAACGGGAGAAAAAACAAATCCGCCAATTTGGAAGATCTCGACATAGCCTTGCCGGAAATAAACGAAGAAAGGCAGCAGCTGCTCGCGAAGTTTCCCTATTCTTTTCTTGAAACCGCGCAAATCGAAAATGTCGAATTTCTGATTTATAATAAAGGCATTTACGCCTTGCAGAGCAATGAGCGAAAAATGATCGGAGTGCTGCAAGCAGCTTTGCCGATGGAGCAGACCGCACGTTACTTCCGCTCGCTCCGGGTCATTCTCAGCTTTACCGTAGTGCTGACGATTATGCTTGCAGCGTCGCTCGGCTACTTTCTCGCGCGCAAGGCGCTGCGTCCGATCGATCAAGTCATCGAAGCCGCCGGGCAAATCGAAAAAGGCGCCGATCTGGAGAAGCGCATTTTATATGATGGGCCGCAGGACGAAATCGGCCGGCTGACCAGCACGATCAACGGTATGCTTGGCCGCATTCAGCTGGCCTATGACGATTTGGAGGAGGCCTACCGTGCGCAGCGGCGTTTTGTGTCCGACGCATCGCACGAGCTGAGGACTCCGCTCACCACGATCCGCGGCAATGTCGATCTACTGGAGAAAATGTGGACAGCGACGTCGCAAAACGCGGAAAACGCGAGTCAGGAGCAGCTTGAGTTGTCTCTCGAGGCGATGCACGATATTGCCGGGGAGGCGGCGCGGATGAGCCGGCTCGTGAGTGATCTGCTTTCTTTGGCGAGAGCGGATGCCGGTTTTGAGATGACGAAGGAGCCTTTGGAGCTGAAGCCCTTGGTTGAGGAGGTCGCGCGCAAAGCGCAGCTGCTTCCGCGTACGGCGGAATGGATCACCGGGGATTTATCGGCCATCGACGGCGTTTTCGTGAACGGCAACCGGGATTATTTGCAGCAGCTGCTGTTTATTTTTGTGGAAAATGCGTTCAAATATACCGACACCGGCTTCGTGCGGATGGATACGCTCAAGGAGAAAGACCAGGTCGGCATTCGCATCGAAGATACGGGGATCGGCATGGATAAAGAGGAAGTGCCGCATATTTTCGAGCGTTTTTACCGGGCGGACGTGTCCCGCGGCCAAAAATCGGGCACAGGGCTCGGCCTGTCGATCGCCAAATGGATTATCGACGAGCATCAAGGATCCATCGAAGTGAAGACGCGGAAAGGCGAAGGGTCGACTTTTGTCATCTGGCTGCCTGTTTTAAACCAAAATTCGACAAGCGATGCGATATTGCTTTCGTGAACGAAAGGAATGCGGTATAATTTATATAGAAACAAACCACGGCTCCGTATACGAATATAGGAGAATTTTCTCCATAAAAAAGGGAAGTAAGTAGGTGCTATCTGATGGAAGTTGTCAAAATATCGCCGCGGGGGTATTGTTACGGGGTCGTCGACGCCATGGCTTTGGCCATGCAAACCGCAAAAAATCTGGATCTGCCCAGACCGATTTACATTTTGGGCATGATTGTGCATAACGCTCATGTGACTGAATTTTTCGAAAACGAAGGGGTCATTACGCTGGACGGGCCGAACCGGCTTGAAATACTCGAGAAAGTCGACCGCGGAACCGTCATTTTCACGGCCCATGGCGTGTCGCCGGAAGTGCGCCGCATAGCCCGGGAGAAGGGGCTGACCGTCGTCGATGCGACTTGTCCGGATGTGACGCGCACGCACGACTTGATCCGGGAGAAAGTGCAGGACGGCTATGAGGTCATCTATATCGGCAAAAAAGGTCATCCCGAGCCGGAAGGCGCCGTCGGCGTCGCTCCCGGCAAGGTGCATCTGATCGAAAAGCCCGAGGAAATCGGTCAGCTGCGGCTGGAATCGGATAAAATCATCATCACCAACCAAACCACCATGAGCCAATGGGACATCCGGCATATTATGAACCGGCTTTTGGAACATTTTCCGAAGGCTGAAATTCACAATGAAATTTGTCTTGCTACGCAGGTGCGGCAGGAGGCGGTGGCGGAGCAAGCGAAGGAAGCCGATCTGGTCATCGTCGTCGGCGATCCGAAAAGCAACAATTCGAACCGGCTTGCCCAAGTATCCGAAGAGATCGCAGGGGTCAAAGCTTACCGGATTGCCGACGTAACGGAGCTGAAGCGGGAATGGCTCGCCCCGGTCCGCAAAGTTGCCGTCACCTCCGGCGCTTCCACTCCTACGCCTATTACAAAGGAAGTTATTCAATATTTGGAACAATACGATGCGCACAATTCATCCACATGGGAAGTTCGCCGCACCGTCAACATGGCGAAGCTTATCCCGGCCGTCAAGTCGAAATCGGGCGGCGAATAGACGAAGGCAACTTTTGCTGACAATAAAGATCAGAATAGGATGAAAGGGCATGCAGCGTATTGAAGGTAAATTCAGCGGCCTGATGCAATCGGTTAGACGCATCAACGTCCGGAATACGAAGCGGTATTTGCGGTTTAAATATTTGATGCTGCTAAGGGCAAAAGGCGGTTCAAGCAAAGTGGCGCGCGGCTTTGCCATCGGCCTCGCCATCGAGATGTTCACTCCGCCGACCATATACTTAGCCACCTTTTTGCTATTTCCGTTCACTTATTTGTTTAGGGCCAGCATGGCCGGAGCCATTGTCGGGTTCGTATTGGGCAAAATCATCTACATTCCGTTTTTGTTCCCGATCCGAAAAGTAGGCGGCTTGATACTCCCCAGGCAGCATTATCGGCATGTGCTCGACATGATGCCCGATTGGCTGGGTATGTTTCTCCAGGGCGGGTTAAAGCTCATCGTCGGCGGCATGGTCGTTGGCGCAGTTCTCGGCTTGCTGTCGTATTTCCCGATCAAATGGCTGCTCGACTTTTACGAAGCCAAGCGCAAAGATAAACGGAAGCGCCGCAAGGCACAACTGATGCTCTCCTCGGAATCCGAAACGTAAATTTTTTTTGCAAAGGGATTGACGGGGAGGGCTTTCCCGTTGTATATTTGCTTTAGCGATTAAAAGCTTAAAAGCGTATAAGCGTTGAAGCGTCTAAGTGCGAATGAGTGCTTTTCAACTATACATATTCAAAGGGAGAGTGTAATTATGATCGTTATTACTTCGAATAAAGCATCGGAAGAGCGGATTGCCGAAATCGTCCGACATATTGAAAAACACGGCGTGCAAGCGCACATTTCCAAAGGGGAGGACAAAACCGTCATCGGCATTATCGGCAAAGCCGATCCGAAGCTTGCCGAGCAGCTGCGGCAAATGTCCGGAGTCGAGCAGGTCGTGAAAATCTCGAAATCCTACAAGCTGGCGAGCCGCGACTTTCATCCGTCCGACACAGTGATCAATATCAAAGGAGTGGAAATCGGCGGCCAGGAGCTGACGATCATGGGAGGTCCTTGCGCGGTGGAGTCGCCTCAGCAAATCGACGAGATCGCAAGGCTTGTCAAGGCATCCGGAGCGCAGGTGCTCCGCGGCGGCGCGTTCAAGCCGCGCACTGGCCCTTACAGCTTCCAGGGCATCGGCGTCGAAGGGCTGGAGATGATGGCCGAGGCCGGCAAGAAGCATGGACTGCTGACGATTACGGAAGTCATGACTCCCGAATATGTCGAGGTATGCGCCCAGTACGCCGATATTTTGCAGGTCGGCACCCGCAACATGCAAAACTTCGATCTGCTTCGCAAGCTCGGAACGATCCAGACGCCGGTACTTCTCAAGCGCGGGTTCAGCGCCACCTATGATGAGTTTCTGAATGCGGCCGAGTACATTTTGGCCGGCGGCAACCCGAACGTCATGCTGTGCGAGCGCGGCATCCGTACCTTCGAGACGTACACCCGCAACACGCTCGATTTGACCGCCATTCCGGTGCTGCAGTCGCTGAGCCATCTGCCGGTCATCTCCGACCCGAGCCACGGCACCGGCCGCCGTGAATTGGTCGAGCCGATGAGCAAGGCGTCCGTCGCTGCCGGCGCAAACGGCCTCATCGTCGAAATGCATACCGATCCGGACAACTCAATGACCGGCGACGGCGTGCAGTCGCTGTTCCCGGATCAATTCGCGAAGCTGATGCTTGATCTAGAGAAGCTCGCTCCTCTCGTCGGCAAAACGTTCAACACCGCGAAGAACTACGTGTTCGCGTAATCATACAGCAAAATGCCCCTCAGGCGTCCAAACGCCGAGGGGCATTTTGCTGTTGTTATTGCCTGCTTCATCGTCGATTCGTTCCCATGGAACATTCCACCAGTGATGTTGATTCATCTTTATATTATGATAGTAATTATGGACGTTCATGGAAACGTTTGCCCAACCCGAATATTCGGAAATTCGGTGTGTATTTCAAATGGAGCCCGGTGGAGTCATAACCTAACGAAACTTTGCAGAGAAGAGCAGTGTAAAGCGGATGTTGGATGAGGCACGCAGTTTATCACACAGCAGCCCATCTCACCCCTATTAAAGTAAAGCGTGTTCGGTCAAAGCTTTGCGCCAGCAAAGCAAGGCCGAACAAACGCGAGCCCGAGGCACGAAGCTGCTCCAATGGACAGTGCACGAAGTAAAGCGTGTCCGAGATAGTATTTTTAGCCGAAGGCGAAAATCCATATCGGACAAACGCGGACTAGAAGCGAGCATTCCCTCGTACGGGCGGGTCCAGGGCGCCTGAGCGCCTGGGGTCCCCCTAAGGGGGATTTAGGGGGTGAATATGCCTTTTGTCCAAATTGTGAACAGAAACCCGTTGGAGTGTAAGATTACCTTACACCTCCTTAAAAAATACCTTACATAACTATTGACGATTATTCGGAGATAGGCTTATAATTATCCCAAGTGAATTGAAAAGTTGAACAATCTCATCACCAAGTACGAACAATGTACGGAAATAGGAGGAATTATAGCATGTCTGTTCAAAATGTTTTGAATCTTATCAAAGAAAAGAACATCGAGTGGGTAGATTTCCGTTTTATCGGTCTGTCCGGACGCGTGCAGCATATCAGCTTGCCGGCAGTTGAAGTGGACGCCGAAACTTTCGTTAACGGCGTAGCGTTCGACGGCTCCTCCATCCCGGGTTTCCGCGGCATCGAGCAATCCGACATGGTTATGATGCCTGACACGGAATCCGCTTTTGTCGATCCTTTCACCGCTCATCCGACACTTGTTATCATGTGTAACATTTTCACTCCGGAAGGCGAGCGCTATGATCGCGACCCGCGCAGCATCGCTCATAAAGCGGAAGAATATCTTAAATCTGCAGGCGTAGGTACAGACGCATACTTTGCTCCTGAATCCGAGTTTTTCATTTTTGACGATGTTCGTTTCGAATCCGGAATGAATAAATCGTACTTTGAAGTGGATTCCGAAGAAGCTGCATGGAACACCGGCCGTAAAGAAGAAGGCGGCAACCTCGGCTTCAAAATTCCGGTTAAGGGCGGTTACGTTCCGGTTGCTCCGACCGACACTCAACAAGACATCCGCAGCGAAATGTGCCGTTTGCTTATGGAAGCAGGTCTTCGCATCGAGCGTCATCACCACGAAGTGGCGACTGCAGGTCAAGGCGAAATCAACTTCCGTTTTGATACGCTCACTAAAACAGCTGACAACCTTTTGAAATATAAGTACATCGTACAAAACACAGCAAGACAATACGGCAAAGTGGCTACTTTCATGCCTAAGCCGCTGTTTGGCGACAACGGTAGCGGTATGCACGTGCATATGTCCATTTTCAACGAAGGCAACCCGCTCTTCTACGAAAAAGGCGCTTATGCTAACCTGAGCGAACTCGCTCTGAACTACATCGGCGGTATCCTGTACCACGCTCCGGCTCTGATCGCGATCACGAACCCGAGCACGAACTCCTTCAAGCGTCTTGTACCTGGTTACGAAGCTCCGGTTAACCTCGTATTCTCCAAAGGTAACCGTTCCGCTGCAGTTCGTATTCCGGTTGCTGCCGTTACGCCGAAAGGCTGCCGTATCGAGTTCCGTACTCCGGACTCCACTTCCAACCCGTACCTCGCTTTCGCAGCTATGTTGATGGCAGGTCTGGACGGCATCAAGAAGAAAATCGATCCGCGCGCACTGGGCTACGGTCCGTACGACAAAAACATCTACGAATTGTCCGATGCAGAGAAAGCCGAAATCCGCAGTGTTCCGGGCAGCCTGGACGAAGCGCTTGACGCTTTGGAAGCTGACCACGAGTTCTTGCTAGAAGGCGGCGTATTTACGAAGGACTTCATCGATAACTACGTAGCATTCAAACGCGACGAAGCGAAAGCTGTTTCGATCCGTGTTCATCCGTACGAATACAACCTGTACTTCGACCTGTAAGATATATTGCAAGTGGGCCCAAACCCTCGGGACGTTACCGTCCCGGGGGTTTTTATTTTGGTCGCTCTTAATGCTGCCTCGCCGTAAAAAGTAGAGCGGGGCCGGGTCAATGCTTTGCATCAGCAAAGCGAGACCGGACAATCGCGGGCCCGTGGCACTCAACTTCTTACACGGCACCGCTCCAAAAGTGCAGCGTGCCCGGCATAGGATTTATTGCCTAACAGCAATAAATCCTATGCCGGGCAAACGCGAACTAGCAGCGAGCACTCCCTCTATACGGGCGGGTCCAGGGCGCTCGAGCGCAATGTTGTCAGGTTAACAGGTATGGACGAAATCGAGGGCTGAACCATAGAAGACCGAATGACGCTTGAAAACTGTTATTCCTCGAAAATAAGTAATTTATAACTCAACTTTCGCAGCTAAGATCAGTCAGTAAACCCTTGATATAGTTGGGCAAACCAGCAATCCATTGTTGGACTTGACAAATAAGTGCAGACCTCTCCCTTTTCGTCTTGGTTTTGGTCAACTCCAAGAAGAACACCACGATTTGTTGTAGCGCCGATTTGAAGTCAAGTTCCCGAACTTCGTCTGCAAATAGGAAGAAGAGACCTCCAAGTGAACGAGCATCCTGATTCGCACGACGTTCCCATTCTAATAACAAGTAACGACTGAACACAATCGTCGTATGGCAAATCAGCGAATCGAACGATCTGCCTTGGAACTCCGTCCCAAGCTTCAAATGGGATTTAGTGAATTTAAAGAAGGTTTCTATGCTCCACCGCATTCCGTAAATCCTCACGATTTCCGTGTCGCTCAGTTCGGTATCGGTGCTCAAGATAACAAGCCATTCCCTACGACAGTTACGGTTTTGCACAAATACGAGTCGAATTGGCAGTCCACAAGCTGTTTGAACAAGAAACGAGCCGAGTACATCTATTTTGGTCGATCGCGGCAGCCTTTGGTAAAGCTCCTTCAACGTGACGAGGTCTTCACCCAAGACATAGCGCTGCTTCATGTCCTTGATCATCCCGATGACGTGAAGCCCTTCCGACATAAGGCTTCGCAAAAGTGGCGCTTGCGTAAACCAGCTATCCATGAGCACAAAATCAGCAGCAAAACCAGCCCGAATCGCACGTTTGAGTAATTCTACGACCGCATCTGGCTTACGGGTGAATGCTTCCAAGCGACGCTTATATCCTTGAGTCCGCTTCGACAAGTTATCTTTTATTTCACAAAAACGGTTGGTGATCTTAGCGGAACTGAGCATGACAAAATCGATGGGAGCAAAACTGAAGCCATCCGACCAACCCAGCGTGAGCATATTGTAACCGCGGACGAATCGACCTGTCGTATGATCATGAACGCGAGCCAACAGTTCTGCTTTCTTGCTTCGATTTCGCTTCAAAACAGAATCGTCTACGATAAACACGCGAGTACGAGAACTTGAAATGAGAGATTCGAAGCGCCGAACAACCAAGAGACTTAGGCTATGAAGGAATTTACGCCACGCAAAGCCGGAATGGTTAAGAAAACGATAGATGACGTCCTTGCCGGGCACCGAGGAGCGCTCACTCTCTAACAGGCGATACCAATTACGCTGTTGGAAAACAAGCGTGAACAGAAGCTGAAAAACTTCCAGCGCTGGCATACCGAACGACTTGCGAATGCCGGCCTGGCGCAGCAAGTGGCCGATTTTTAAAGTAACAAACAACGATGTAATTCGATGCAAACTCTTTTCAGACAGAGCGTTCTGGTGTACCATGAAGATACGCACCTTTCTGTTTGGAATGGGGATCTGGACAATTTCCATTTTACCAAACGAAAGGTGTTTTTTCTGTCAACTCAAAGAATTAATCGTCCGCAACCCGCACCACATCTGGCTTAGGTTAGATTTTCAAGGTGCGAAAGTTGAGTTTATAATTTATAAAATAGAGGAACTTATGTTCGCTATTCTCGGAAAAATGGGCCCATCGAAAAAATAGAGGAACTGAGATGCGCTAAATCGGCAGAAAATGGCTTGTGGATTGGGAAAACAGACAAATAGAGTACCTGAGTTCCGCTAATTTTCAAAAATGTCCGAAATCGCCCCACTTAGCGAACCATAGTTCCGCTATTTCCCACTTAACCTGACAACATTGCGCCTGAGCGCCTGGGGTCCCCCCGGTTGGGGGATTTAGGGGGGCGTCACTCAGGGGGCGTCACGATTTTGTAACAAATCCCAATTATAATAAACCTCATCGAACCCTCACAGATAGG
Organism: Paenibacillus hamazuiensis; assembly: GCF_023276405.1. NCBI lineage: Bacteria > Bacillati > Bacillota > Bacilli > Caryophanales > Paenibacillaceae > Paenibacillus > Paenibacillus hamazuiensis. Next base: position 8,056,778 of record NZ_JALRMO010000001.1, read on the forward strand.
TGGTGCCTTATGGGAGCAGGCTGGACGGAAAAAGAAGCGGCGCATCTGTTAAATAGAGCGGCATTTTTTCCGGGCAAACAAGATGTCAGCACGGTGCTTGGTTTGGGGAAAGAGGAGACCGTGCGCCGGCTGATTGCGGGCGAATCGCTGAGCGGGAAACCGCAGGAAATCCCGCCTCTCGTTTCGGTCAAGGCCGACGGCAAGGAGCTGACGGAGGATCAAATCGGCGACCAGCAGACATATTGGCTGTATCGCATGATTCATACCGAGGCTCCGCTGATCGAGAAGATGACTCTTTTTTGGCACGGCCATTTGACGACCTCCTACCGGAAGGTCCGGGAAATTCCGCTGATGGTCAGGCAAAACGAGCTGCTGCGCAAATATGCGGTCGGCAATTTCCACGAGCTGGTTTTGGAGATAGGGAAGGACCCGGCCATGATGATTTGGCTGGATTCGAACAGCAACCGCAAGGGGAAACCGAACGAGAATTATGCCCGCGAGGTCATGGAGTTGTTTACGCTCGGGATCGGCAATTACACGGAGCAGGATATCCGTGAGGCGGCAAGAGCCCTGACCGGCTGGCATTACGACAAGAAGACCGACGCGGTGACGTTTCAACCGAAGCAGCACGATTCGGGTACTAAAACCGTGCTCGGCGAAACGGGAAATTTTGACGAAACGAGTTTCGTGGACGTGCTGTTCAGACAGGAGGCGCTTCCCCGCTTTATGGCGCTAAAGCTGCTTCGTTTCTTTGCGGCGGATGCGCCTTCGGACGATTGGGTGAAGAAGGTCGCGGACGATTTTATAACGAAAAGCACGGTCGGCGAGGTATTATACAATCTGTTTACCTCGGACGAATTTTACGACGACAGCATCCGCGGCAGCCTGATCAAAACGCCGGTCGAATACGTGGTCGGCATCGTGAAAGCGTTCGATTTGCCGATGTCGAAAGGCTTCGCCCAAGCGGCTCGGAAAATGGGGCAGGAGCTCTACCTGCCTCCCGATGTGGCCGGCTGGCGCGGCGGTACAAGCTGGCTAACGAGCACGCCGCTATTGTCCCGCTACCAATTCGCCGAATCGGTCGCCAGGCGTGTGAGCAATAACCTGCTGACGTCGGCGGACTACGCTTTGGGTGAGCATGCCAAGCCGGAGGAGTGGGTGACCGGACTCGGTAAAAATGTCGGATTGTGGGAGATCGGCGATAACACCTTGCAGGTGCTTGCCAAATACGCGGAGGATACGTTCGTTTACAGCAAGCAAAAAGTGGGCGGCATGAAAGGGCTGCTCCACCTGCTGATGATCAGTCCCGAAGCCCAAATGAAATAAGGAAGGAGTGGCTTTTCATGAAATTGACCCGACGTGAATTTCTTATCAAAGGCACTGCGCTCCTCGCCGCGTTAGGGCTCGGGGGACCGATGATTTTTGCCGAGGACGGCACGCCGCTCAGCATGGTGAGCGATGATCCGAACGTGGAAAATCCGGTGCTGGTCATCGTGCAATTGTCCGGCGGCAACGACGGCATCAATACGCTTGTTCCTTACGGGCTGGGCGGTTATTTCGACGCGAGACCGACCTTGAAAATTACGGAGAGCGAGGTGCTCGCGATCAACAACGAGGTCGGCCTGCACCCGAGTTTGACCGGGCTTAAGCAGCTGTACGACCAAGGCAAGGTGGCGATCATCCAGGGGGTTGGGTACCCGAAGCCGGATCATTCCCACTTCCGTTCGATGGAAATTTGGCAGACGGCGGAGCCGGAAAAGTATATTCGCTCCGGCTGGCTCGGCCGCTACGTGGAAACGGCGCTTGCGGAGTCGAAAAACCCTCTCAAGGCGATTCAGATCGGCAGCGCCGCGAGCAAGGCGTTCAGCTCGGAGAAGATCGGCGTGCCTCTCATTCAGTCCATCGAATCGTTTAACTTTTTTGACGCGAAAACGCCGAAGGCCGACCAGAACCGTTTGTCCAAAGCGTTTCTCGACATGTACGACCCGCAGCGCCAGATAGCCAGGGTGCAGGTCACCTGCCAGCGCGGCGTAGACGCGTATGAAAGCGTGGAAGCGATTCATGCGCTGGCAGGCGCGTATCAAAACAAAATCGAATACCCGAAATCCGGCTTCGCCAAGGATCTTCAGCTTGTCGTGCGCTTGCTTGCCGGTGGGGCGGGGACGCGTGTTTTCAATGTGCAGCTGGGCGGTTTTGATGATCATGCGGATGAGAAAAACATGCACGCCAAGCTGCTTCTGCAGATGGATCAGGCGCTCAGCGCGTTTTACCGGGATTTGGAGGCGCATGGGCTGCAGGATCGCGTCGTGACGATGACGTTTTCCGAATTCGGGCGTCGCGTGAGGGAAAACGGCAGCGGCGGAACCGACCACGGCACGGCTGCGCCTATGTTTGTGTTCGGCGGCCGGGTGAAGGGCGGGCTTTACGGCACCCAGCCGAGCCTTACGAACCTCGACAATGGGGATTTGAAATACGAGGTGGATTTCCGCTCCGTCTATTACACCTTGCTGGATAACTGGCTCAAAGGCGACGCCAAGGGAGCTTTGGGTCAGACATACGAGAAGTTGGCTTTTGTATGATGGAACAGATTCCGCCAAAATAAGCAGCTTATGATAAATAGAGGAACCCACGTTCGCTATTCTCGGATAAAAAGGCACTTTGAAAAAATAGAGGAACTGAGATGCGCTATATCGGTGAAAAATGGCTAATGCAGTGGGGAATCAGACAAATAGATCACCTGAGTTCCGCTAATTTTCAAAAACATCGGAAACTGACCCACTTAGCGAACCCTAATTCCGCTATGGTTCCCGTAACCTGACTTGGCGGGGAAGGGCGGGGGGATTTTGACTGGACTGATCCGGTAAAAGTAATGGTGTCCGGTACAGGTTTTGCGCAGCAAAACCGTGCCGGATATACGCGTGAGCGCGGCACGCACCGACTCCCCAGGCATCGCACCAAAAGTAAAGCGTGCCCGGCATCGGATTTTTATCCAAAGGTAAAAAAAATCCATGCCGGGCAAACGCGGACTAGCAGCGAGCACTCCCTCCAACAGGGCGGGTCCAGGGCGCTCGAGCGCCTGGGGTCCCCCTTGCAGGGGGATTTAGGGGGTGGACTTCAGTAGCGATCCATGATCAGCTGAGTCTTCAGCGAATCCTGCGGGAGGAACCAGCCCTTGCTCTGCAGGTAGGCAATCAGCTCGTCGTGCTTTTGCGACGCTACGGCACGGTCCGCCGTTTTGAAGGAAATTTCCACGACGTACTCCGTACCGGTTCCGGCGGCATCTTTGATCGGCCAAACTTCGATGTACGTCTTGAGGCCGCTCCATGTGCCGATGGATCGCTTGGCCAGAACGGGGCCGTAAATGCGGGAGGTACCGAGCATTTCGGTGCCCCAGCCGTTGTATACGTAGTCGTCGAATTTGCCGGGAGCGTTGTTGATCAGCAGGCTGCGCGAATCTTTGAGGGATGGCAGATCCATGCCGCTGTAGCCGGACTTGCTTCCCGATTTGGAGCGGGTGACGCTGAGCGTTTTCTTCTGGTAGCCCCACTCGATTTGCGCTTCGTAGTTGGTGTCGCTGGAGTCGAAGCCGTCCTGATTGGCCGTTGTGAGCGCAGCATCGATATCGTCGCCCACGACGGGGAACCGCTTTTTGTAGGTGAGCTCGAAGCCGCTTTCACCTTCCGTTTTGCGGACGCGCGGACTCCAGCCGTTGCTGTAAATGTCTTTGCTGTCGGTGTCCAAAAATTGCACGTTCATTTTGGTTACGGTATCAGGCATGCCGAAGGCGCTTTTGACGGCGCTGGTCAGCTTGTAGTCCGTACCCAGCACAGCGGAAGGGTTCATCAGCAGCTTGACCTCGTAGTCCGGCACCATATTGCTTGCCGCCTTGGCAGGGCCCGGCGCCATGATTGATGCGGACATGACCACGGCGCATAAAGCGGCGGTCAGGCCGGCCATCCATTTGCTTCTTTTTCTCATCATTTTCATTCTCCTTTGCATAGGGGGATTTTTTTCCTACAAGGTAGAATGTAAGCGGCAATTGTAAGAAGAGTGTTAACCGCACATGTTGTTATCGTAAAGGAGTGACGGACGAACGAATATAGTCGATAAAGGCATCCATCAGAGAAGACTTGTGACGGTGCTCATTGAACGCGTAAAAGACGTACCGCTTCACGTGGTTTTGCGGTATGGCGCGCACCGCCAGCTCCCCGCGCTCGACCTCGCGGCCGACGGCCAGCCGCGAAACGAAAGATACGCCTTCCCCGCGCATCGCCACCTGCTTGATCGCCTCCACCGAATCGAGCTCCATCGCGCAGCTGAGCTGCACGCCGTTTGCCTGAGCCCATTTTTCCGTCAGGGCTCTTGTGCTGGACTCCGGGCTGTGGAAAAGAAACGGCACATCGTTCAGCATGTCCGGGTACAGCTGCTCATATCGTGAAAACTTATGGTTCGGCGCAAAAATAACGACCATCTCATCCTCACACACCGTTTCGATTGCCAGAGGAGCATGTGCAGCCGGCCCGGCCGAGAAGACGCCGATATCGATTTCGTGATTCAGCAGCATGTCCTTAATGAGCGAAGCTGGTTTGATCGACAAGCTCAGCTTCGTTTTCGGGTGATTTTTCACAAAGCGGCTGATCAGCTCGGGAAGAATGTAGGTGCCCGGAACGTAGCTCGCGCCAATTTTGAGCGACCCCGTCCCCGGCTCGCGGAACTCTTTGACGACGCGTTCGGCTTCCTGAGCCAAGGCGTTGATTTTAACCGCGTAATGATGGAGAGCAGCACCCGCTTCCGTCAAATTGATTTTCCCCGCGCGGGATTCAAACAAAGGGACGCCAAGCTCCTCCTCCAAATTTTTCATATGAAAAGTGACGGTCGGCTGTTTAAGGCCGAGCAGTCCGGCTACGGGTGTAATTTTTTTGTGCCGCTCGATCAGCTCGACGATTTCCAGCTTCACCAGATTGATGTTCACTTAGGTGCCCTCCTTTGCAGCCCTCCGGTAGTCGTTTCGTTGCCTTCGTTACTCCTCGGGCTTTTTCACAACACATTATAGATAAAATCTATAGAAATGAATAGAATCCATTGAAAAAATTAACAAAACCTTTACGTTCGGATAATATTTTCCGCGAGTTTGGCCTGTACACTGAGGATAGTTTCCCGAATGGAAGAAGGTATTTACGAAAATGGATGTCATCATCGAACGGTTGGCCAAAAGCTTCGGCCAGGTTCAGGCGCTGAAGCCGACCTCGCTGCGCATCGGGCATAACCGGTTTACGACATTGCTCGGTCCGTCGGGGTGCGGCAAGACGACGCTGCTGCGGATGATTGCCGGCCTCGAGAAGCCGGACGAAGGGGAGATTCGGCTCGGGGAGGATTATATTTTTTCTCGGGCGCGGAAGATCGACATGCCGGTACACCGCCGCCGGTTCGGCATGGTGTTTCAGGATTTCGCGCTTTGGCCGCACATGACCGTGTTCGAAAACATCGCGTACGGGCTTCGGGCGACCGGGCAAAAAGACGATGTGCGCCGCCGCGTCTCGGAGGCGATCGAGATGGTTCGTCTGACCGGCATGGAAAACCGCTTCCCGCACCAATTGTCCGGCGGCCAGCAGCAAAGGGTGGCATTTGCCCGCGCCGTTGTGACAAGGCCGCAGCTCGTGCTGTTCGACGAGCCGCTCAGCGCGCTCGACGCGCTGCTGCGCGAGGAGATGCGGATGGAGCTGATGAGCCTCGTCCGCGATATTGGGCTGACTGCCTTGTACGTCACCCACGATCAGACGGAAGCGATGACGATGTCGGACGAAATCGTCGTGATGCAGGGCGGGCAGGTGCTTCAGGCCGGCACGCCGGAGGACATTTACCGCAGTCCGGCGCATCCGTTTGTCGCCGGCTTTATCGGCAAGACCAACTGGATTGAAAAAGACAGGCTCATGTTCCGTCCGGAACACGCGCTATGGCAGCGGACAGAGGCGTGCCACAGCTACGAAGGCGTCATCCGTACGGTCAGCTACTTGGGGGACCGCTACGAGATCGGGATCGACATGGGAGCCGCCGGTCTTTGGACCGCTTATCATCCGCAGCGGCTGCCGGTCGGGGAAACCTGCGAGCTGTTCGTTTCCCCCCGCCACATACATGCCATATCAAATTAAGGGAGGATGTATCAAGTGAACAAACGTAATGGGTTGAAAAAAGGGGCGCTGGTGCTTCTGACCGCAATGATCGGTTTCAGTCTCGCCGGCTGCGGCAGCGCCGCAAAACCTGCGGCCAATCAGGCGGCGGAGCCGAAGCAGGAGGCACCGAAGCAGGAAGTCAAGAAAGACGAAGAGAAGAAGCTGAGCGGAAAGCTGGTCGTGTACAGTGCAGGTCCGAAGGAGCTGGCGGAAGCGATTCAGAAAGGGTATGAAGCGAAAACCGGCGTCAAGGTGGAAATGTTCCAAGGCACGACGGGGAAAATTTTGTCGCGGATGGAAGCGGAGAAAGCGAATCCGGTCGTCGACGTCGTCGTGCTCGCTTCCCTTCCGGCCGCGCAAGGGCTCAAGAAAAGCGGCATGACGCTGGAATACAAGGAAGCGAAAAATGCGGACAAGCTCATCCCCGAATGGTCCGACAAGGACGGCCATTTCTTCGGCTACAGCTCTTCCGCGCTCGGCATCGCCTACAATACGAAGCTCGTCCAGACGCCCCCGAAGGAGTGGGCCGACCTCGCCAAAGAAGAATGGAAGGGCAAAATCAATATCCCCGATCCGGCGCAATCCGGCTCCGCGCTTGATTTCGTCACCGGCTATTTGAGCGGCAAAGGCGATTCCGGCTGGGACCTGCTGGAGCAGTACAAGAAAAACGGCGTGGCGATGGCCGGCGCCAATCAGGAAGCGCTCGATCCGGTCATCACCGGCGCGAAAAGCGTCGTAGCCGCCGCGGTCGACTACATGACGTACCAGGCGAAGGCAAAGGGAGAGCCGGTCGATCTGCTCTACCCTGCAAGCGGAACCGTGATCAGTCCGCGTCCTGCCGCGATCGTCAAGACGAGCAAAAACGTCGATAACGCCAAAGCGTTCATCGATTATCTGCTGTCCGACGAAGCGCAAAAAATGGTGGCCGACACGTATTTGCTGCCGGGCCGCAAGGACGTCAAAGCGAAAGACCGCCCGGGCGCGGAGCAAATTCCGCAAATGAAGGTGGACTGGGCTTGGATGGACGCAAACGGAGACGCCGTTACCAAAAAATTCGCCCAGCTGTTCAAATAAGACGGTGAATATATGCAGTTGACCGGCACACTTTCGCTTCAACGCATCGGGATGGCCCTCGCCTTGGTTCTTCTGGCGGCGCTGGTGGTCGTCCCGCTCTTTTTCATTTTTTTGTCCAGCGTGCAGGGGAGTCAGGGGTTGGATTTGGCTGCACCGCTTAGAACGGTTGCGGGCAGCGGGCTCGGCGAAGTGTATGTAAACTCGCTGTGGATCGGGCTGTGCACGGTGGCCGGAACGACGCTGCTTGCGCTGCCGCTTGCCTGGGTGATGGCCAATACCGGCTTGTCCCGGCACAGATGGCTTGACATCGTTTTGCTCGTGCCGTTTATGACGCCGCCCTATATCGGCTCGATGGGCTGGATTTTGTTCATGCAGCGTAACGGCTACATGGAGCAGCTGCTGCCGGCCGCGGCGGCGTGGACGCCGCATTTTTTCAGCGTTTTCGGCATGGTTGCGATCATGAGCCTTCATTTGTTCCCGTTTCTGTATTTGATCCTGCGGGGATCTCTCGTGCGCATCGGCGGCAGCAAGGAAGAGGCGGCGGCGCTGCACGGCGGCTCCTTCGCGTACCGGTTCCGGCGCATCGTTGTCCCGCTGCTGCTGTCCAGTTATGCGATGGGAGCGCTGCTCATTTTTGTCAAAACGATTGCGGAATTCGGCACGCCGGCGACTTTTGGACGCAAAATCGGTTTTTACGTCCTGACCTCCGAAATCCATAAGTACATTTCGAGCTGGCCGATCGATTTCGGCAAAGCGACATCGCTCGCTTCCGTGCTGCTCGGCACCTGTCTGCTGCTGTGGTATGTGCAGGCGTGGGTGACGCAAAGGCATTCCTATCAACTGGTCGGCGGAAAAGGGGCGCGGCGCAGCATATACCGGCTCAGCGGCTGGAAGGCCGCGATCGCTTGGGCTTACGTCGGCGGACTGCTCGTACTGTCGATCGGCGTGCCATATTTCTCCATCATCGCCGCCTCGCTGATGAAGCTGCGGGGCCAAGGGCTTGCCTGGAGCAACCTGACGCTGAGCAACTATGTGCAGCTGCTCGCCCCGGGGTCGAAGAGCATGCAGGCGCTGACGAACAGCCTGACGTTATCGCTGGCGGCGGCCACCTTGGCGGTCGTGCTCGGAACGTTTCTCGCGCTTATGATCCACCGTGCGAAAACATGGCCGCAGCGGCTGACCGACTTGTTCAGCATGCTGCCCAATACGGTGCCGGGCATCGTCATCGTGCTTGGGCTGATCATCGTCTGGAACGCGCCGTGGATGCCGATCCCGCTTTACAATACGTACGGGATGGTCGTGCTGACGTACGTGGTGTTTTTTTTGCCGTATACGGTGCAGTATGTCAAAGCGAGCTTCACCCAGCTCGATCCTGCGCTTTTTCAGGCGGGGCAGGTGTTCGGCGGCAAGCCGTCGTATGTGCTGCGGCGCATTTTGCTGCCGCTGATCGTCCCGGGGATGCTCGCCGGATGGATGATGACCTTTACGATTTCGATCCGCGAGCTGGTGGCGTCTTTGCTGATTTTGCCGCCTTCGATGGAAACGTCGGCCACATACATCTTCGCCCAGTTCGAGCAGGGCAAGGTGCAGCTCGGCATGGCGATGGCGGTCGTGTCGGTAGGACTGACTACGGCGATGCTGCTTGCGGTCAATTACTTAAGTTCAAAAAAAGACTGGGATGTATAAACGATGATCAACATAGCGGTTTGGGGCGGCGCCGGAGAACACGGGCGCTCCAGCTACTTCATTCAAAAGGATCGATTGCGCGTTCTGCTCGATTGCGGCGTGAAAAAAGAAGGCGCCGGGCAGTACCCTGCAGTGGACGCGCAAGAGGCGGCGGCGCTGGACGCCGTTTTTTTGTCCCATGCCCATGAGGACCATTCGATGGCGATTCCGCTGCTGTATAAGCTCGGCTACCGCGGCCTTGTTTGGACGACCCGCGCTACCGCCGAGCAGCTGCCGGGATATTTTGCCGCATGGAAAAAATATGTCGTATCGCGATCGGCGGAACTCCCCTACGGTGAGGAGCATATCGATTCGATCCGCTTCGCTTTTTTGGAGGAGCGGGTGGATGCAGGAGAATGGCTGACGATAACGCCTTCCCTGAAGGTCATGTGGGGCCGCAGCGGCCATTTGGCCGGCTCGGTGTGGCTGCTGCTCGATATGGACGGGAGCCTCGTTTTTTTCTCGGGCGACTATTCGCGGGAATCATGCCTGCTGGCGGCGGATTGGCCGGAGCTTGCGGGACGGCAGGTGGAGCTGGCCATCGTCGATGCCGCCTGCGGCATGGATGAGGAAAGCCAGGAGCTCAAGCTGTCCCGTCTGCAGGAGACGGTGGCGGAAACGGCGGCTCGAGGGGGAACGGTTTTGCTGCCGGTCCCGGTATACGGCCGCGGGCAGGACTTGCTCGTCTGGCTGCGCGAGACGTTTCCGCAGCTCCCCGTCATCGCCGAGGCCGATATCTTGGGCGCTTTGGAGCGGATGCTGGCTTGGCCGGATTGGCTAAGGCCGCAGGCGGAGCGGTGCATCCGCGAGGTGCTGGCGGACGGTCTCGTTCGCGAAGTGCGTGATCGGGAGGAGCGGGAACGGCTGATCGGGGAAACGGGACCGCGCGTCATTTTGACGAGCGACGGCATGATGCAGTCGGCGAAAGCGCAGTGGTACTACCGCGAGCTCAGCCGGAATCCGGCTGCCGCCAGCGTGGTGCTGACCGGGCATCTGGCCGCCGGAAGCTTCGGCGACGCGCTGCTGAAAAGCAAATCTGCGGACGGCTGCCGCGCCGAGTTGATCCGTTACAAGGTGCATCAGGGCATCCGCGATGTGCGGGAAATGCTTGATGCGGTGGACAGCAAGGAGACGCTGCTCGTCCACGCGGGCAAAGCGTCCACGGACCTGGCGGCGGCTCATTTGGCGCAGCTCGGGTATAAGGGAATCCATTCGCTCGAGTGTGGTGACAGGCTGGTAACCGGGGGAAGAGGGCGGTAAGCCCAGCCGGGAGAGCGCATCGCTAGCAGCGATGAAGTCAGGGGGGAGGTCCCCCTTGGCTCCATAAATATTTAAAGGGCAGTGAATGGGAACCCGAAGGGTTCGTCCAGAGCGGACAAAGCGAAGCGTAGGAGCACGGTGATTATTCCACCGCCATTTACACGGGATTCACCGCAAATATGGAATGAATATTTCCCTCGGGATCGCCGAAGAAGCCAGTAGTATGCCCCCAAGACTTGATTTGTGGGGCTGTGACGTCAATGGCTCCCTTCGAAACGAATTCGGCGTACAAGGCGTATACTTGATCTGGTGAATCACATTGGAAATTAAGCTCGACGGCTTGGCCTTTGCGAATTTCTCTGAAAGAAGGATGATCGTTGGTATTCTCGGACATCAGAGATTTGGAGCAAATGGCCAATCTCACCCCGGTATTTCTGAATTCTACGTAATGTTCCTCTTCTACAACGATATCAAATCCCAAGACTTCTTGGTAAAATCGGGCCAAGCGGGCCACATCGTCAGCCAGCAGTGTAAGTCCTTCCAGTCTTGCTATCTTCATTATTAACCGCACCTCCATTTTGAGTTTAGCATATTATTTATATCAATGTGTAAAATTTTGGAATTGTTTGAGAAGAATCTGTGGTAGTGAAGCCGACTAAAGGATGTTGCAATGTAGAAGCGGGTATGTTAGAATCGTGCTGACACTTAACGATTGGAGTTGAAGAGGATAATGTAATATTTCTTGCCACCTGTTTAAAGAATAAAGCGGAATTTGTTTTATTCTTTATTGGCAAGAAAGTTACCTTATTCTTTTCACTCAGAAAATATACCCTTTTCATACCCTGCGCCGGGTTGAATGTGCCGTATTTTTTTTGAGCTACAAGAAAGGTAACTTTCTTGTAGCTCTTTTTTTATTGTCAGAAAGTTTAAGCTCATTAACGCTAAAGCGCGTATGAGAACTTTCTGCACGCAAGAAAAGCTTCCGCTAAAAACGGATGTACCTTTATCGAAAAGGCTCCGATCAGAAGTTTTTCTTATTTTAACAAAGGAGGTTGACGACACATGTCATTGATCAAAGTAACGAACCTGACGTTTGCTTATGACGGCAGTTACGACAACATCTTTGAGAATGTAAGCTTTCAAATCGATACTGATTGGAAACTGGGCTTTACGGGGAGAAACGGCCGGGGCAAGACTACCTTTCTCAATCTGCTGCTCGGTAAGTACGAATACAGCGGAACGATTTCGGCGGGCGTCGGCTTCGAGTACTTCCCGTTCCACGTTGAACACAAAGAGAACCATACCGTCGACGTGGTCGCAGACATCTATCCGGACTTTGAGCACTGGCAGCTTCTTCGCGAGCTTTCTCTGCTGAAGGTGTCGGAGGACGTGTTATACCGACCGTTCGAATCGTTGTCGGGCGGAGAACAAACGAAGGTGATGCTGGCGGCCCTGTTTTTGAAGGAAGACCGTTTTTTGCTTATTGACGAGCCGACCAACCATCTGGACCTGCATGCCCGGAAGCTGGTCAGCGATTATTTGAACGATAAAAGCGGGTTTATTTTGGTATCGCACGACCGGGCGTTTCTGGACAACTGCGTGGACCACGTTCTTTCGATCAACAAGACGAATATCGAAATCCAGAAAGGAAATTTTTCCGACTGGTGGGAGAACAAACAACGACAGGACAACTTTGAGATGGCCGAGAACGAAAAGCTGAGGAAGGACATCAAACGGCTGTCCGAAGCGGCCAAACGGACGAGCAACTGGTCGCATGAAGTGGAAAAAACAAAAAACGGCACCCGCAACTCCGGCTCCAAGGTCGATAAAGGGTACGTCGGTCACAAGGCCGCCAAAATGATGAAGAGGTCCAAATCGATCGAGCAAAGACAACAATCCGCGATTGAGGAAAGATCCCAGCTGCTTAACAATGTTGAAGGCTCGGAAAGCCTGAAAATATCCCAGATGGCGTATCACAAACAGCAATTAGTCGAGTTTGACCGCGTTTCGATTCATTACGGCGAGAGGAAGGTTTGCCGCGACGTCAGCTTTACGGTGGAGCAAGGGGACCGCATTGCGCTCTCCGGCCCGAACGGCTCGGGCAAATCCAGCTTGCTCAAGCTGATTTACGGCGAAGAAATTCCTTATTCCGGCACGTTTCGAAGAGGGAGCCAGTTGAAAATATCCTACGTTTCGCAGGACACCTCCCACTTGCGGGGCAATTTGTCGGAATTCGCCAGAAACAGCGGGATTGACGAAAGCTTGTTCAAAGCGATTTTAAGGAAATTCGATTTTTCGCGTTTGCAATTCGAAAAGGACATCGCTTCTTTTAGCGGCGGACAGAAGAAGAAGGTACTGATCGCGAAAAGCCTCTGCGAGCGGGTTCATTTGCATGTTTGGGACGAACCGCTCAATTTTATCGACGTCATTTCCCGAATGCAGATCGAAGAGCTGCTGCTGGAGCATTCTCCGACCATCCTTTTTGTGGAGCATGACAGCGAGTTTTGCAAGCATATCGCGACAAAGATTGTGGAACTGAAGGAGATCAACCAATTCTAGGAGGATGAAAGCGATGAAGATTGAGGTTGCAGATGATTATGTGAACCGGTTCCTGTTAGATGAAGCGGTTCACCAAAAAACAAATCGGTTGCCGGAGGCTTACCCATCTATCGACAGGTGCACTTAGCGATTCGTTCTGCAAACGTATGCGCTTTTCTGTATAGTTGGTTAATGACGTGTCAAAGCGCCAACTGACGGTTGCTTTTTTGCGTTTTCTCCGGCGATAAGGAGAAGACATGAAACTAACCTCGAAATATGAAACGATTCGGCGAATGTTGTCCGATTTCAAGCAGCCCGAGTATCGGTATGCTCAGATAATGGACGCAATTTTCAAGCAAAACATCGGCGAATACGGACGGATGACCATACTGCCCAAATTTTTGCGCGACGAATTGACCCGGATGCTTGGTCCGAACGTCTGCAGCATCGTTCCGGTAAAGGAACTCACGTCGAAACAGGTCAGCAAGATGCTGTTTGCCATTGCAGGCGACGAACGCGTTGAAGCCGTACGACTTACTTATGAGCGGGGGTGGAAATCGTATTTCGGATCGGACATTAACGCGGCATGCGGCCAGCTATACCGCTCCGAATAATCGATGTCGGGGAATTAAAAGCTTGGGTTATGAAACTGACCAAAACGGGAAAACGCTGCATTGGCAGCGATGAGCTTCAGGGGCAGTCGCCCATGGCTCCATAAAAAAAGAAGCCTCACTCGATGAGTGGGGCTTCTAAATATTCAATGATGCAGGGGCGCGGTTGTCATTATGCGCTTTCACTACGGTTCGATCTCAGTCAAGGAGTGAATAAGAAAATCAGCCTCTTTACCCAATATTTCTTCAGAGCCTGCATGAGTAACCAGTCCGACCGCAATACTTCCCGCTTCTTTCGCCATGCGCATGTCCACGATGGAATCACCTACAACAATAAGCTGCGAAGGATCAATGCCTATTTTTTCACAAGCGTAGAAAACCAAATCAGGTGAAGGCTTTCCGCGTTCAACATTCTCTGGGGTTACGATAAAATCCAACATTTCCTGCATACCTATCAATTTCATGCATGCGTTAGTTCTTAAAGAACTGTCAGAAGTCAGGATACCTACAGTCCATTCTTTGCTCTTTAATCGCAACAGCAGGTCCGGTACTCCCGCTGCCGGGGAGAAGGCTCGGTCGTATTCCAGTTTTTTGTCGGCTTGTATGAACAAGTCACTGGCTAACTTTTTACATTGATACCAGGGCCAGGCATGAAGCTGGAACATCAATCCGGCTACCAATATGATTTCTTCTTCGGTTGTAGCGACGGCCAATACACCACTGTAATGGATTCGATCCGGGTGTACGAAACCCATGATTTTTTCCCATGCGTTCTCGTGTTTGGAACCGACAATCTGCAAAAACAGCTCTTTTCTGATCCGGTCTATGTTTCTCCAATAGGTCAATGCGTCGAAAAGCGTCCCATCTTTATCAAAACCGATCGCCTGTGCCTTTACTTTATGCTTCCCGATACTAATTTCTTTCAATTTCATATACTGATAGCCTCCTATCGTTGGATAACGGCTTTAAGAAATTCTTGTGTTCTGGCATTTTGCGGGTTGGTAAAAATCGTCTCGGGTGATCCTTCCTCTATAATTCGGCCTTCGGCCATGACGACTACCCGATCGGCTACATCCCGCGCAAAATTCATCTCATGTGTGACGACAATCATCGTCATTCCTTCTTTGGCCAATTGTTTCATAACGGATAATACTTCCCCGACCAGTTCGGGATCCAATGCGGAAGTGGGTTCATCGAATAACATGATTTTGGGCTGCATCGCCAAGGCGCGTGCTATGGCAATCCGCTGTTGCTGTCCGCCCGATAATTGCTCCGGATAGCGCTCTTTTTTGTCGAGAAGCCCGACCTTCCCAAGGAGAGTCTCGACAATTTCACTTTCATGCCGCTTATTCAACTTACGCACGTGACGGGGACCCAAGGCAACATTTTCATATACAGTCAAGTGGGGAAATAGATTGAACGATTGGAAAACCATGCCCACTTCGGTTCCAATCTTACGGATAACTGCTTTTTTCGACAGCACCGGCTGCCCGTCAATATAAATCTCGCCGGAATCAATTGTTTCCAAATGATTGATGCAGCGAAGCATAGTGCTTTTACCGGAGCCGCTGGGACCTATAACGACCACAACTTCCCCTTTTTCAACTTGAAGCGATACGTCGTGGAGAATTTTAAGCTGTCCGAACGATTTGTTGAGATGCCTAAGCGTAATCATTTGATGTAAATTCTCCTTTCCATCCAGGTTACAAACAAAGAAAGCGGATAACATATGATAAAGTACACGAGGGATATGGAAAGCAAAATTTCAAAAGGTTTGCCGGCAATGTTCATAATCGCTTTTCCTTGGTTCAATAACTCCGCATAACCGACTACGGAGGCAATGGAGGTGTCCTTGATGAGAGTGATATAAAATCCGATCAACGGCGGCAATGCTATTTTTAAAGTTTGAGGAAGAATGATTTTAAACATCAAAAGAGTATAAGAAAAGCCGAGGGCCTTTGCGGCCTCGAATTGCCCTTTGGGGACGGACTCAATACCTGCCCTGAAAATTTCGGCGATGTAGGCACCGGAGTATAAGGTGAAAACCAGGGCGGTTGCCTCGAATACATCGATATTGATTCCAATATAAGATAATCCAAAATAAAACATAAATAATTGAATAAGAAGCGGTGACCCGCGAAAGAGCTGGACATATGCGGCAAGGGGTGCCTTCAGCCACTTTAGCCGGCCGGTTGCAGCCATGCTGATAACGATTCCCGTCAGTGTGCCTAACAGGATGGCGGTAACGGAAAGCTTGCATGTCACCATAAATCCGCTCCACAAAAGATGCCGGTATTCGTAGATTACACTCCAGTCCATTGTTGTCACCTTGTTTCGTGTTTATTAAGCAACCATCGGCGGTTTGTCCAATTGAACAGCGTGGAAATGATAAAATATAACACATAATAAATACCGGTAACAAAAACGAAAATTTCCAACGTCCGGAATGTTTGTCCGTTCAAAATCAACGCACGGTCGGTAAGTTCTTTCACATCGAGAATCGCGAGCAGGCTCGTATTGAAAATCACCATAATAAATTGATTTCCTGCGATTGGGAACGTTCTTTTAAAAGCTTGCGGGAAAATGACGTATCTAAACATTTGCATATAGGTAAGGCCTATAGACCTGCTTGCTTCCCATTGTCCTTTATGAATGGATTGAATCCCGGCCCGGATGATTTCAGCCATATATGCCGAGTTGTTTACGGTCAATGCAATAATCCCGGCTTCAATCGGCGAGAAGTGTATGCCAAATTGGGGGAGGCCAAAATAAATAAGAAAGATCTGGACAAGCGCGGGCGTATTTCGGATTAACTCCACATACGTTGTTGAAATCAAGTATAATGGGTATACTTGTTTATTCATGCGGCAAACCGCCAAAATAACACCCAACAAAAACGATAAAAAGAAAACGAGAATGGTGAGCCATAAAGTCATTACGGCTCCGCCCAACAAATAATTCCAGTTGCGGATTGGGGTAGACCAGTCGAGCAGCATTCGGGTTCCTCCTTGCTCACAATAGGAGGCCTGCCTCATTCAACAGGCCTCGACTTCTTTTTATCATTTTAATACTGCGGGTTAAGCGGATAAGGAGGATTTATGCCGAACCATTTGGTATAAATGCTTTTGTTCGTTCCTTGATTATTGATTTGAAAGACAAAGAAATTCAAGTAATTTAGCCATTCCTGATCGCCTTTACGAACCGCGATACCTTGATATAAAGTAGGCACAAGCGGATCTCCTACCACTTTAAGCTCGGAATAAAGCTTGGCTTGGTAAGCCAGGAAGCTTTCGTCTTCTACAAACGCATCGGCTTGGCCGTTTTTGACTGCGAGGACACATTCCGCTGAATTGGAGAAATACGCAAGCTGGGCTTGGGGAGCAAGCTCAGTAACGGCCTGATTGGTGGAACCTTTCACAACCGCTACCTTCTTATCGTTAAGATCCGTAACTTTTGCAATCGTACTATCTTTCCTGACCAACATTTTCTCGCTCGCAGCCGAATAGGGGGCGGAAACATTTACTTTTTGCAAACGCTCGTATGTGCGCGAAAAGCTGCCTATAACCGCATCCACTTTCCCCGTTTCAATGGCCGGGATTCGCGCGGAAGAATCCAAATCCATAATCTCAAGTTCGGCATTGAGCGACTTCGCCAGTTCTTTAGCGATATCAACGTCATAGCCTTGCGGATTGCCTTTTTCGTCTTTAAAACCGAATGGAGGGTAGGAAAGAATCACCCCCACCTTTAACTTTTTGGATTGAACGACCTTTGCCAGAATGGAGTTTTCCACCCCGTTGCCCGGCGCAGCCGTAGATCCGAAACATCCTGTCAACGAGAGAACAAGCGCTAACGATGCGATCAGCAAGAAATAAATATGAAGTTTTCTCATACACAGCCCCCCCCGCTTTCACCTGTTTTTATAACAGGTTTCCGATTCTTGGAACAAATTCATCATCTTGCTGCTGAGAATCAAAAAAGACCATTTCACGCACTTCTTCTTTTGATAAGGCGCCCAGACGTTCTTCGCTAATATCGATGCCCAGACCGGGCTTGGCAGGGACAACGATTTTGCCGTTCGCGAAACTCAAATTTGTTGTTAACACATCGCTATGATAGTAATCGTAGTGGGTGTCATTGGCGAATGGGAAGTTTCGCGATGCAGCAATCAAATGGACGTTAGCCATGGTAGCGATGCCCGTCTCGGCCCAAGTGCCTGTCACACACCAAATTCCGTTCTCATTAGCAAGATCGACAATTTGCTTCGCTTTCAACAAACCGCCTGCCTCGGAAGGATAAACGGTAAACGCAGCGACAGCGCGTTTGTCGATCAATCTCAAAGCACTTTCAAAATCCGTGCAAGATTCATCGGCGGTAATCGGTACTGACACGGACTTGCTGACTTGCGCCAAACCGTCGATGTCATAATACGGGGTCGGCTGCTCCACCAGCTGCAAATCGTATTTTTCCATCTTGTTAATGGCTTTGATCGCTGTCGAGACGCTCCAGTTTTGGTTTACATCGATCCGTAGTTTGACATTAGGCCCGACTGCGGCGCGGATTTCTCTTAGACGTGCCGTATCGAACTCAATATCGCGACCGACTTTAATCTTAATTTCTTTATATCCTTGTTTTACGATCTCTTCAGCGTCTTTGGCGTTCGCAAGCGGCTCGTCGATAAACAAATACCCTGCAAAATCAACGTGACTGCGGTACATTCCCCCGAGCAGGTTATACAACGGCGTATTCAATGCTTTGGCCTTGAGATCCAATAACGCGATATCGATTCCAGCCAAAGCGTAAAGGCCTAGTTGTTTCCAATTCAGCACATATTCCTCTAAGCGATGAAGTATCCATTCGGTTCGCATGGGGTCGCAGCCGATAAGAAAAGGTTTAAATTCTTTCTCCACAATCGTTTGAATGGTTGGTATCGTAGGTCCGACACATTCCCCGAGTCCGACGATTCCCTCATCCGTGATGATTTTTACGACAATGGCCGGAGCGCTTCGTCTCGTGCCTCCCGACCATTTTGCCGGTTTCCGAAAAGGGATCTGTACTTGAGTTGTTGTCACATCAATAATTTGCATAGCTGTTACCTCCCGTATGAATTAATGTTTGTTAATGACCCCATAGTAGCATCACCCTTTTTGTATTGTCAACAATAACATTAACAAAAACGTTAGTTGTTATTTGTATAAAAGGATGTATAATAAAAAGGAATGTGATAGCTAGCGAGGAGGATATATCATGAACGAATACGGCTTTACGGTAAAAAAAACCGATACATTAAGAAATCAAGTCTATAAGGATATAAAAAGTGCAATTATCAGAGGGAAAATCGATCCGGGAACAAGATTGAGGGAAAATGACATTTCCAAAGAGATGGGCGTTAGCAGGGGGCCGATTCGGGAAGCCATTTTGCTTCTGGAGAGAGAAGGGCTGCTCGTTACGCAAACTCATAAAGAAACTATGGTAGCTAAGGTTGAGAAAGACGAAGTTACCATGTTATTGAATCCGCTTAGAGTGCTGCTGGAGTCTTTTTCGATACAAAAAATCATACCTAATCTTAACGAGACTCATTTCGTACAATTGGAAAAAATACTCGATGAGCTCAATCAAGCCTGTAAACAAAAGGAAATAGAAGTAATTGTTGAAAAAGATCTGGAGTTCCATGAATATCTTATAGCGCTGACAGGGGAACCTTATCTGATCACGCTTTGGAAAAGCGTATCGTCCAGAATTGTTTTTCATTTCATGACAAACACCCGGGAAAAACACCAAATGGATAACTTCTCCCAATTGATGAACGAACATAAAGAGCTGTTTGAAGCAATTAAGACTAAGAACTGGGAATATATTGAACCCGTGTTAAAAGAGCATATCTATTAGCCAAACCATAGTTAAAAATGGCGCGGCCCCCAAAGATCGCTTTTCATTTGGATTGAGAAAGCGATCTTTTTTTCATCATGATAATTGTTGACAATAACATTAACGTTTACTAAAATCTTAGTGTACTTATCAAATCATTTGTGGAGGTTGTTGGAAAATGAGTAAATTGAAAACGTTTTATTATGAGAAGCTGACATGGGAAGAAATTCAACAAGCGATAGACGAGAACAGGGTCATTCTTCTTCCCGTCGGCTCCACCGAACAACATGGCAGACATCTGCCAATGGAAGTTGATAACTATTTGGCCAGGGAGGTTGCCATTGGAGCGGCAAAATTGGTTCCTGACGATGTCCTGGTCATGCCTAACATTCCTTACGGCTTCAATACGCACCATATGGACTTTCCGGGGCAAATAACCATTACAGGCAGAACGTTCATCGAATATTGCTTATGTGTAACCAAAAGTTTGGCATACCACGGATTTAAAAAAATCATTATCGTAGACGGCCACGGTTCCAATATGCCGTTCCTGGATATCGTAGCAAGACAAACCAATATTGAAACAAAAGGGAAAGCGCTATGTACCGCTCTGATTCATACAAGTTTGGCATTGGATGTGGCAGGACAAATCAGAACGACCGAAAAAGGCGGTATGGGGCACGCATGCGAGTGGGAAACATCGATGTACTTGCACTTAAATGAAAACGAGGTGCGTATGGACAAAATTGAAGACGAATACGGCTTGCCGGATTCGGAGTTCCATTGGAACGAGTTGCAAGCGCCTTCACCGATTTTGATGATGGAATGGTGGACTACGTTCTCGAAGTCCGGCGTATCCGGAATTGCAAGTGCTTCCACTAAAGAGAAAGGCCAAATCTTATATGATACGACTGTAGAACGGCTGGCCCGGCTGATCAAGGAATTCAAGAATCGGGAAATCAGACCGCGGCACGATAATCATCCGAATAAACCGGAACTTGAACTCGACAATTTACTTCACTTTTAGTAAAGGAGCACGGCTATGAAAGGAAAACAAATGAAAGCCGCCATTTGGTCGGCATGCCTGCTTTCGGCGCTGTTCCTGTTAAATGGCTGTACGCAAAAACCGGAAACTACCCAGCATTCCCAATCAAATGAAAATAAAATAACTTTACGTATCTTATCCGTTGAGCAAACGGAGAAGCCGGAAGGGCCGGCGGAAAAAGAATTGGCCGACCAATATATGGCCGAGCACCCGAATATCAAAATCGAGTTTATCGGCGTTCCTTATAATGAACTCTATAAGAAAGTTACCGCTCTTGCAACGGGGGGAGATTTACCCGATGCTTTCTTTAATACGCCGGAATTTATGAGAATTGCAAACAGAATGAACGCAGCAGCCGATCTTACTTCCCTGCTTGGCAAAGATTATATTGCAGAATTTTACCCAAATATGATAAACGAGGCGAGCGTTGATGGGAAACTGCAGTTTCTTCCATGGTTCGCCACACCTCAAGCTCTCATCTATAGAGGCGATTGGTTTGAGAAAGAAGGACTGGGAGCGCCGGAAACCTGGGACGATTTTCTTAAAGCCGCCTTAAAGCTTACAAAAGACACTAACGGCGACGGTACGACCGACCAGTGGGGATTCGGCATGATCGGCACGCGAAATTCTTCGGGGGCTGCGAGATTTATCCCTTTCTTGCGAACCTTTGGGGTTGATGAGATTACAAAGGATCGAAATGGGAAATGGATCACGGAACTTCATACGCCTCAAGCCAAAGAAGCTTTTCAATTTTACGCCGATCTGAACAATAAACACGGTGTTGTTCCGCCGGGAACGTTAGAGAACGGATTCCCCGAGGTTGCCAATCTGATGGCTAATAATAAAGTTGCGATGATCATTAGCGGCCCTAACGCGATCGGTACAATCACATCGCAGAATCCGAATCTGAAAGGCAAACTCTATAGCGCTCCCCTTCCGAAGAAAGAAAGACATTCCGCAACATTCGGTTTATTCGGCTATTCCATTGCTGAAAGCAGCAAGCATAAAAATGAGACTGCCGACTTTTTGAAATTTCTTGTTAAGAAGGAGAACTCATTGAAGTTTAACGCAATCAGCGGCCGTTTGCCAACCAAGATAGAGGTCGGTAAAGATCAGCAATTATCCAGCCCGGAATTCGCGGGTTTCGTTAAGGCCATTGAATATGCTTTTCCGACTCCGGATTTTGATTCATACTCACAATTTAACGACATTGTAACGGAAGCTTATCAATTGATGATCAGCAAAGCGGCTACAACGGATGAAGCCATAAATAAGGCGGCAGCCCGGGCCAATGAATTGATTTCCAAGCAGAAATGACGATATTCAATTGAAATCGGACGTCTGGAGGAGACCGAATGTCCCTCCAGACGACTCTGGAGGAGTGTAATTTCATGAAGGAGTTGTCCGGGAAAACTCACATCAGCGGATACCTGTTTGTTTTGCCCTCAATCGTCACTTTAATGTTATTAGTAACCTACCCTCTTTTATATGGGATGTACATCAGCTTTTTTAATACTAATCTGCTGAACCAATGGGATTTTGTCGGGTTCAGCCATTACGGCGATATATTTGGAAATCTTGAATTTTTACAGCGGATTTTTGTGACTTTGAAATTTACGGTGTTGACCGTTGGCGGCCACTTCGTTATTGGATTGGGCTTAGCCATTTTATTAAATAGAAAACTCCCGGGGCAAACGCTTTTCCGAGCCATTCTTATTTTGCCCTGGTTACTGCCGGAGGTCGTTGTCGGATTGCTGTGGAAATGGCTTTTGAATCCGATGTACGGGTTAACGAACCATTATTTGTTCAAATTCAATTTGATATCGGCGCCTGTTTCTTGGCTGAGCAATGTGGACGTCGCTTTTTGGGCTGTCGTTGTCGTTTGTATTTGGAAGGGATTTCCCATGTTAATGCTAATGGTGCTGGCCGGTTTGCAGACGATCTCCGAGGATTTATATGAGGCCGCTAAAATTGACGGATGCACCGGCGTGCAATCCTTTCGATTCATCACCCTCCCCGGTTTGCTTCCTGTTTTACTGGTCTCCCTGATTTTAGACACGGTATGGTGGTTTAAGCATTTCACTGTGGTCTGGCTTTTGACGCAGGGGGGGCCGGCAAACGAAACGAATATCGTCAGTATCGATATTTACAAATCGGCGTTTGAATTTTTTGAGTTTGGCAAGGCTGCGGCAATGGCGGTTATCGTTTTGTTCGTCTGTACATTAATAGGTTATGTATACAGGAGGATGCTCAACCATGACAACGATTAGAATCAGAATGCTGCTCCTTAACCTGTGCAGTTACATCGTATTGATCATAGCATCCTTGTTCGTGCTGATTCCTTCGCTTTGGATGGCTTCCACAGCATTGAAGCGGTCGGAGGATGTGATGTCCACGCCTTTGAAATGGATACCGGACACGGTTTCGTTTAACTCGTTTATTCGCATATGGAAGGAGTATCCGTTCGCAGAATATTTCGCAAACAGCGTGTTCATTGTCTTTACGGCTACCGTCATATCTTTACTTTTCTCCGCATTAGCCGGGTATGGAACTTCACGGTTTAACTTCCGGGGGAAGGGTACTTTCCTTACTTTTTTATTAATGACGCAAATGTTTCCTTCCATTATGCTGTTGATCCCCTTCTACAAAGTGTTAAAATCATTCGGTTTAATCGACACCCATCTTGGCTTGATCCTGGTATATATTTCGTTTACGATACCGTTCTGTACTTGGATGATGATGGGGTACTTTCAAAGCATCCCTAAAGAGCTTGACAAAGCTGCCATGATAGATGGCTGCAGCAGACTGCGCACATTTGTGCAGATCATTCTTCCTTTATCTTTACCTGGATTATCGGCCACAGCGATTTATGCTTTCCTGGTGGGCTGGAACGAGTATATGTTCGCATTTATATTGACAACATCCGAGAGCATGAAAACGATCCCTGTTGGAATTGCTCAGCTTAACGGTTTTTACAAAATCGAATGGAACGATATGATGGCGGCGTCCATCGTATCGAGTTTGCCCCTGATCGTCCTATTTTTATTTTTGCAAAAATATTTTATTAGCAGTTTGACGGCAGGCGCCGTGAAATGATGGTATATGACGCCCGAAACAGGCTTAAGGCATTGAATGAAGCGTTATGAAGATATCCTCTTCTGTCTTGGTAAAAACTTGACGATATGCTATAATGCATACGACTGTGACGATGCAATTTGCAAAGTTGTTTACCAATGGAGGACAGGTATCCGATGGACACTTCAGACGAGTCAAAGCCATTATACCGCATTATATCGGATAAAATAAACCACGATATACGGGAAGGGAAATACTCGGATCATTTGCCGCCTCAAAATGAGCTTGCGATCATTTACGAGGTGGGCCGAAGCACGATAAGAGAATCTCTTCGTCATTTGGAAGAGCAGGGGATTATTCAGGTCAGACACGGAGCCAATACGAAAATATTGGTTTCGGGTCCCGCTTACAAGTTAAAGCCCGGGCTTGAATCTTTCATCGGCGTATCGAAAGTGATTGAAGACGCAGGTTTCGTGCCCTCCACTTCGTACGTGAACATACGAAGGGCGCATGCTTCCAAGCTGTTCTTTCCCGACTTTTCCGGAATGTCGGTTATTGTGCTGGAACGCGTCAGAACCGCCGACGGCAAACCCGTCGTATTCTCGATCGACGTGTTCAAGGATGAGGGGCTGGCGATCGATGAACTGGAGGCTTATCTGAAGAGTGGCTCGCTATTGGAGTATTTGAAGAGAAACGGTTCAACGATCAGCTTTGCGGAAACTACCGTGCGGGCTATGGCAGCGGACCAGGCGGTCAGTCAAAGGCTTCATATCCGCGTAGGTGAACCTGTTCTATTGTTAGAGGAGGTTTGCTATGACTCTTCAGGAAATATTGCGATAACGTCAAACGACTATTATCATCCCCAATTGGTTAATTTCAGAGTGATTCGCCGTGCAGAGAACATGAAGTAGGTGCTGTGACAACCTTCAACGACCAAAAAAAGCCGCGTGAGTGGCTTTTTTTTGTTTGTCCGAAGCGATTTCCAAAAAAAAGTGTTGCGGAGAAAAGGAATCGTGATATAATTAACTCATCTGAAGAGTTACTATTTAAATTCTATCAGATATCATATTTGTTTTCGTGATGAAAAGATTGAATCCAGCGAAGGAGGAGTCAACCATTCAGACCGTTCCAGTAGAAAGGCAAACGATAACATCGGCTTAGACTATATTGAAGGGGGATTTGCATGAGTGAACTTAAGAAGAATGCTATAAGTTGGCCGGGGGCAATCGCCATGTCGATTGCGATTATGGCTCCGGCTGCAGGGATGATGTTTGCTCCGCAGGTTGTCGCACAAACTGCCGGCGGCGCCGTGCCGCTTGCATTCATCGTATCGTTGATCGGCTCTCTCTTTGTCGCCAATACGATCGTACAATTTGCCAAAAGATTGCCTCACGCCGGCTCGTTTTTCGCCTATAATACGGCGGGGCTCGGCAAAGTAGCCGGGTTTGTCTCGGGATGGCTTCTATTCAGCGGATATTTCGTTTTTTATCCCCAAAACTTGCTGGCTGCGGCTTTTTTTACGTCTTCCGTGTGCAAGTCGCTGTTCGGGTTTGAGATCAGCTGGATTGCAATCGCTCTCTTGTTTGCGGGAATCATATGGTGGTTATCGTTGCGGGGAATAAGCAACTCGATGAAGACCGATTTGTTTTTCGTCGCTTTTGAAGTGTTGGTTCTCGTCATCGTCGCGGTCTCCATTATTGCGAAAGGCGGGGCGGAAGGAAACACATGGTCCGTATTTACGCCGCAGCATTCGCCGACAGGTTGGGGTGGCGTTTTCTTCGGGATGATATTCGCCATGATGACGTTTATGGGCTTTGAATCGGCGGGGACAGTTGCCGAAGAAACATCGAATCCGCGTAAAAATATACCGAGGGCGATATGGGGCTCGGTTATCGGGGTCGGTATTTTTTATATCTTTATGACTTATGCGATGTCAATCGGCTATGGCCCCAGCAAGGGTGCGGATTTTGCCGCAGCGACGATTCCGATGGAGGACTTGGCAAGCAGATATGCCGGCACGGGCATGCGATGGGCAGTCGATATTGCGGGCATTCTCAGCGCATTTGCCGTAAGTTTGGCACTAAACAACGCGACGGTGCGAGTGATTTTCGCCATGGGCCGCGACGGCGTTTTGCCGAGAGTTCTCGGCCAAATCGATCCCAAATTCGCCGCCCCCAAAAATTCGATTCATCTGGTTGCCCTCTGTACGATCGTTCTGGCTCTGGTGATCGGCATTTTATTCGGGCCATATCCGAATGGTTACGGTTTTCTGGGATCTTTCGGGACATTGCCTATTTTGCTCTTGTATGTGATCGCTTCCCTTTCATTATACCGGTTTATGAAAAAACATGATCCATTGCATTTTAATTGGTGGCATCATGCCATCATGCCAGGGATAGGCGGATTGTTCATGCTGCTGCCGATATATGGAACGGTATTTCCGTTGCCGCCTTGGCCGTATAATCTGATATTGCTGCTAGTCGTGCTTTACATCGCAGCCGGGATCATATGGGGATTCCGTTTGCGAAAGAAGGGCGGGGACATGCTTGACCGTCTTGAAAAGATCATGAACCATCCAGGCGATTGAACGGCCTGACGAAACCGAAAGGATTAACAAGAAATGATGCAAAGACCGACATGGAAGCACGAAGATTTGTATGGAGTGGTCGATATCGGAGGCACGAAAATAATAGCGGGAATCGCTTCCGACGATGCACTGTTGGCGACGAAGCGTATCTCCACGGATGCTTTGAAAGGACCCGACGATATTACGAAGCGGATAGCCGCCACTTTTACCGAGCTTAAAGAGGAACTGAATTTGTCCTGCAGAACGTTGTCGGGAATTGGCGTCAGCGTGCCGGGGCCGCTAAATACGAAAGAAGGAATCGTGCATTTTACCGGCAATCTGAAATGGGTCGATTATCCGGTGGCTGAACGGCTTCAGGCGGAGTGCGGCGGAGTTAGCGTTTACATCGATGATGACGGGAATTGTGCCGGCATCGGTGAAGCTTGTCACGGCGCAGGTAAAGGTATGCAGCATATTGTGTATATCACGATTAGCACAGGGATCGGCGGAGCCGTTATCATGGACGGTCAAGTATACCGCGGTCATCAGGATTTGGCGGGTGAAATCGGGCATATGACGATGATCCCCGACGGGCCCCTTTGTTCCTGCGGAAATAGCGGTTGCTTGGAGGCGATTGCTTCAGGCACTGCGATCGGATTGCAAGGAAGGCAGCTTCTTTTGCAAGGCAAATCGGATATTGTGGCGAGATTGTCAAACGGTCGGATGGACGAAGTGTCGGCAGAGACGGTTTTTTTAGCGGCTGAACAAGGGGATTCGGCATGTCAGGCTATCATCCGAAATGCAGGCATTTATTTGGGGATTGCAGCGGCCAATTTGGTGCATGTGCTGAACCCGCAGGCCATCGTTTTCGGAGGGGGGGTGATGCGGCAGAGCGCCGTACTGCTTCCGCTTATTACATCCGAAATGAACAGACATTTATTCAAGGTTCAGCAAGACCGTATTCAAGTGAAAGCCGCGGAGCTGGGAGACAAGAGCGGGTTATGGGGAGCGAAACGGCTCATTGCGGGGAAAAGCAAACAATCGAACATGTAGATTAGATAAAAGGATAAGACGGAGGGAAACACGATGAACATGATTCAAAAATATGGCGAATACTTGATGAAACATTTGGAGAAGGCTGTTTTGAACCAGCAGGAAAGCATCCTGCAAGCGGCTCAATTAGTGAAAAAGTCGATACTGGCCGGAGGACGGTTTTACGTTTTCGGCAGCGGACATTCCCATATGATTGCGGAAGAACTGTACAATAGGGCGGGAGGTTTGGCGCTGATCAAGGCTATTTTGGAGCCCAGTCTGATGCTGCATGAAGAGCCTAATAAGAGCACGTATCTGGAGCGCCTCGAAGGATATGCCGAAGTGCTGCTCAACCTGAAGGAAGTCGGAAGCAAGGATACGGTTATGATCGTCTCCAATTCGGGGCGAAACGCCGTCGTGGTGGAAATGGCGATCAAAGCGCGCGAATTGGGCGCGGGCGTCATCGCCATGACCAGCATGTCGCATTCCTCAAAAGTCAGTTCGCGCCATCAAAGCGGCAAAAGATTGTTCGAATTGGCCGACGTTATTTTGGACAACGGCGCGGAAACGGGTGACGCCGCATTCTTCGTGGAAGGTCTGGAAACGCCTACGGGGCCGACATCCAGCTTCGCCGGAATCGCCTTGGCGCAGACGATGTTGGTGACGATTTTAAACGAATTGGTGGCAGCGGGATTCGAGCCGCCGGTTTTTAAAAGCAGCAATTTAGACGGTGCCGACCAATACAACGATCTTTTGTTTAAAACCTACGTAAAGTGAGGCCGGATCCGGTGAAAACTGCCATTATACTTGCTGCTGGAAAGGGCTCCAAGCTATGGCCCTATAACGAATATTGGCCCAAAGCCGCCTTGCCGGTTGCCGGCAAGCCTGTTCTCCATAGAATGATCGGTCATCTGAAGAGTCTGTCAATTGAACGTATTATCGTTGCGGCAGCATATCTCGACAAACGCTTGAAATCGCTGTGCCACGGAATCGAAGGCGTTGAAGTGGTTTCGTTGCCGTCTCCACAAGGGACGGCGGATACATTGGAACGATTGCTGCCGATGATTAATGACGAGAAGCTGCTGATTGTGTATGGGGATATCGTCACGACGCAAGCTGCAATGCAAAGTTTTATTCGGCAATCGTCCGAATCCGGGAGCGATGCGGATCTTCTCGTCAAACCGCTGGATAAGGATCGGGCGCAAGACTGGTTTTGCGCCAACGTCAACAACAAGATGGTGCTGCAGATCTATGGGCATCCGCGTCCGCATTACGTGAATCATCGGTTATTAGGCGTTTATGCAGTCAGAACGGCAGCGCTGCAATCGGCGCTGGCTCAAAATCCCGGCTTTATGACGAATGTGAATGTCGGCGTTATGCCGCCGATGGAAGCGGCACTTGAGCAATCGTTACAGATCATGATCGAGGACGGTCTTCGCGTAACCGCGCATTGCGCGGAAACCGACGTCGTCGATTTGGATAAACCGTGGCACTTATTGCAGGCCGCTCAATTGGTATTAAACGACGAAATCAAAGCTCTCAAAGAGAGCAGCATCCCGGATTCCGCCGCTATTCATCCGTCCGCCGAGATTAAAGGGCAGGTCGTTCTGGGTGAAGGGGTTATTATTGGAAGGAATGTGCAAATCAAAGGAAATGCAAGAATAGGCAAGGGAACTATCGTCGACAATGGAGCTATCATAGGCGGCAACTCGGTGATCGGCGACAATTGCGTCATCACGGACTACTGTAGAATCGGGGATTTCAGCGTAATCGGAAACCGGAATCGTATCGGTCATTGCGCCGAATTTGAAGGGATCACCTTTGATAATGTGAGCTTTACGCACTACGGAGAAGTTTTCGGCGTCGTCGGCACTTCCACCGATATCGCGGCCGGCGTTACGGTCGGCGTACTGCGGTTTGACGATTTGCCGCAAATGCAGAAGGTGCAAGGTAGGACAGAATATCCGGAAAAGTTCGGAAACGCCGTTTATTTTGGCGACTATGCCAGAACCGGAATCGCATCGCTTTATATGCCGGGCGTCAAAATCGGCTCCAACAGCGTGATCGGACCGGCCGTTTTGGTGGAAAAGGATGTGCCGTCGCACACGTTGATCCACCTTGATCAACAACAGCTCGTAAAAAAAGAATGGGGAGCCCATCGTTACGGCTGGTAATCGCTTCGCGACCACGGGGGCTTCGGCCCCCCTATTTCATTTTAAATGGTGAGGTACAGATGGCGGAAAATACGAGATTCGCCTGGAAGGGCAACCTGGTGGCGCCAAACCGGGTTATCCATAATGGATTGGTCGTAGCCGAAAATAGGAGCATTATTTTTGCAGGACCTATGGAAGAGTGGGATGGCGGGACGATTCCACAAGTTGAGGAAATAAGCGACGGCTGGATTTTGCCCGGTTTGATCGATTTGCACGTACACGGTTTGGCAGGGTGCGATGTCATGGACGGAACGCCGGAAGCTTTACTAACCATTTCGGCGGCTTTAGCCTCTTACGGCGTTACCGGATTTTTGCCCACTACGATTACAAGCAGTGAGGAAGATTTGCTGAATGCGATCGATAATGTAACCGAATTTCAAGAAAAAGATGGGGCTTTCGAATCGGGAGCAGCGGTGTTAGGCATTCATATCGAAGGACCGTGGATTCATCCGCGGTACCGCGGGGCGATGAATGAAAGTTTTATAACGCAGCCTTCGCTATCCCAGGCAAAGAAACTGTACGATAGAGCAAAGGGGCTTCTGAAAATCGTCACCTTGGCGCCGGAATTGCCGGGTGCCCTTGAAGTGGTCCGGTATTTGAGCGAGAGGAAAGTTACAGTCTCTGCGGGACATACGGGAGCGGGCTTCGAACAAATCGCCGAAGCGCTGCAAGCAGGGTTAACCCAGATTACGCATTGCTTCAATGCGATGACCGGGCTGCATCACCGTGAACCGGGTGCCGTAGGTGCAGCCATGTATTTTGAAGGTTTGCGAACGGAGCTCATTGCGGACAACATTCATGTACATCCTCACGTCGCCAACCTGCTGTACAGATTGAAAAAACAAAGTCTGATTCTAATCAGCGACTGTACGAGAGCGGGCGGAATGCCGAACGGAGTTTACGACTTGGGCGGCCAATCCGTCCAAGTAGAGGACGGAAAAGCGACGCTGCCTGACGGTACGTTGGCCGGCAGCTTGCTGACATTGAACCGGGCGATAAAAAATATGGTGGAATCGGCCTTCGTCCCGCTGGAACAAGCTGTATCTATGGCTTCCTTGGCCCCTGCTGCGGTTCTCGGTATCGATGATCGAAAAGGGCGGCTTTGTCCCGGATATGACGCGGATATAACGGTTCTGAACCGGAACTTTGACGTAGCCGCGACGTGGGTCGGGGGCAGAAAGGTGTTTGATTCGAACTAAACTTCTTAGTTACACTTATCCATGAACCGGCATTTCAAGCGGATTACCGGTTTGTCCCCCAGAGAGTTTCTCCTCACGCGTTAATCAATGTGGGTTTCCAGCCGCAGCATTCACGATGCTGCGGCTTTCTTTTTGGGCTCGGAATATACAAAAACAAACGAAAATCGCTGGGGAACATCTCTACCACGTTAACCTGATTCCATTCAATTCGACCGAAGTTACGCCAGACAGCTATCGGTCATCCGATCCTGATCGGATTAAAACGTTTGTTCGGATTTTGAAGTCAAAGGGGATCGGTATCACGGTCCGAACTCAATTCGGATCGGACATTAACGCGGCATGCGGCCAGCTATACCGCTCCGAATAACCGGTGTCGGAAATTAACATAAAGCAGCGGTTTATTAGTTCACTCATTCACTGAAAATATGCGACAGCTTCGATTTAACAATTTGCTTCGCGTCAAAACGGTTCTTAATCTTGTTTGCCCCATTCGCTCCAATCTGCATCGCTTCCCCAAAATGATCTTTGATCCAGAAAAGTGCATCCGCAATGGCCTGGCCGCTTGGCTGCACTTCGATAAAATCCTTTTCAGGCTCGAGAATGAGTCGGTCATTTCGCGGATTCGTCGAAACGAGAACGCATCCGGTGGACATGGCATCAACAGCCGACGTTGTCGGAAATCCGTCCAATGCATATTGATCCGGAATGCTGCAGTTGAGGAACACGTGACATTTCTCGTAGACGGATTTCAACCGCTCAGGACTTAGGATACCATGAAAAGTGTAATTTTTGTTTGTCAATAAGTGCAAATGATCGTCCCAATTGCCAATGAGATGGAGATGGAAATGCTCCGAAAGCCGGTTGAAACCGTCGGCCATCAGTGGGAACCCTTTTCGCACGGAATTGTAGGCGGAGAAGGCCAACTGTATCGGCAACTGATGAAGTTTTGGAGAATAATCATACAAATCGGTATTGATGACTACAGGATGGTACAAGCTTCCGGGAACGGCAAGGAGTACTTCCTCAACATTCGTGAAAATCGTGGAGCAATAACGGCCCGCAATCCTCAAAAATTCCGGGTTCGTTAATGGACTCAGCCCACCGCCCGGATAAATTGTCGCATGCAGCCTAATCTGTCGTTCTTCCAGAAAGGATCCGATATTCCAAGACGGATTCGATCCCGGCATGTTGCTCCCATCCGGTAGAGAGCACGTGCCAAACAAGCTGAGTGTCAGATTCAGAAAAACGCAATAAATATCCGTAATTCTTTCCGAGACGGCGAGAGATTTGAATTGAGAGAAGTGATGGACGGGAGCCGGGAATTCGTCATGGTAAGGTTGTATGGCAAAGAACAGCGTGTCCGGCCGCTGCGAAAAAATTTGCATGTTTTCCCAGTAGCGGAACCCGCTTTGTTTCCACGGGAACCACGTATCAATAACGGCAAGACGGCGTGAGGAATCCTGAGTACTGTCTTGTTCCCGTTTATTCGTACTCATTCATATCATTCCTTCCAGTAATTGGATAAAGGATAAAGCAATATGTTCAAAATCGTTGGTTTGATCGAAACAAGGTGATCTATTCAAGCATATGTCGAAACATTGATCTGGAAACGGTATGCGCCCATTCCCTGATTTTGTCCGATATTTCTCTCGCAAAAGGGGGGCGGCGAACGGACATTGAACCGAGCGATAAAAAATATGGTGGAATCGGCCTTCGTCCCGCTGGAACAACTGTATCCATGGCTTCCTTGGCCGCTGCTGCGTTTTTTCTTTGTGAGCTCGGAATATACAAAAACAAACGAGAATCGTCCAATACCCGTATGATGAAGCTTTTTATACTGAATATAAAGTCCACATCATTTCATAGGGGGTCTTGAGAATGAAAGATCAACAGGATGAACCGGATTACGGAAATTTTATAATTCCGCCTGCGGTTCAGGTTTATATGGAAAGCGCCAATCGCGGCGATTTGCGGGAGTTGACGGCGTGTTTCTCGGATTCCGCCGTCATACTTGACATGAATCGTGAAATCATCGGCAAATCTGCAATCAAGGCGTGGGCCGGACTAAAAGTGATCGGATATCGATACGAGGCGCTGTTCGGATTTCCGTTACCGCATGGAGCACGCGTTCTCATGAGTGCCGAAGCGCCGGGAACGGGACGATTTCATGTTTGGTACACCTTTCGAATCCGGGAGAACCAAATTATTTTTGCGGACCTGCAGACGATGCAGGATCAGGGACATTTAAGCAAGTTCATACAAAATGTGTGGAATAACTTACAAGAAGTTCGCGAGCAGCAAGGCTATGATAAAGGTAATTAAAAGATCAGCTTCATAATAAATAGTGAAGCCAAGAGGAGGAAATGAAAATGAATGGAACGGGAATATCGAATTCATGGAAAATCGCTTTGCTGGCAGCCGGAGGTTTTTTGATCGGCACGTCGGAGTTGGTCGTTGCCGGAATTCTCGATGTGATTGCAGCCGATTTGCAAGTATCCGTAGCTGTGGCGGGGCAACTGGTTACCGTTTTTGCGCTTGTCATCGCGGTTGGCGCTCCCTTGCTTGTAGCGCTCACCTCGAGAATGGAACGCAAGAAGCTGCTGATCTATACTCTGGTTGTTTTTATCCTGGGCAATTTCATTGCATTCATCAGTTCGGGAATTGAGCTTATGATGCTCTCCCGGGTGGTGCTGGCCATGAGTATGGGAGTCTATCTCGTCGTATCGCTTGCAGTTGCAGCGCATCTGTCGGCACCCGGTAAACAGGGAAGAGCGATAGCCGCCGTCATCATGGGTTTCAGTACTTCACTTGTGCTGGGAGTGCCGATCGGCAGATTAATTGCTAGCTATACGGATTGGCGGTATATCTTCGCAGGGATTGGGCTGCTTGCGATTCCAACTCTTATCGCGATCGCGAAGGCTGTGCCTGTGATCGCCGGCCAAGCATCGGTTCCGTTCAGCCGGCAGCTTGCTCTTTTTAAAGAAATACGAATTACGAGCGGTCTGCTCGCCACCTTATTCTGGATTTTGGGATACTCGGTTGTCTTTACGTATATATCGCCTTATTTGATAAAGGTGGTGCAGCTGGAGCAGAGCCAGGTGAGCTTGGGCATATTCGTCTTCGGCCTGTTCAGCATTGCCGGAGCCCGCTTGGGAGGATACGGAACGGACAAATGGGGAGTACCTCGAACTTTGCTGATCGGGCTGTTTGTGCACGCCGCTATATTGCTGCTTCTGGCTTTTCTTGCGAAATCTCTTGTCGGTGCGTTTCTTTTACTTATCGTGTGGGCCTTATCCGCCTGGTCAACCGTTGCGGTTCAGCAGTTTTATTTGATCACGCTGGCACCGCGGGCATCCGATCTTATGCTCAGTTTGAACAACTCGATCCTGCAGTTGGGTATGGCGTTTGGAGCGGCAATCGGCGGCTTTACGGTTAATCTGTTCTCGGAGAAGCATATCGGTTGGGTGGGAGCCGTCAGTGTGTTAATCGCATTCTTTGCAGCGGGCTTTTCACTTTGGTTGTCGCGGCGGGAGCGTCCCGGAACAACCGATATTTCATTGGCAGACTGAGCGGGATTCAAGTTTTAACCTTGAGGCAAAATTGGAAAGGGAGTGCCAGAATGGGTACCGTTTCGACGGTAGGCGCCACACTCATGTTGAAAGGAACCGAACGTAATTTACGGGACACGCCGGGTGAGGCGTGTTTTTTGTTTTTTCCGTTTACACTTATTTTCGAAAAAACCTGACATAAAGCGCTTACTTTTCAGTGTACGCCAAGACGGCCTATGGTAATATGAAGAAGGCTTCGACAAGCCAAGCGACTTATGGAAAAGAGGTTAAATCGAATGAATCGTAAAGCAGCGTTAGTGGCGCTCATCTTATCGCAAATCGTGTACGTCCTCTTTATCGCCGTATGGCTGTTTATCTCCGGCATGTCCGTCATGATGTTCGACTCGCCCGAAGCGGCCGGCGATGTGCAAACCTGGCTCATTTTCATCTTTATATTGCTTTATCCGCTGGCATTTCTCGTCTCGCTAGTCCTGGGGTGGGTTTTCTTTTCCCGCCGAAAATACAAGGCTGCCCTGATCTGGAACGGCATTCCGCTTATTTGGATCGCATCTTTGGGCGGATTCCTTATGTATGCGAATTTTAGTTGAACCCGGCTCGTTTTTAGTGAGCCGTGCTTACTTGAGCCAAAAGCCGGAACGAACCGATGTTCTCGTACATCGGTTTGCGCGTCAAATGGCTGCGGTACAGCACGATATCGCCGGCCGTCCAGGCGAGAGCGTCGCCAGCCCAGGCCGGCATCGCCTGGCGGGAGAACGCGGAAGCGCCGCTATACCGCCGCGCAAGCGTCACGTGCGGCGAATAAGCGCGGCCTTCCGCCGCGAAGCCCAGCGGCTCCATGGCGGCTTCCACGCGCTTCTGCAGCGCCGCCAGCTGCGGCACGTCGCCGCGGACGCCGGCCCATAAGATGCTCGGCGCGGACGGCTTGCCGAACGTGCCGAGCCCTTCGATAGCGAGGCGCATCGGCTCGGTCTCGGCAGCGAGGCGCCCAAGCTCCTCGCGGATGCGGTCCGCCTTGCCGGAAGGCGTCTCGCCGAGGAATTGCAGCGTGATGTGCATATCGTCCGGATGCACCCATTTTTGAAACGGGAGCTCCTGTCGCAATGTCAAGCAGCGTTTTTCCAGCTCCCTTTTGACCGGATCGGGCAGAGGAACGGCTATAAATAAACGAATGGTTTCACTCACGGGAACAGCTCCTTTCGTTGCTTGGAGGTCTTGCCGTCATAGATAATATGGCCGTTTTCGGAAAATGTATCAATATGTCGGAGATTGCGGCAAACCCCTTGAAGGATGGGAAGCAACTCTGTTATCATAGCCAGTATATAAAACATATGCGAAGGTGTGGAGAAGATGGGTAAACGGGCTTACAATTTTAACGCCGGGCCGGCAGCGCTGCCGCTCGAGGTTTTGCAAAGAGCGCAGGAGGAATTCGTCGATTATAAGGGGATCGGCATGTCCATTATGGAGATTTCCCACCGCAGTGGCGAATATGAGCAGGTTAACGACGAGACGCAAAGCTTGCTCAAGGAACTTATGGGCATACCGGACGGCTACAAGGTGTTGTTCCTGCAAGGAGGAGCCAGCACGCAATTCGCGATGATCCCGATGAACTTCCTGAAGGCGGGCCAGGTTGCCAGCTATGTACATACAGGATCTTGGGCGGAAAAAGCGATCGAAGAAGCGAAGCAGTTCGGTGAAACGGCGATTGCCGCCAGCTCCGAAGCGGACAAGTTTACGCGCATTCCGGCGCTCAGCGACATCAAGCTCGCACCGAATTCAGCTTACCTGCATATTACGTCGAACGAAACGATCGGCGGAGCCCAGTACCCAGAATACCCGGATAGCGGGAACGTGCCGCTGATCGGCGATATGTCGAGCGACATTTTGTGCCGTCCGGTGGACGTCTCCAAGTTCGCGATGATTTACGCGGGTGCCCAGAAAAACCTTGGACCGTCCGGCGTTACGGTCGTTATTTTGCGCGAAGACATGCTGAGCCTCGTGCCGAAAAACATTCCGACGATGCTGAGCTACGCGACCCACGCCAAGAACAACTCCCTGTACAACACGCCTCCGGCGTATTCGGTATACATGGTGAACCTGGTGCTTAAATGGATCAAGGAAAACGGCGGCGCAGCGGCGATGGAGCAAAGAAACCGCGAGAAGACGGCGCTCATTTACCAGGCTATCGACAACAGCGGCGGCTTCTATCGCGGAGTGGTCGCTCCGGAATACCGTTCGCTGATGAACATCACGTTCCGAATGGAAAACGAAGAACTGGAGAAAAAGTTCGTGAAGGAATCCGAGCAGCAAGGTTTTGTCGGCCTGAAAGGCCACCGCAGCGTAGGCGGCCTGCGCGCCTCGACCTACAACGCGGTTCCGTACGAAGCTTGCAAAGCGCTCGCCGAGTTTATGGCCGATTTCCAAAAGCGGAACGGATAAACGGAACGTAAGAAACGGACGTTATGCAAAAAGAGCCCCCTGCCGTATTTGGCAGTGGGGCATTTTTGCGGGTTGCATGGTACAAGGGCACTTCGAGCAAAAAAGTTGAGCGTGTCCGCCATAGGTTTGCGCCAGCAAACCATGGCAGACAAACGCGGGATAGTGGCACGCACCTACTCCCTTCATCATCGCTCCCAAAGTAAAGCGTGGCCGGCATAGGATTTTTACCCGAAGGTAAAAATCCATGACGCCCACACGCGACCTAGCAGCGAGCATGAACTCCCGGCCGGCGGGTCCAGGGCGCCCGAGCGCCTGGGGTCCCCCCGATGGGGGGATTTAGGGGGGAGGGCATCCCGATTTAGGGGGCCCCATGACTTAGGGTGTGCCCCTCTTACGCCATAACCTCTTTAACAGCCGGCTCCGTCAGCTTGTATCCGACGTTGCGAATCGTTACAATATATTCCGGGTTGCGTGCGTTGTGCTCGATTTTATCGCGCAGATGGCTGATATGGACATCGACGATCCGCGTGTCTCCGAGGAAATGATAATCCCATACGCCGTGCAGCAGCTGCTGCCTGCTGAGCACTTTGCCGCGGTGCTTGCTCAGAAAAAGCAGAAGATCGAATTCTTTCGGAGTCAGCTCGATCGCTTCGCCGCGCACTTTCACTTCCCGCTGATCCGGCTGAATGACGATTTGGCCGACGGTTACCGGAGCGCTTTCCATTGCGGAAGGAAGCGCCTGAACGCGCCGCAAAATCGCCTGAATCCGGGAAATCAGCTCCTGCGGGCTGAACGGCTTAGTCATATAATCGTCGGCACCGTTGTCCAGTCCGGCGATTTTATCGGT